>JAICMR010000163.1 GCA_025929155.1 Chthoniobacterales bacterium | reverse complement strand
GCCTTCCGGCGTGTGACGCAGCGCGTTGTCGATCAGGTTGCTGAGCGCGCGACCGAAAAGAAGCGGATCGGCAAAGATTGTTCCTTCGGCTTCGCCCGAGATCGTCACCTGGCGTTCTTCGGCGCTGGCTTCGTAGTAGGCGATGATTTTTTCCGCGGCGGCGCGGGCGTCGAAAATCTCCCGGTGCACCTGCCCTTCGGCCGCTTCGGCCCGCGCGAGGAAGAGCAGGTTGTCGATCATCCCGGAGAGCCGCTCACATTCCGCGATGCTCGATTCGATCACCGCCTGGTATTCGTTAGGCGAACGCGTGCGAGTGAGGGCGACCTCGGCTTCGCCGCGAATATTGGCTATCGGAGTGCGGAGTTCATGCGCAAGGTCGGCGGAGAACTGCGAGAGCCGGGTGAAAGAATCCTCCAGCCGGTCGAGCATGTCATCGAAAGCAATCGCGACCGGCTGAAGTTCGCGCGGCCAGTCGTTAGGCGGGACCCGCTCGTGCAGGCGATCGGGCGCGACGCGCTTGAGCGACCGGGTCATGCTCGCGAGCGGCCGCAGGCCTCGCTTCGTCACCGCCACGCCGATGGCGGCGGAGGCGAACATGCCCAGGACCAGGACCGCGGCGACGAGAAAGCCGAAACGTCGTTCAAACTTCTCATCGGTCGTGCGATCCTGCGCGATTTGCAAAGTGTAGGTGTGACCGCCTGCCGTGGCGGAAGTCGAGACGAGCGAGAACAACTTGCCTCGCGCTGAGTAATCCCGGCCGTCCCTGCTGGAAGCAATTTCGCCCGGTCCATTCCGGAAGATCGATTGCGGCAAAACCGTCGCCATCTCCGGAGTCTCCGCGACGACCCGCCCGGTCTCATCGATCAGCCGGACCCAATAACTCGTGCGCTCTCCGGTATGCAGGGTTTTCAATTGCTCGTGCAGGAGCGCCGGGCCGTCGGCCGCCTGCAAATCGGCCCGGACCGCGAAAACCTTTTCGGCCAGGACAGCGCGATCCTCGGCGAAGGCGTGTCGGATCACGACCCAATAGAGCACGCCGATTCCGCAGCAGAAGAGAAACGCGGAAGCGGGCGTGAAAAGCAGAACGAGCTGCGTCGCAATCGAACGCGGCTCAGTTCGCTTTGAGGGCATAGCCGGCGCCGCGCACGGTGTGGATGAGTTTCTTCCGGAACGGGTCGTCCACTTTCGCGCGCAACCGTCGCACCATCACATCGAGCACATTCGTGCTCGTGTGAAAATCGATTCCCCAGACGTGGCCCGCGATCTCGTCGCGGGAAACGGTTTCGCCGCCCGCGCGCGCCAGGTGAGCGAGCAGAAGAAATTCCTTGTTCGTCAGATTCAGCGCTTCGCCGGCGCGGGTGGCCTGGTTGCGACGGAGGTCGAGCTCCAGGTCATCGACTTGCAATCGATCCGTGACTGTGGTGGGCCGGCGCACCAGGGAGCGGGCCCGAGCCAGCAACTCGGCGAACGCGAACGGTTTCACCAGATAATCATCCGCGCCCAGCTCGAGACCTTTCACTCGATCCGGCACCGCGTCCCGCGCGGTGAGGAAAAGAATCGGCGTCTGGACGCCGGCGGCCCGAACTTCTTTCACGACCGTCCAGCCATCCTTTTTTGGCAACATCACGTCGACCAGCAGAAGATCGAAGCGCTGCTGCAGCGCGAGCTCGATCCCGACCGGGCCATCGAAAGCCACTTCCACCTCATGGCCGGCTTCGCGCAGTCCTTTTTCAAGAAAGGCCACCATCTTTTTTTGATCTTCGATGAGCAGAATGCGCATGGCGCAAAAGCGTATAAATGCTCGTGTCCCCACGAGCAAGCGATGGCTGACGCAGCCATTTTCGTTCCCGCGCGAAGGATCGGACGTGAGTGAGGCAGCTTGCGAGAGTTGCCGCGAGCTATCGCCCGGCCCTGCACTCGTTAGGCAAATTCGGAATCGGTCGGACGGAGCTGTTTAATCCGCTCGCCTTCGCGACCTCGTCCTGCTTAACCTCCGCACTTCGACCACCTTGAGAACCTACCTGCGTCTAAATTTCAGCCTGCTCTACTGGATCTTGCTTGCGCCTTTTCGCGGCGAAATGTTCAAGTTCGCGCCCGTCTTTCGACAAATGGTCGCGATCGGCGTGCGGGCCGCACCGATGGTCGCGCTCACCGCCTGCAGCATCGGCGTGACTCTCGCGATGCAGGCCGCGCATTCCCTCCAGCAACTCGGCGCGGAAGTTTACGTGCCCGATCTCGTGATGGTCTCGCTCCTGCGCGAGATGGGCCCCGTTCTGATCGCGGTGATCGTGATCGGCCGCTCCGGTTCCGCCGTGGCCGCCGAGCTCGGCACGATGAAAGTCTCCGAGGAAATCGAGGCACTCGAGGTGATGGCGATCAACCCGATCAGCTATCTGATCGTTCCGCGTTTTCTCGCGATGATGATCATGTTGCCAGCGCTCACGATCATCGGCGACTACATCGGCGTCCTGGGCGGCTGGGCGGTCTGCCGGCTCGCGTTGAATTTCGACACTGCGGGATACATCCTTCGCGCTATCCAGAGCGCCGACGCTTGGGATTTGTATTCGGGGATGATCAAGAGCGTCGTCTTCGCCTGGCTCATCGTCACGATCGCGTGCAACGCGGGACTGCACGTCGAAGGCGGCGCGGAAGGCGTCGGCCGCGCCACGACGAGCGCCGTCGTGCAGGCGCTTCTCGCCATGCTCGTGATGAACGCAATCCTGACCGCGATTTTCTTTTTCGGCTAATGGATTCGCCTAACGAACCCATCGTGCAGGCGACCGACCTCGTCCGCAAATTTGGCGACCGGACGGTGATCGATCATCTCTCGTTCGAGATCCAGCGCGGCGAAACCCTTGTCATCATGGGCGGGAGCGGTTGCGGGAAGAGCACGCTCCTCCGCCACATTATCGGGGTCATGAAGCCGACCTCTGGTTCGGTGAAAATTTTTGGGGAAGAAATCACCGGACTGAGCGAGCGCGAGCTGGACAAGGTGCGGCGGCGTTTCGGCATGTTGTTTCAATCCGGTGCGCTCCTCGCCTCGCTCACGGTCGGAGAAAACGTCGCGCTGCCGCTCGCTCAACACACCGACCTGAACCCCGGGGAAATCGATGAGGTCGTTAGGCAAAAGCTGGAAATCGTGGGATTAACCGGCTTCGAAAAGCTGAAGCCTGCGGAAATCAGCGGCGGCATGAAAAAGCGGGTCGGACTGGCGCGCGCCCTTGCGCTCGACCCGGAGCTGCTCTTCAGCGACGAACCGACTTCCGGCCTTGATCCGATCATGACCGCGGTGGTGGACAAGCTCACTCTTGAATTGACTCGTGAACGCGGAATGACCGCGGTGGTCGTGACCCATGACATGACGAGCGCATTCCGGATCGCAACCCGCATGATCATGCTCGATCGCGGCAAGATCATTGCCGAAGGCGCGCCGGAGGAAATTCGGGCGAGCCCGATCGCGGAAGTGCAGCAATTCATTAACGGCGAGCCGGACGGTCCCCGCCCGCTCAACCTTTCCACCGGCGATCACGCCCAGCTCGCCCACGTGCGCCCGCGGCCGCTGGTCGTCGCTCGTGGAAGATTCCAGCGGAAAACACCATGAAAAAGAACCTCTCCGATTACTTCGTCGCGCTCGCAGTAATTATTTGCAGCGTCGTACTCCTGGCTGCGCTCACGATTGCGCTTTCCGGATACCGGCTGCATCCGCCGAAGCGAACTTTGCAGCTCGATTATCCCGACGTTACCGGCATTAAACTGCACTCTGAAGTGCGCTACGCCGGCGCGCCCGCTGGACGCGTCATCGCGATGACACACCTGAGCGCGAAAGAGCGGGCAGGAAAGAAAAACCCGAAGGACGCGGTCCGAGTCACGGTCGAATTGGACGACCACCTGCCGTCCTTACCTAACGACATTGCGGCATCGTTAGGCTCGGACACGCTGCTCTCGCCAAAATTCGTTGCGCTCTCCGCCGGCACACCAGGCAAACCGAATTTGCCTAACAATGCGGTCATCGAAGGTGCGTCCGCCGGTGGGCTGGAACAGATCGCCGGTCAGATCGGTCCACTCCTCAGCAATGCGAACAAGTTGATCGACAACCTAAACGGAACCGTCAGCAACCTGAACGGCACAGTCACGACCGTGAAAAGCGATCTCGGGCTCTTCCTGCCCAAGCTTTCTCCCGTCGCCGACAGCGCGAAGGCCGACCTCGACGAACTGCAAAAAACGATCGCCGGCTTGAATGGGATCGAAACCAAAGCGGGCAACGTTTTCAACACGGCCGATACGTTTCTGGGCGCGACTGATCGGCAACTGCACCAGCAAATGGAGGAGCTGCACGTGATTTTGCTGAACCTGAAAGTCATCACGACCCACGCGAAGGCGCTTGTCGATACGCTCGCAGAAAAGCCGAACCGGATCATCTTCAGCGGCAAAGCAAACAAGCTCACGCCGGAAGCCGAAATCCTTAAAAGCAAGAAAGCCCTGCCGGCGAAGCAGCCGTAACTTGTTGCAAAGAGCGCAGCCTAACGCCTAACGAAAAGGCGACTGAGAGCGATAATTTCCATGGTCGCCGGAGCGTAATACTTTTCCCTAGGTAATGACGCACTCTCGCTCTGATTGAGGGTCGGAAAGCGAGGCCGAGACTTGGTCACCGCCGCGAAGAAAGCGGAGGCAACCACTTCACACGCTCATGATGAAACCCTCAATTAACTGTTCGTCCCTCTCCGCCGCGTCGGACGAGGCGCTCATGAAAGCAATCACCGATCGCAAGCAGCCGGCGCTGCGAGAGCTCTACACGCGTTACGGTAAAACATTGAAAGCCGTCGTGACCCACGTCGTCCACGAGGACGCGGAAGCCGACGACGTACTTCAGGAAATTTTTCTCCAGATCTGGAAGGAGGCCGGTAATTATTCGCCGCGCGCCGGCAAACCGCTCGGCTGGGTGGTGACGCTCGCACGGCGTCGCGCGATCGATCGGTTGCGCCGTCGGCAGGCGTATTGCCGCGCGAAAGACCGGTTTGAAGAACATATCGAACAACAGCCTTCATCCTGGGTGCGCAAAGGGATCGATGACGAACTGATCCGCTCCGATCTGCGGCGCTTTCTTCAACGGCAAATGAATTCGTTGCCGGTCTTTCAGCGGGAAGCGATCGAGCTTTCATTTTTCAAGGGGCTGAGCCACCGGGAAATCGCGGCGCAGACGCGCACGCCGCTGGGAACGGTAAAGACCCGGCTCGAGCTCGGGCTACGCAAGCTGACCGGCTGTGTGCGGCCTTTGCGGAGGAAGATCTAGATCCCTCGGGCCGCGGGTTATCTTGGGCAACGCGCACACGAGTTGTCATCCCGAGCCGCGTAGACGGCGAGTGATTCGCAGGCGTTAGGCGATTTCGTTAGGCAACATCCGTCGACTCATGCTTTAAGGTTTCTTGTCACGCTATCGTCGGTTCGGGATGAAAATCCGAACGCAACGTATTGACGCGGCGCTTCCGCAGCCGGAGGAGGGCGCGACAAGCAATGTCGCGGTGAGATAGTCCTCCGCGCGCCTACTCTTCCGTCTCGTCCTCGATGTCCTTGTCAGG
>JAICMR010000216.1 GCA_025929155.1 Chthoniobacterales bacterium | reverse complement strand
CGATCTCGAGCTGCGCCGGCGCGCCGCGGGTTCGTTCACGCCCTACGAGAAAAATGGAAAGCACGACGGCCTGCTCTTGAGCAACCTCTCGGAGGAAGTGAGCCGCGAGTCGATTGTGCACCTGACCGGAAGCGAGCGCGAGTTTGAGCAGATGAAGAAGTTCTATCGGCTCGCTCGCATCTTCGCGGAGAAGACTTGGGACAGCCTGCTTGAGCCGCTGATTGCTAAGGACGAAATGCGCCGCCGTTTTGAAGGGGATGACGCCAGCCGGGAAGCGTGGCGCAGTCTCGCGGAAGAGCCGCTCGGGTTGTCGATCGAGCGTTACCTCGAGGATGACCTGCTCCGCGGACTCGTCTTCACCGATGGGAAGATCGGCGTCAGCACTTATCCGCACGATCCGACATTGTTACAGAATCGCTGTTTCCTTTATCACCTGATCGGAAATAAAACCGGGGAATGGAAGGTCCCGGTCGGCGGGATGGGCGCCGTCGCGCAAAAGCTCGAAGACGCGGCCCGCAAAAGCGGCGCGGAAATTCTGACGTCAGTCCAGCTGTGCAGGCTCGACTTGGGCGGAAAAGAGCGGGTGGTTGAGTTCGAACACAATGGCAAAATCGGAGCGGTGAACGCGCGTTTTCTCCTCGTAAATTTCGGTTTGAATATTCTCGCGCAACTGACTGGAAAAGCCTTTACGCCCGATGCGAGCGACGAGGGCTCGGTCTTCAAAATCAACCTGCTCCTCAAGCGTCTCCCGAAGTTGAAAGCCACGCGTTACCCGGCGACCGACGCGTTCTGTGGCACCTTCCATATTGACGAAGGCTACCGCGAAATGAACCTCAGCTTCGAGCAGTCGCGGGCGGGGAAGTTGCCGGACAGACTGCCGTCTGAAATCTACTGTCACACGCTGACCGACGACAGCATCCTCTCGCCAGAATTACGCGCACGGGGTTTTCATACCCTCACGCTCTTCGGCATCGACACGCCCTGGTCGCTCTTCGTCGGCAACAACGAAATGCTGCGCAAAAATGCGGAGCGCCGGTTCCTCGACGGGATCAATCACTGGCTGGCCGAGCCACTGGAAGATTGCCTCGCGGTGGCTCGTGACGGGAGCCTTTGTCTCGAGAGCAAGAGCCCGGTCGATATTGAAAAGTCGTTAGGTCTTTTTCGCGGCAACATTTTTCAATCCGCGCCGACGTTTCCGTTCGCCGCGAGGAAGGAACAGGTCGGCACGTGGGGCGTGGAGACGGAATTCGAGAACGTTTTCCTTTGTGGTTCGAGCGCGCACCGCGGCGGAGCGGTCAGCGGCATCCCCGGTCACAACGCCGCGCAAAGAGTTCTGGAAGCGATCCGTTAGGCGGGTCGGTTTTTGCCTGCGCCCTCCATCTGCTGCTCCGCTGAGTCTGCGCACGGCGTTGCTTCATCCAAAATCGTCTTGACAGAATAATCTGTAACGCAGAGTAATCTATCATGCAGTCAAACATATCTCCGGCCGAGGCCGACCGCGCTTTGCGCGAGGTGGCGGATTCCCGCGCTGCGATGCGCCGCGCGATTCGCGCCCATCGCGGTCACGCTTATCTCTGGATTTGGGGCGCCGCGTGGATCGCGATGCCGTTGCTCGTCCATTTCTTCGGCCGGCGCGGGTTTGCTTTTTTTCCGTTCGTGATTTTCCCGGCGGCGTTTCTTTCCTTGGCCATCGGCGTTCTCCAGAGCCGGCAGATTCGCGCGCCGCTCGACAAACGCTTTCTGGGTGCGATCGCCACGATCCTTGGCTTTGGAATTTTATGGCCGTTCGTCCTCGGCGGCGCGGGCTATTCGCCTGACGAGTCCCGCAACTTTGCGTTCATCTGTCTGCTCATTATGCAGGTCTATGTGCTCGCCGGGATTTGGTTCGATAATTACCTCCTCTTCATCGGCCTGCTCGTGTCCGCGCTGATCCTGATCGGACTCTTCTGTTTCGCTGACATCTTTTGGCTCTGGTTCGCCGTGCTTTGCGGCGGCCCGGTTTTTCTTTCCGGATTTGTGGTGCGCTACGCGTGGCGCTGAATTCTGATCCCGAGATGAACGAACTGGATGCTGTGATCCATCAACCGGCGCGACTTCGCATCATGGGTGCGCTCTGCGGGCTGGCGCCTTCGGAGCAGGTCGATTTCAGTTTTCTGAAGAAGAAACTCGCGCTGACCGATGGCAATCTCGGTGCGCACCTGATCACGCTGGAGGAGAACGGCTATATCAAAGTGGAGAAGACCTTCGTCGGCCGGCGTCCGAAAACATTTCTGGCGGTGACGAAACAGGGCCGGCGCGCGTTCGACGCGCACGTCGCGGCCTTGCGTGCCATTCTCGCCGCCAGCACACGCTGAAATCCGGCGCGCCGTTAGCATATGCTCACGACGAACAACCTAACGAAACGCTACGGCTCGATCACGGCGCTTGATGGCGTTTCGCTGACCTTGGAAGCCGGAGAAATCTTCGGGCTCCTCGGCCCGAACGGGGCGGGCAAAAGCACCCTGATGTCGCTTGTCGCGGGCCTGCGCCAGCCAGATGAAGGCGAGATTTTGTGCCTAGGCGAGCGAATGCGTCCGGAGCGAATTACGCAACGGGCGCAGCTCGGTTTCGTCCCGCAGGCGCTCGCTCTTTACGAGGAACTAAGTGGCGAAGAGAACCTGCGTTTGTTTGGCCGCCTCTATGGCTTGAGCGGGTCGGTTCTGCGCGAACGGGTCGAGGAAGGGCTGTGCCTCGTGCAACTCCAGGATCGGCGGCGCGATCAGGTCAAGACTTACTCGGGAGGAATGCAGCGGCGTCTCAATAT
>JAICMR010000029.1 GCA_025929155.1 Chthoniobacterales bacterium | reverse complement strand
TTGTTCCCAGACGACTTCGGGTTTGATCAAAGCAACCTGCCGAATTACGAGCCGATTACTGAAGAGCGACCAGAACTCCACCCGCAACTGAAACGTCTGAGCTTTTAGAAAATCTCCGCCGATCTTTCTGCCCTCCTGCGGAATGGAGATGCCGTTGAGTTTCAACCCGCCCCACGGCGTCACGCTGATCCGGCGTAAACCAAGCGGCGTATCGAGCCGTTGGCTGAGCTCTTGCTGGATACGATGGTGCACGCCCTGTGATTGCACATAAAGATTCACCGCCACCAGAACGACGCCGGCGAGGACGAGCGCACTGCCAAGGAGCCAAAGCAAGATCCGCCCGAGCTGTTTCACCTCCGAAGGTTACGCAGCGTGGGATTGAAGAAAAGGGGAAGTGGCCTAACAAGTAAAGCCGTGGCCCGCACCTGTATCATTTTGAATCCTGCCGCGCGGAGTGAGCGCGCCCGACGCTGGCAAAAACGCCTGCGCGGGCTCTGCGGAAGTGCAGAATTTTGCGCCACCGTGCAGGCGGGCGACGCCGAACAACTTGCGCGCGAAGCTGTCAGCGGCGGGTTCGAGCAGGTGGTCGCGGCGGGCGGCGACGGGACAGTTCACGAAGTGGTGAATGGTCTCGCCGGTTCCGACGTCGCGCTCGGGCTCATGCCGATGGGAACGATGAACGTCTTCGCAACCGAACTCGGCCTGCCCGCGAACGATCTCGGGCGATGCTGGGAAATCATCTGCAGAGAAGAGACGCTCCTGGTTGACCTGCCGCGGGCAAATACAAAGCGCTTCGTGCAACTCGCCGGCGTTGGGCTCGATGCGCAGGTAGTGAAAGAGACGAGCCGAACCTTGAAGCGAAATTTCGGGCCGCTGAGTTACTTGATTTCCGCCGCCCAAATCGCAACGCGGCGGCCGCCGCGCCTGCTCATCGAATCGGAAGATGCGCTGACGGAAGAAGGATCGTTTGTGCTGGTGGGAAACGGCCGCCTTTACGGCGGGCCGTTCCCGTTTTTCAAACACGCAGCAAACGACGACGGCTTGCTCGACGTGCTCGTCTTCAAGCAAATCGGCTATCTCGATCTCCTAAAATATCTTCAGAACGTTTTCTTCACACGCGATATCACCCCGCGCGAGGTGGAATATTTTCAGACGCGCGCGCTTCGGGTGAGCAGCCGCGATGAAGTGCCCGTCGAGCTCGATGGGGAGCTGGCAGGAAGCTGTCCGGTGGAGTTCAAACTCGATTCGAAGCAGCTTCGAGTGTTGGCGCCGCGTTGAGCTCGGCGGGGGTCGGTGGATCCGAGTGGCATTTCGCAGAGCGTAGAGCGCTCGTGCAAGCCCATGGCGGGCTTAGGTCGCTCCGCGGGACCTCGACCGAGTCCTGCCTCCGCGGGGTTCCGCACGGGATAACCGGATTCCTGTTTTTTTCGGAAGCGCGGCATCGTCTTTCGTCTTCTTCTTTCCTTTCCCGATGACAACTGGAAGCGATTGGGATAACCTCGCAGCATGCGCCTCTCCGGCCGAAAAGCTTCGTCCTACGCGCCACGCTGGACGCCGCGTCAGAGCATTGTGCTTTTCTCGCTCCTGGGCGCAAATGTTATCGGGTTTATCGCGCAACTTCTCGTCCAGTCGTCGGACCCCGCGCTCGTCTCCCAGTATCTCGGCTTGAGTTATCGCGGAATCGACCAAGCCTTCGGGTGGCAATTCTTCAGCGCGATGTTTTTGCCGGGTAGCGTCTTCCAGTTCGCAGCCAACATCATCGTGCTTTACGTGCTGGGGCGGGATGTGGAGTCTATCCTCGGCCAGAAGCACTTTCTCTATCTCTATCTGCTCGGCGCAGTCGGCGGGGAGTTGGCGCATCTGTTTCTGATGCCGTCGACGACGGTCTTGCTGGCGGCCGCTGGTGGTGTCGCCGCGGTTGTGGTCGCCTTCGGCGCACTGCTGCCGGAGCTTGAGATCGCCGGATCAATCTTTTTCCTCGTCCCCGTAAAACTGAAAGCGAAGCAGTTGTCGTATGGGCTCGTAGCGATCGGCGCCGTGCTTTTGCTGGTCAATCGACAGGGCGTGGTCAGTCACAGCGCCTATCTGGGCGGTTGCGTCGCGGGCTGGTTTTACGCGCAGTCGCTCGGATTCGGCCCGCCCTCGTTCCTGCAACGCTATCTGAGAGCGCGCCGGCTCGAGCGCGAACGTCTCCAGCGCATGTCAGTAGAAGATTTTATCGTTCAAGAAATTGACCCCCTCCTCGACAAAATTTCCCGTGGCGGCCTCGCCAGTCTGACTCGGTGCGAGCGTCGCAAGCTGGCCGAAGCGCACGCCAGGATGACGAGCACGCCTGAGGAGATTTGAGATTTCGGAGCGCCGGACCTGAAAACCGGGAAGTAGTGACGCCGACGGGTTCGTTAGGCGCAACCCCGCGCAGTTTTCGCTCGGAAACTGTCGAGGCCGCGCTCGCGGGGATCGAGACGAACTGGCCGGCCGACTCGCCCGTGTCGTTAGGCGAAATCGTTCGCAGCTTCCCGTTAGGCGAGGCAGCGATTTGCCATTTACTGGCCGCCTCCAGCATCTGCCGGTCGCGGTTGATTCGCCATCCGCAAATCCTTCTTTGGCTGGCCCATCCTGACGTTGCCGCGGATCGACGCGGCTACGGCCGAATGCTGACCGACCTCCGCAATTTCGGATCGAAAGAAGGGATCGCGGCTCGGAACTTCCGGCTCCTCCGCCTCTGGAAGGGGCGCGAGATGGTGCGAATCGCGTTGCGCGAACTCGCTGAGGTCGCGCCGCTTGAAGAAACTCTGATCGAACTTTCGCAGCTTGCGGACATCTGTCTAACGACGGTCTTCGATCATTGGAACGAGGAATTACGGCAGCGCTGGGGTTCGCCAGCGAGCGAGATGGCGGTCTTCGGCCTCGGAAAACTCGGTGGCCGCGAGCTGAATCACAGCTCGGACGTCGATCTAATCTTCGCTTACAGCGAGGAAGGGCAACTGACGCCAAACTTCAGCTATCACGAATGGTTCACGCGTCTCGCCAACAAGATCGTCGAGACCTTCGCGAGTTCCGATCCGGCCGGTTCGCTTTTCCGGGTCGACCTGCGACTGCGTCCGGAAGGAAGCGCCGGACCGCTCGTTAGGTCGCTCGAAAGCATGGAAAATTACTACGCGGGTTTCGGTGAAACCTGGGAGCGTCTGGCTTTGATCAAAGCGCGCTGGATCTGTGGCGATCGCGAGCTGGCTTACGAATTTCTGCGGCAACATCAGCCCTTTATTTTTCCCCGCAGTCCAACGCCCGATTTGCTGGAAGAGATCGCGCTGATCAAGCGCCGGATTGAGCGCGACATCGTGGGCCACGAGCACTTGGATCGCAACGTCAAGCTCGGCGCGGGCGGTATTCGCGAGATCGAGTTTGTCGTGCAGGCGCTGCAGTTGTTGCACGGAGCGCGCCATCCGTTTCTCCAGGAGACGAGCACCCTTAAAGCATTGCGCGGCATCGCCGAACTCGAGTTTCTTCCCCGCGCGGATGCGGTGGCACTGGAAACAGCCTACCGTTTTCTCCGCCGGGTCGAACATCGTTTGCAGATCGAATCGGAACGGCAGACGCACACCCTTCCCGAGCCGGGCCCGGCACTCGACCTTCTCGCGCGCAGCCTTGCGTTTCCCGACGCCGCCGTTCTCCTCGAGAAGTTGCGCGAAGAGATGCGACAGGTGCGCGCGATTTTTCAGCGGGTCGTGGGCGTCGCTGCGCCTAACGAATCCGCGCCGGACAGCTTCACGATCTTCCGCGATCCGGCGCGCGCGGAAAAGTCGGTCGAGCAACTCGCGCGCGGTTCGGCGGGGTTTCATGTCGCGCCTCGGACGCGCCAGATCTTTCGCAAGCTGCGCCCGCTGCTGCTCGAAAGCTTGACGACTGCGGCCGATCCCGACGGCACGCTCAATCAGTTTGTGCGGTTCGTCGAGGCTTATGGACTGCGCAGTTTGCTCTTCGAGTTGCTCGTGACAAATCCGCGGTTGCTCGAACTGCTGACGAAGACTTTCGACGCGAGCGAGGCGGCCGGGACAGCGCTCATTCGCCGCCCACAATTGATCGAAGAACTGACTCGCGGTGGGGTTCTCGATGGCTCGCGGGGCGTCCCGCAACATTTGGCAAGAATGCGATCGTTAGGCGTCACGGCCTCAAATTTCGACCCGGTGCGCAGTTATCGACGTCGGGAGCTGTTGCGGATTGTGCTGCGCGATGTGCTGGAGCTGGCGCCGGTTCCCGACCTCCTCGCCGAGCAAAGCGATCTCGCGGAAGCCTGTCTTCTTTTTGTGCGAGAAGTGCTCGAGCCTGAGGCTAGCCTAACGATCGTGGCCCTGGGGAAATTCGGAGGACGCGAAATTGGGTACGGCGCGGATCTGGATGTTCTTTTCCTCGGGAGCGATCCGCGTCCGGCGCAGCAGCTGATCGGCGAACTGGCGCTCGCAACGGCGGAAGGTAGTCTCGCGATGATCGATCCGCGGCTGCGGCCGGAAGGCGAAAAAGGACCGCTCGTTGCGCCGCTCGAAAGCCTGCCGGCGTATTACGAGAAGCGCGCGCAGTTTTGGGAGCTGCAGGCGCTCACACGGGTGCGGCCGGTAGCTGGCTCGCAAGCTCGCGAGTTCGCTGCGCTGGCCAGGGAACTCTGGCGGGAAGCGGGTCGCCGTCAGGATCTCGTCAGGCAAATCGAAAGCATGCTCGTGCGGATCGCGAATGATCGCGGGAGCGGGAATGATTTCTTCGATTTCAAAACCGGGATAGGTGGGATGGTTGAGGCGGAGTTTCTTGTGCAGGGGTTGCAAATGCGTCATGCCGTCTGGGAGCCGAACTTCCTTGCCGCGACAACCCGGCTGGCCGCGGCGGAGATCATGGGAGCGAGTGATGCGGAACATCTGCGCCGGGCTTACAACTTTCTCCGCGCCTGCGAATCGGTCCTGCGACGCTGGCAAAATCGCAGCGTTTCCAGACTTCCCGCCGCGCGTGCCGATGAAGAGATTTTCGCGCGCCGAATGAAGTTCGCGACGTTCGAAGATTTTCGGCCGCCGTATGGCCACGCCCGCGAGGTAATTCACACGCTGCGGTTGCGTTATCTGGTTGATTGAACCAAAAGGTCGTTAGGCGGGACTCACTCGGGCCTGCGGGGGGATGTTTCGATGGCTTTTCCACTGATTGCTTTCGACGCGTCGACGGAGTCTCGCCGTTCCAGGTTGGCGATGAAGCCCTGCGGGCGGGTTGGCGAGGCCATCTGCCCCCGAGCTTACGCGGATATTCTGCGAACCTAGACCGCCAGGGAATCAGGCTTTGCGGCGGCCGAGCAGGTGATCGAGGCGGCCGACGCGATACCAACGGTAACCGTAGGCCTCGAGCGCGATCCGGTGCTGGCCGTCCTCGCCGGCACGGGACTCGTCGTTCGCCCGAAGATTCGTGAGGATGGCGCCACGCTCTTCCTTTAGTTGCACTCGAACTTCCTTTGGTTGCGCGCAGAAGTTGTGGAGGACGACGAGCCCGTTGCCCCTCCAATCGTATCGCAATCCCAGCACGCCCGGCGCGCCGGTTTTCACGCGCGTCCATTCGCCCCACCCGATTTCGGGGCATTCTTTGCGGAGCCGAATCATTCCGGCCATCCAGTTCAGGAACGAGTCGGGATCGCGACGCTGCGCCGCGACATTCACCGCCTCGTAGCCGAACGGCCCTTTGTGCAAGACTGGACGGATCGGCCGTGCGCACGTGGTGAAGCCAGCTTGCGGATCGTTTGACCACGGCATCGGGGTGCGGACGGCGTCGCGTTCCTTCAGGGAAAGGTCGTCTCCCATCCCGATTTCGTCGCCATAGCGCAAAACCGGCGTGCCCGGGAGCGCGAAGAGCAGGCTGTAAGCGAGCTCGAGCTGCGGCCGGTTTCCGAGCATCGGCGCGAGCCGGCGGCGAATCCCGCGCTCGTAAAGCTGCATGCGCGGCTCCGGCCCGAACTTCTCGAAGACTTTATCCCGCTGAGTCTTCGTTAGGCGACCGAGATCGAGCTCGTCGTGGTTGCGCAAAAACTGCGCCCATTGCGCGGTTGGCGGAAGCGCGCGGGTCGCGGAAAGCGCATCAGCCAGCGGCTCGATGTCCTCGGACGCGAGCGCGTAGAAGAGGTGCTGATTGACATAAAAGTTGAACATCATGTGAATGCCATCGCCCTCGGGCCCGAAATACTTCTTATTCTCGTTAGGCATGACGTTGGCTTCACCCAGGAGGATGGCGTCGCCGCATCGCCACTGGAGAAATTTTCGGAACTCCTCGAGATACTCGAAGTGTTGGACGCTCTTTTTTCCGGCGTGGGGGGTCTCAATCACGAAAGGCACGGCATCGACGCGGAAGCCCGCGACACCGAGTTGCAGCCAGTATCCCATGACGCGCCGCACTTCCGTCCGGACGGCTGGGTTGTCCATGTTCAGGTCCGGCTGGAACTTATAAAACCGGTGATAGTAGTAGGACTTCGCCTGCGGGTCCCGCGTCCAGGTGGCGTTCTGCACGCCGGGGAAAACCATCCCTTTGTTCCAAGCCGGTGGCCGCTTTTTCGACCAGATGTACCAGCCGCGATGCGGGGCGGATTCGTCCGCCCGCGCCTCTTGAAACCAAAGGTGCCGATCCGAGGTGTGATTCACAACCAAGTCGATGATGACCTTGATCCCGCGCTCGTTGGCCTGACGTATGAACTCGACGAAATCGCCGTTCGAGCCATGGCGCGAATCGACCCCGAAGTAATCGGAAATGTCGTAGCCGTTATCGCGATTGGGCGATGGATAAAAAGGCGCGAGCCAGATCGTGTCGACGCCGATGGAATCGAGATAATCGAGCCGGCGCATCAACCCCTCGAAATCGCCGATGCCGTCGCCGTTCGCATCCATGAAAGTCTCGACGTCGAGGCTATAGATGACGGTGTTTTTGTACCAGAGATCTTCGATCATAGGACTCTCCCTCTCCAGGCAGTTGAAGCCGCGTGCGAGCTTGCCGCGTCACCTTTAACCCTGCACCTACACTTACGCCTACGCCGCGCTAAGTGTGAGTGTAGGTTCAGTGCGGGAACAAAGGATAAAACGGCCAGCCTGTGCGACTACGGCTGCTACCTCACTGCAAATTGTAAACTTCCACCAGCGCCACACCGCTGCCGCCGTCCTGGCCACGCACAATCGCGGTGTAGTTGCCGGGTTCGAGCGAGCGGATAATCGCGGATTCCAAATCGTTCGACGGCGCAAGTCCAGTCGAGGAGATGAGCGATTCCTGCGTGTCGCGCCAGTTATCATCGCTGCGGATGACGTTGCCGTTTTCGTCATAGAGATCGAGTGCCGGATCGGCGAGCGGGTTCGCTACTCCGGCCTCGGCGAGTGACGGTCCGATCGCCCTAACGACAACGGTATCGCTGCCGCCATTACCCACGATAAATCCTCCGATCAGCACGTCGTCGCCGCTCTGGACGAATCCGCGAGTGCTCGTGTTCGCGAGTGTGGAGGCCGCGGCCGTGTCGAGATCGTAGGCTTCAACCAGACCGATGCCTGTGGTGCTGTTTTTTCCGCGCAGAATCACGGTGTAGCTGCCCGGATCGAGCGTCACGAGAATGGCGGATTCGAGATCATTGGTCGGCGCGATGCCGGTCGCCTCGATTTCGGCCTGCTGCGTCTCTTTCCAGTTGTCGTTCGTCTGAATCAAATCGGCACCTTGATAAAGCTCAAGCGTCGGGTCCGCCAGCGTGTCCGCGACCGGCGTTCCATTTACCTCGAGCGAAGGCCCGAGACCACGGATCATCACCTGCTTCGGCGCGCTGCCGGAGATGATCAGGCCGCCGATCAGAACATTGTCTCCGGTCCCGACGTTCAGGCGGGCGGAGAGATTAAGCGACTGCGCGGGCGTCGGCGCCGTGCCGTTCAGTAGCGCGTAGGCCGCGGCGGCGATCTGGTAATGTCCCGCGGTGGTGGGATGGATATCGTCCCAGAAAAGATAAGTGTCGGGATCAACGTCGCTCAGTCCCTGCGCGCTGTCGGTCGTGTTGGTAAAGCCATAATCTTCCGGATTCGCGGCCAGCCGGTAGAAGAGTCCGTAAACATCAAGCCGATAGAGCGTGATCGTGATTCCTTCGCCGGAGAGCAGCGCCACTGCCGAGTCGAGCTCTGTGTTCAACTCGCCGCGATATTTCGCCGAAGCAGCGTTTAGCGCCGCCGCGGTTTCCGGGTCGTCTTTGTAGTGGGGAATCACGCCGAGTGGCGGAATGTTAGGCACGAGGATGTAGCGCGCACCCGCTTCGGCGAGTTGCTGCACGAGCCCCGCGACGTTGGTTGCAGCTTGCGTCACGCTATCATCGCTATCGTCGTCGAAGAGATCATTCCCGCCACCCCAGACGACGTAGAGCGCGCCGGGATCGGCACTGTTTGCGGAAAGGTAGTCATCGACTTGTTTGCCGAGGTTATCGACCGTCACGGTCAGCTCTCCGCCGACAAAGGGATCGGGATTTGAAATGACGGTGCGTTCAATGGTGCCGTCCGCGGTCGTCGCGCCGCCGAAAGCGTAATTGGTCCCACCGTCGAGGCTGTTGGTGATCGCGCCGTTTGGAAGTTTCAGGAAGTCGCGCTCGAGTTGTTCGTGCCAAGTGCCGACATAACTGTCGGAGCCGGGATCAGTGTCCGAGCTGTTCGTGAAACGGCCGTCGCTGTAATTATAATCGCCGCCCGGATAGCTGATCAGGTAATCGTCTTCGAGCCGGTGCCGAATGTTGCCGTTGTCCGAGAGACTGTCGCCGAACACGACCACCTGCGTGAAGGTCGGCGCGCTCTGTGCAAAACCATTGGGCGCAGCGGCGACGAGAGCGAAAAGGCAAAGGGGGAGAAGAAGCCGGCGAGCGAAACGAGAAGAGGTCATGAGTACCATAATCGCCGCGTGGCCGGGAAACGGACGCACCCGGAGGGAACGTGGGCATTCGCAGAAAGCGCCGGCGCATGATCCGCCGATCGCCGACCGGAGTGCGGCGCGAAGCCGAGGGATAGCGATTGCTTTCGTGAAACTCGTGCGCCCGAACTGGGATGCGAGCAACGCGCGCTTCACGGCGCGCCATTCGCTCGGGATGATCGGGCTTGAGTCGCTTCGCTCTGCTTTCGCCCGGCGCCCGCGCGACATGGACGGCTGCGCGGGCTTGCGCTGCGACTTGGTTGGTTTTGCGTGCTTTGGCCCGGCGTGGCCGCCGATTATTTCTTGCCCTGACCCGGCCGGTAGTCTTCCTCGGCGGCTTCGAAGGCTTTTTCCAAGCCGACCATGTCTTCGCCGGGGCGGAGATTGTCGAAGGCTTCGGATTCGCGCTTCAGCTCTTCCTCGGAATAATTCGCGGCCTTGATCGAGAGGCCGATGCGGCGCTCGACCTTGTCGACTTTAATGACGCGCGCTTCGACTTCCTGGCCAACCTTGAGTACGTCCTTCACTTTCGCGACGTGGTCTTCACTCAATTGCGAGATGTGAACCAGGCCGTCGATGTCGTCCGCGAGTTGCACGAAGGCGCCGAAGCTGGCGAGCTTGCTGACTTTGCCGGTAACCAGATCGCCGATTTTGTATTTCTGGTCGATGTCCTTCCAAGGATCGTCGGAAAGCTGTTTAAGACCGAGGCTGATGCGCTGGTTCGTCTTGTCGATATCGATGACTTCGGCTTCGACTTCCTCGCCCTTCTTCAACATCTCCATCGGATGATTGATCTTCCGGGTCCAACTCAGATCCGAAACGTGGATCATGCCGTCGATGCCGTCTTCGAGTTCCACGAACGCGCCATAAGCGGTCATGTTGCGGATCTCACCTTTCACGCGGCTGCCGATCGTGAATTTCTTCTCAATCTCATCCCACGGATTGGCTTCGAGCTGGCGCAGGCCTAACGAAATTTTCTGTTCTTCCTTGTTCACGCCGAGCACGACCGCTTCGACTTCCTGACCGACGGAAAGAATGTCCGATGGGCGCATGATCCGTTTCGTCCAGGAAAGTTCCGAGACGTGGATGAGACCTTCGACGCCTTCCTCGAGCTCCACGAATGCACCGTAAGGAACCAGGTTGGTGATTTTGCCTTTGACACGTTGACCCGCGGGGAACCGTTCTTCGATTTGGTCCCACGGGTTCTTCTGCGTCTGCTTCAGGCCTAACGAGACCCGTTCTTTCTCTTTGTTAATATCGAGGACGAGGACTTCGAGTTGCTGGCCAACTTTGAGCAGCTCGCTTGGGTGACCGAGCCGGCCCCAGGTCATGTCGGTGATGTGGAGCAATCCATCCATTCCGCCGAGATCGATGAAAGCGCCGAAATCGGTCAGGTTCTTGACCGCGCCGGTGACGGTGTCGCCGACCTTCACGCTTTCGAGGAACTTCTGACGTTTCTCGCTCCGCTCCTGCTCGATTAACTCGCGCCGGCTCAGGACGACGTTGCGGCGGTCATCGTTGATCTTGACGATCTTGAAATCATAAGTGTTCCCGACGAACTGCTGGAGGTCGCGCGGCGGGATGATGTCGATCTGCGAGGCGGGCAGGAAAGCCTCGACCCCAATATTGACCATGAGTCCGCCTTTCACGACGGATTTCACTTTGCCCTTGATCAGGCCGTCGCCGGCGAAAACCTGCGCGATTTTGTTCCAGTTTTGGCGGTAGGCGGCTTTCTCTTTCGAGAGCACGACCATGCCTTCATCATTCTCGAGGCGCTCGAGCAGCACCTCGACCTCATCGCCGACTTCGAGCGCATCGATATCGTCGAATTCGGCGGTCGGAATGACGCCCTCTGATTTGTAGCCAATATCAACCAGCACTTCGCGTGGTCGGATTTCGAGGATGCGCCCTTTAACGATCGTGCCTTCTTTGAAGTCGCGCATCGACTTCGACATCAACTCTTGCATCTGCAACATAACGGTGGGTGCTTCCTCGTGACGCGGGGATCGGTGGTTGTAGCAGAAGCGTTCATCGCCGCTGCTCCCGCAGAAAGGGCAGGGAAAGTAGGCGTATTCGGCCTCTCGGTCAACTTGAGCGGCAGCCTCGCAACATTCCTCCTTGCTCCCGCTTGTAACCCTGCTCGTGCGCCGCCTGAAATCAGACGATGAAAGAGGAGCAGGAGAAGCGGGTTGAGAGCGAGGGCTTTGGTTCGATAGTGCGAGCATGAATCGTTGCTTTCTCGTCCTGCTCGTCGCGTTGTTTCCGCTTACTCTTTCTGCCGCGCCTAACGACACCGCGCAGCAGCAGGTCGCAGACGCGATCAAGGCACCCAACGTTTCCGTCGTCCACCTCTGGGCGACGTGGTGTTCAAATTGCCAGGCCGAATTGAAAAGTGGCGGCTGGGAGAAAACCATCAAGGCAAATCCCGAGGTGAAATTCTATTTCGTCTCGGTCTGGGACAAAGGAAACGACGGCCGGGCGCTCCTCGCGAAATACGGGGTCGCTGCGCAGCCTAACGTGACCGTCCTCGCCGATCCCGGCCCGCGCGGCGCCGGCCACATCACGCAATTCCTCGGGCTGCCCATTAGTTGGATTCCGACGACCTGGGTCTTCAAGGGAGGCGATTTGCGCTACGCATTGAACTACGGCGAGCTGCGGTTTCCGGTCCTCCAGCAATTCATTGAAGACAGCAACTCGAGCTGGGACCACTAAGGTCTTAGCTGCCGGCTCTGATTCGCCCCCGCGTTCGCCGAAAAAGCCGGTTGCCAGCTCCCGCCCGGTGTAGCATCTTCCACGTCCGCTGCGCCCATCGGCGCGGCAATTTTACCTATGGCAATCCCAGTTGAACTCGTGCCGGAACTTCTCGAAGCCGGCGTCCATTTCGGCCACCAAACGAAACGTTGGAACCCGAAAATGAAGCCCTTCATCTTCGAGAAACGCAATGCGATCTACATCATCAATCTCGATGAGACCGTCGTGCAACTGCAGCGTGCGACCGACTTTCTGCAGGATGTCACCCGGCGCGGTGGCAAGATTCTTTTCGTCGGCTGCAAGAAACAGGCGCAGGAAGCCGTCAAGGAAGCGGCCGTCGCGTGCGGGCAGTTTTCTGTGAACCAGCGCTGGCTCGGCGGCACGCTCACCAACCTCGCGACCATTCGCAAGAGCATCGGCCGTTTGAAGTACATCGAAGAAATCGAGAGCTCATCGGAATACAAAAAGATGGGCAAACAGGAACTCGCCGCGCTCGGTCGGGAAGGCGCGAAACTTCGTCGCAATCTCGAAGGCATTCTCGAGATGGACAAGTTGCCGGACGCGCTCATCATCATCGACACGACGCGCGAGACCAATGCCGTCAATGAAGCGCGTCGGCTCGGCGTGCCGATCGTCGGGATCGTCGATACAAATGCTGACCCGGAAGTCATCGATTATCCGATTCCGGGAAACGACGACGCGATCCGCGCGATCCGCGTTATGCTCCAGAAGCTGGTGGACGCGATCGTCTCCGCGAGCGGCGAAGCCCGGATTCGCGAAGAGGTCGAGATGGCCGGTGTTTCCGCTTAGGGAAGCGGGCAAGTTGAGAGTCGGTCGTTGAGAGTTGAGAGACTCCCGGCTCTCAGAAATTCTTTCTCTCAACTCTCAACCAGAAACTTTCAACTCTTCTCAACCATGGAAATTAATCCTCAAACCGTGAAACAGCTCCGCGAGAAAACCAACGCGGGCATGATGGATTGCAAACGCGCCCTGACCGAAGCCGGCGGCGACATCGATAAAGCCGAGACCTTGCTGCGCCAGAAAGGCATCGCGGGCGCGAGCAAAAAATCCGCGCGTGCCACCAAGGAAGGCATCGTCGCTTCGTACATCCATCTGCAAGGCAAAGTTGGTGTGCTCGTGGAAGTGAATTGCGAGACTGATTTCGTCGCAAAAAACGAAGGTTTCCGCTCGTTTGTGAAAGACATCACGCTTCACATCGCAGCCGCGCAGCCGCTTTACGTCAGTCGCGAGGAAGTGCCCGCCGAGATGGTGGCGAAAGAAAAAGAGGTTTACGCCGGGCAGGTCACCGGCAAACCCGAGAACGTGATCGAGAAGATCGTGACCGGAAAACTGGACAAGTTTTTCAGCGCGGTTTGTCTGCTCGAGCAGGGCTTCATCAAAGATCCGGACCAGACGATCAAGGACCTCGTGGCGCAGAAAATCTCCGAGATCGGCGAGAACATCGTCATCCGGCGTTTTACCCGCTATTCGGTCGGCGAACCAATGCCCGGCGAAGCGGCGGAAACGCCAGCGGAATAGCCGCTTCATTCCGAGCGCAGCCGAGGGCTCCCCGTGGCGAAACCGGCCCCCTCCGCAGCGCGATCGGGCCCGTCTAAATCGAAGCCGCATCGCGTCGTCAGGCGCCGCGCGAAGGATTGGCGGATGCCGCCGGGCACGATCTACGTCGGCCGCCCAACTGTCTGGGGAAATCCTTATGAGGTCGGCTCGAAGTTGCTGAGTGGCGAAACACTAACGGCGGCGAAAGCGGTGGAGCTTTACCGCCAGCACGTTGCCGTAGTCTTCGATCCGAAAACCATCCGCCAACGGCTTGGCGGGAAAAATCTTGCCTGCTGGTGCGCGCTCGCCCGCCCATGTCACGCTGACGTCCTGCTCGAGCTCGCTAATTGAAGTAAGCGCGCCCCGACAGATTACTTATGTTTATCCGACGCAGCGGAGACGAAGGGTTATCCCCCTAACTCGCGCGCTCGTCGCGGACGCGTGACGTCACCATCTGCTGAGAAAATGAATGCCAAATCGGTAAATCGCATCGCGGCCGCTAGCTTCCCACGACCGGATACCTCCATGTCAGCGTCGCCTTACGGCACGACCGTCAGGGTGAGATCATTTCCGTCGCCACCCTGGTAGCTCGCCTGTAACTGGTTGCCCCCGACACTTAGGACTGTGCCGTCGGGCAAATTAGCGAACGTGCCGCTGATGTGCTGGCGTGATTTGTTGTCGATGAGAGTGAAGACCGTGCCAGGCGGAAGGGTTCCGTTGCCTTTGGCTTGCAAAGCGAACTGCGCGCCGCTCTCGATTGTGACTCCTTTGGCGATGACTTCGTCGGCTTTGCTCTGGGTAAGGCTCAAGTCGCAATTATAGGTGCCGTCGGCTTTGAAGGTGAGACTGTTGTGAATGGCGAGGATTCCTGGCCCTTTGATTCCCGGTGCCAGAAAAGCGCCGGGGTCACTCCCGCTCCCAATCGTGACGGCGCCGGCAATGTTACTCCGCCCGCCGAAGGTTCCTGCGTTCACTTGCACCGGCCCCGTGCCCGTCGCCGAGCCTTTGGTGTTGGCCACCAGAAGGCTGCCGCCTTCCACCGTCGTCCCTCCCTCGTAGGTGTTCACTCCGCTCAAGGTCAGGCTTTCCGGGCCGGTCTTGAGGAGCGAGCCGGTCGTCCCTCCCTTGATCGAGCCGCTAAAGGTCGTGCTTAACCCGTTCCCGCCGATCGCCAGTTGCTGGACTTTCACAGCGCCCAACATGACCGCGCCGCTGCTGTCGCCTTCAAGCGAGCCAATGCTCATCGGGCCCGACTTGTTGCGGGAGGTAAGATCCAGCCAGCCGCTGTGAAGGAGCTCCACCCGCGCCAGCCCGCCAGTCGATTGGTATTCAAAGCGCAGCTGCCCGCCGTCTTCGATCAGGCTCGCGTTCGCTCCGGTCGCGTTGTCGAAGAATACGACGTTGCCACCGCTGTAGGTCGTGATCGTGCTGTTTCCGGCGGTGGAAGAGTCAGAGAACCCGACTCCGCCGCTAAAGGGATCGCCCGATTCGTTGATGATCGTGCTGTGGTCCGCGCTGGAAGAGCCAACGAATCCTAAGCCGCCGGCATACAAGCCGGGTGCGGACGAGCCGACGTTAATGAAGGTTGCACTGCCAGCACGCGCCTGATCGGCAAAGCCCGCGGTCAGGTAGCCAGCATTGCCTTTGTCTTGGTTCGTATAGATGACATTATCGCCAGCACTCGCTGCACCTGTAAAAGATAGGTTCCCAAAAAACAGAAACTCTTGCGGCAGGGGCGAGTCGTTAACAACTCCCGCTCCAGATATCGTCATCGCAATATAATCCTCTCCGATGGCGATGCTATAAGCGTTCGCGTCCGAGTGGAACACAACGCTATCGACTTGCACATAGGCCAATCGCGCTGAAATGGAGACATCGGTGATATTTGAAACGCCAAAGGCCGCCACATCCGTGGGTTCATCGGGCACAGTTTCTGGCGTCCAATTAGCTGCTGTGTTCCAGTCGTTGCTGGTCGGATCAAGCTTCCAAGTCGCGCTTCCGGCCATGCTCATCTGAATTGCCGAGGCAAATATAGAAAGAGCTACCAAGAAACGACATGTTACAAGGCGACGAGGCGCCATTAAGTGAGAGAATCGCGGGGCGAGATCGTTGAGTGATTTCATCATTCCTGATCCTTACTTCAGATTTACGTCCAGAAATTTCAGGACCGCCTGCCCCACGGTTTGCGACGGGTCGTTTGGGTCGGGAGCAGGCCAGAGGGCTAAAGCGTGATCGTCATGACCGTAGCTGCCTCCATTCTGGCCATTTGGATCGATCACTCGTGCAACGACGAGGTTATCCGGGCAAACGCCTGCGTGCAAAAGCGCCGTTTCTCCATCGGACAGCTGGCGGTAGGGCACAATTCGATCTCTATCACAGTGCACGATGTGCATTGGCTTAAACCCTCCGGCTGTTCCGGCACCAACCAGTGCTATCGGCGAGACTGATCGTTGGATGGCGCGATCGCACGTGCCAAGATAATTCTGCACTGCAGGAATGAATGAAGGCGTGCCAAGAAGGGGGTCATTGTCGCTTTCCAATTGATCAGAGAGATCAAAGGGAGAAGAGAAAGTGACCAAGCAATCCGGCCGATCATCCCGCACTCCGTCGGCGCCCCCGAGGAGAGTGAGAAGACCGACCAAACGGCTCTGTCGGGGAGTCGAGTGGTCGAGTGGTCATACGACGCTTTTATCTCAAAGAACATCGGCGTGGAAAGGTTATTCTCCGTTACATTTCCGTCAGCTTTTTACCCCTCTCTCGCAGCTCGGCTGCGGTTTTCTCTTCCTCTTAAACATCAAGTAAGAGTTCTCACCCCCTACGTAACTTCGTAGGTATGAGATCACTTGCATCGCCGCCTTCGTAGCTCTCATCTAACTGATTGCCACCGATACTAGGTTAATCTTCTCTCCCCTTCCAAAGAGGCGAGACTTAGCAATGTCTGCACGTGGTCTAACACTTCAAGCAAGCCGCCCTTAGATAACTGCACCTGCCCCAGGTCGCCCTGCGCAGAAGTTCTACAATAAGCCCTCCGCTGTTATTGTTCAGAATGGCGTTGCCCGCGGGGTTCCTCTAGATTCCCACCACCGTGATCTCCGGCCGGCAATTTAGCCGCACCGGCATCCTCGCCAGCGTGCCGATGCCCGCGTTCACGTAAAGGGGCCCGCCTAACGACTCGAATCGCCCTGATCGTAGCGCCCGACGCCATACGGGAGCACGAGCGCGCCGACCAACGGCAGCCGTACTTGCCCGCCATGCGAGTGCCCCGCCAGGATTAAGTCGTAGCGGCGTCCGTCGAGACGATCGGCCTCTGTCGGATAATGAATCAGCAAGATTCGCCGGACCGCCTGCGCTTCGCGGAGCGCATGCACTCCGCGCCGTCCCATCCCGATCAGCTCGATCCCCAGCTTCTCGAGGACCACACTCCGATCGACCAGCCAGGCGCCACCGGTCTCGGCGAACGCTTCTTCATACAACTTAAAATCCGCGCCGCTCCCGTAATCCCAGTTCCCCGGGCAGCCATAAACCGGTCGCTTGATCTGCCTAACGAACCCGAGCGCGGCCGGCGCGAAGCGCGCTTCCTCGACGAGGTCGCCCGTGAAACAGACGAAATCCGGCTCGAGCCAGTTGATCGTCGCGACCACCTTCGCGGCGTATGCGGCGTCGCCATTGTAATGAAAATCGCTGAAGTGTACGAAGCGATTTGCCGGCTGCGGGTAGAGGGGAAGCTCGTTAGGCGCAACCAGGTTGGCTCCGCGAAACGTGCGTCCAGCGCCAGCGCAGCGGGCAACGCGGCACAACCGAGTGCAAGAAATCTGCGGCGTGTCATCGTCTGCATGGCTCGTTAGGGCGCCGGAGGGACGAGCTTCCGCTCGTCCGGGCTCTCGCTGGTGCGGAACCGTTCAGCTTCTTCTGGCTCACTGGTCTAGAGCGTGCGTCGTGCACTTTTCGTGGCTTTCGATGCAGCCGCTTCGCTGTGCGAAGCGCGGGTATAGGCGTCAATTCCGCAGCCATCGTCGATCTCCACGTTTCGCACAGCGAAACGGCTACAACGGCTTTCGAAGTGCATGACACGCCCTAGTCCGGGAAAGTGAGAAGGCGGATGTAGCGCCGGCCGCTCTCGGTCAAATGCGCGGCCGCGCCGCGGCCGGCGACGTGGTCCCGCGTCAGGTAGTGCGCGTCGATCGGGCTCGGTTTCAGGTAGGAGACGCGCGCCTGGTCGACCGCTTCCGTTCGGGGCGTCAGGCCCACCGGCAAACCGGAGCGGTTGAAGGAAATCTCCCAGGCTGCCGGCTTTTCGTTAGGCAACCCACCCGCGATCATCCACGGGTAACGCTTTGGCAGTTGGAAGCCGGGTGAATTCGAAACGATCACCTTGAAGAAAACCTCCTCGCGCGCGAGGAACTTCGGGATCGTGAGCTCCGGATCTGCGCGCCACGCGAGGATGAGCTTTGACAGATCCAACCCCGCCAGATTGATGCCGTTGTAGATGCCATGACGATTCACCTCGTCTTTAAAATAACTCTGGTGCCAATCCTCGAAGTCCGTGTTCAGGAGCAGATTCAGCTCCACGTGCACATGTGAGCGTGCACGATCGATCCCCGCGCCGGTGTGTCCCATGATCGCCAATTTCGAGCCTTGCCTAACGACATCGCCCGTCGCGACCGCGATCGTGTTCAGGTGGGCGTAGAGGCTGTAATATGGGCAGCCGCCCCACTGATGTTCGACCACGACGTAACGGCCGTAGTTGGAAGCACCCGCCTGCAAATTTGTGTAAACGACTTTCCCCTCTGCGATGGCGCGGACTTCATCGAGCGGTTCGCCCCGCTCGTCGCGACGGACTGGGCGAATGTCCATGCCTTCGTGGAAACGCGTGTAAACCGTCTCACCCGCCATCTGCCGCGGATCGCGCACAAAACCATATTGCCCGCCTTCCCACGGGTGAGAGATCACGCCGTGCAAGTTGCGTTCGATGACTTGGTAGAACTCCGAGTAATGCCCGGTAAACAACGCGTGATTCGCCGTCGGCAACGCCAGCGAGAACGGAGACTGATCAGCGTGCGCCGGAGCGATCATGACGAGCAACAGGAGCGCATAGCTCAAATGCAGACGCATCATTTTTTCATCCGCCAGGGAGTTTCCGATCGTTCACCATCAACTTGTGATCGTCCGCATTCAGGTCGGACGGAAGGTATATCCTACCTTCCAAAACGCGCTGATCGACCAGTGTGCGCTCGCTCTTTCCGGTCGAGGACCGCAGTGATTGCGCAAAGACGGCGTCCCCATTCGCGTTCGTGGCGAGATGCACGCGAAAGCGGCAACGTTCCGCTGCCGTCGCGCTGAGAGCGACGAGAAGAAAAGCGCGGCTCCGAGCAGGTTGCTCATCTGCGTTTGATAAAGGGTTTGACAGCTTTTGCAACGTCGGCCTCTTAGGAGCGATGAGACGAAGCGTCCTTTGCGCCACTCTTTTTCTAGTCGCCGCGACTTCACTGATCCGGGCGCAGACTCCCGCTCCCAAGCGGAATCTTCTCGATCGAGTGCTTCATCCGTTCGGTTCCTCCGAGAAGATTCCGAACTACGACAACCCGAAGTTGAACGGTCTTCAGCTCAGTATCGATCTGCCAGACGAGCCGATTAAACTGGCGGAAGTGCGGCAACTTCCGGTGACCGTGCGCCTGACGAACGTCGGAAAGCGCGCGGTCGAGCTGAGCTTTCCGACCGAGCAACGCATCGAAATTCTCCTGCACGATTCCAGCGGGCGAATTGTCACGCGTTGGTCCGAAAACCGCGCCTTCTCTTCGACGCCCGGAATGGTGCTGATCAATCCGGACGAACACCTGGAATACGCGGAGACAATCGCGACGCGGGAGCTTTCGCCGGGGCGGGTTTTTACAGTCGAGGTGACCATGCCGGCCTATCCGGAGCTGGATGTGAAACGGAAAGCGATCGCAGCGCCGTGAGGAGAGTGACGAGCGACGGTGGGCTGGTTACGAATAGGACGACTGACCAGCGATGGTTGTCGGATAGCTGGTGCCGGATTACGCGCGATGGGCACGGCGATACGAACAAGCGCGACGGCGATGTCGTCGTTCCGAGCGGAGCGCAACGCGTCGACCGATCCCGTGCAGCGGCCATTGAGCCTTCTCCGCGGGATCCTTCGACTTCGGCCCGCCGACGGGCTCCGCTCAAGATGATTGCAAGCTTTAGGATGATCTCGTCAAGACGCCTGAGGACGACTGCATTATAAAACCCCGAGATCGCGAGAAGAGAGTCTTCCGTCACCCGTTATTTCCCATGCTCTTCTCCGATTACCATATGCATCCGCAGGTCCACAGTCTGCGGCCCTACACTCAGCAACTTCTCCAGCCGTGGGCCGATGCCACTCGTGCGCGCGGACTGCGCGAGATCGCGCTGACCGATCACGATCGCTACCACGACGGCGTCGATTTCGATGAAATCGACAAACTTCGCGCGGCAAATCCCAATCTTAAAATTCTTGCTGGCATCGAGCTCGATAACGATCCCGTCCATTCCGCCGCTGGCCGCGCCTGGGTGGAGAAAAATTGGGAACGTCTCGATTTCGTGCTCGGCTCCGTCCATTTCCTGCGCGGCGACTGGCCGTTTGATCACGCGGGCGAGGAAGCGGAATTCGGACGGCGCGACATCAATGAAGTCTACGCCGACTATTACGAACGAATCCGGGCGATGGCCACAAGCGGCCTGGTCGATTGCATGTCGCACCTCGATCTCGTGAAGATTTTCGGCTTCCGATCGACTAACGATTTCAGCGATGTCCTCGAGGGCGTTCTCAACGAGATTCACGACGCCGATCTGGCGCTGGAATTATCCACCGCCGGCTGGCGCAAACCGGTGGGCGAGCTTTATCCGAGAGACGAGATCATTCGCCGCGCGCAGGCAAAAGGAATCCCATTCACTACCGCGTCCGACGCGCATTCGCCGGTGCAACAAGGGGAAAACTTCGAGCGACTCGGCGCAAAAATGGGCGAGATGGGAATCGGTGAAGTCGCGACTTTCAGACGACACGCGCGGCGGATGGTTAGGCTCTGACAGAGTGTTACAACTCCGCGTGTTGCTGAAGCGGCGCCTGCGCTCCCCCGAATTGATCAGCCGCGCTCCTGAATCGGTGGTGACGACGATCGTGCTTTCTTTTTCATGACCTATCGCACCAACAGAACCTGGATGTGCGGCAGCATGCCGCTCCGATGCGCCCTCTGCGCGCTTTTCTTGGTCGCATCGCAGGCTTGCGGAGGCGAGGTAAATGACGTCTTCGCGAAAGTTATTCAACAAGCGAAGACGGCGGCGAAAGCACCGTTTCAGCCTAACGATTCCGCTTTCCCGGAGGTCTTGCGGAAACTCGATTACGACAGCTATCGCAAGATCACCTTCCGCCGGGAGCGCTCGCTCTGGCGCCGCGCGGATGAACCTTTTCGGGTTCAGTTTTTTCACCCCGGTTATCTCTTCAATCATCCTGTGCGGATTCACGAAATCGTTAGGGGAAAAATCCGGGATGTGCCCTTCAGCCCGAAATATTTTCGTTATCCCGACTTCAATCCAGCGCCACTCGCGGGCCACAGCGAGCTCGGTTTCGCCGGGCTGCGGATTCTTTATCCGCTGAACCATCGCGATCGATGGGACGAAGTCATTTCTTTCGTTGGGTCGAGTTACTTCCGCGCGCTCGGAGAGGGGCAAATTTACGGCATCTCCGCGCGTGGCCTCGCGGTAAATACGGGAGAAAATCTGAATGAAGAGTTCCCAGCCTTTCGCGAGTTTTGGCTCGTGAAGCCAGCGTCGCTCGCGCGGCAGATTGAATTCTTCGCCTTGCTCGACGGCCCGAGCGTCACCGGCGCCTACCGATTCCTGCTCACGCCCGGCGCCGACACGCAGGTGGAAATCGAGGCGCATCTTTTTTTTCGCCAGACGGTGAAAGCGCTCGGGATTGCGCCGCTCACCAGCATGTTCTGGCGCGGCGAAAGCGATCCGCGCCCGCCTAACGACAAGCGGCCGGAAGTGCACGACTCCGATGGATTACTCATCGGCGCTGACGAATGGCATCCACTGGCGGCCGCCGCCCAGATCACGACGCAGTTTTTCCCGCGAAAAAGCGCGACAAGTTTCTCACTCCTGCAACGGGATCGCGATCCCGCGAATTACGATGATCGCGAGGCGCGCTACGAGCGGCGGCCGAGCGTGCGAGTCGAGCCGCTGAACGATTGGGGCGCAGGCGCGATCGTGCTCTTTCAACTCCCGGCTCAGAACGAATATAACGACAACGTCGTCGCCTTCTGGCAACCGCAGAACCTGCCGGAGGCCGGCGACGAATTGACGGTCAACTATCGGCTCCACTGGTTCACGCAGCGTTCGAATAAACCGTGAGCCAATCGCGTCGGATGAAACTCACGCATGAGTCATTCGACAGAACTTTCCCGGCCATGGAGCGAAGCGCAGCGACGGGCGGCAATCTATTTGCGAACGTTGCGCGGAAGATTCGGCGCAGCCGAACGTCGGCTCGTCGCGGAGGCGCTTCGTTCGGCGCGGGGACAGGGGCAACTGAATCAGGAAACCCATCCGGTAACCCTCGTGATGGAAGCGCTCTTCGATTCCCTATCGGCTGTGCCTAACGAGCCGCCGCCAACGACGCCGCCGCTCCGGCGCACGACCATGCTCCCGGAGCCGATCGAATTTCCGGTGCACGACTGGTTCAGAGGCCTGTTCCGGCGCATCCGCCTCAACTAACTGGGCCCGATGGAAGGTTATCCGCCTCCTGCGGTTGAGCGCGCACTCGGCCTTTCCGATGCCGCTGGCTGGACACACGCCGTGGCCGAAGACAAAAATGAGCGGCGCTGGGCTTTCATGCTCCTGATCGGGCTGCTCACCTTGATCGCGACTGCGTTCGAAGCAAATCTGCTCGCCTCGGACGGTTGGACGGCGATCAATTTCGCCTTGCTGGTTCTCTTCATCTTGCTTTTTACGCACGTGGCGATTGGTTTTTGCCAGGCATTCTTCGGATTCCTCATCTCCACCGATCGGGCACCGGCGCTGGAGTCGCCTAACGAATCGGCGGAGGATTTCGGAACCCTTCCCGTGACGGCAATCGTCGTCCCAATCTATCACGAAGAACCGGACGCCGTCTTCGCCCGGCTGCGGGTGATGCACGATGCGCTCGAATCGTTAGGCGCGCTCGCGCGTTTTGAATTCTTTGTCCTGAGCGACTCCACCGATCGAGAAAAAGCCGCCGCGGAGGAAGAGGCGTGGTCGAGTTTTGTCGTGGAGACGAAAAGTGCCGGGCGGGTTTTTTATCGACGGCGCAAGTTACCGCTGAATCGCAAGAGCGGAAACATCGCCGACTTCTGCCGGCGCTGGGGCCGAAACTATCGCTATATGATTTGTCTCGATGCGGACAGTCTGATGAGTGCCCGGACCTTGGTCGCACTCGTTCGGCGGATGGAGCGCAATCATCGGATCGGAATTCTCCAGACCGTCCCGCAGGCGATCAATGGCCGCACGATCTGGAGCAGGCTCCAGCAGTTCTCGATGTCCCTCTACGGCCCAATCTTTGCCGCCGGCGCAAATTTCTGGCAGGGCGAGGAGAGCAACTTCTGGGGGCATAACGCGATCATCCGGCTCGCGCCGTTCATGCAACATTGCGCGCTGCCGGAACTGCCTGGCCGGAGCGCAATTGGTCGAAGACCGATGAGTCATGATTTCGTCGAAGCGGCACTGATGCGGCGCGCGGGCTACGAAGTGCATCTCGCCGATGACCTCGGCGGCAGCTATGAGGAGACGCCGCCGACCGTGGTCGAACATCTGAAACGTGATCGCCGCTGGTGCCAGGGCAACCTGCAACATTGGCCGCTCGCGCTCGCCCGTGGTTTCAAGCCGGTAACGCGCTTCCATTTTTTGCACGGCATCTTTTCTTTCGTCGCATCGCCGCTGCTGGTGGTGGTGTTGTTGCTCGGATTTGTGAAAAACCTCGGGGCCGCGCCGGAAAGCAACGGTCTGTTTGCCGATGCCGCCCGTGCGCAAACTGCGCAAGTCCTTTTTGGCTTCACCATCTTGCTGCTTTTGTTGCCGAAATTTCTCGCGCTCGGCCTGGCGCTGCGGAATGGGCGCGCGCCCCTCTTCGGCGGTGCGGCCAAGCTAATCGGAAGCGCGTTGGCGGAGATGCTACTGGCGGCACTGATTGCCCCGGTCTTCCTCTACTTTCACGCCAAGTTCGTCCTCTTCAGTCTGTTTGGGAAAAAGGTCGAATGGCACGCGCAGCGACGCGATTGCGAAGTCGGCGCGGCCTGGCGCGAAGCCCGGAAGATCTTTGGCCTGACGACGCTTCTAGGCATCGCCGTCGTCGCCCTTACCTGGTGGCTCACAGCAGGATACCTGCTTTGGCTGCTGCCGATCGTCATTGGCTGGCTCTGCGCGATTCCGCTAACGGCGCTGCTGGGCAGTCTGGCGCTGGGACAGGCGGCGGAGGAGCAAGGCTTCTTCGTCTCGCCCAGCGAACTAGCGCCGGAGGAAGAAGTCCGCGCGCTGCACGAGATAGAGCGCCAGCAGAGCGAGCCGGCTGGAGCGGGAAGCATTATCGATCCGGCGAGATGTCGGTCGATTATCGGCCTAACGAGAAAAGGAGATATCGATCTGCATCGTCTCGTCTGGACAACGCCGACCGATCGACTGCCGCCGACTTGGCAGTGCTTGTTCGCGCAGCTTGAGCAGTTTCCGACGCGTCAGAACGACGGTCAGGATGTTTAGTCGGCAAGCAGGTGCGTCGCGTGAGTGACGGACGCTCCGGCACGAAGCGCAGCCGAGACGAGCGCCGCTTCCACTAATTCGGCGTCGCTCGCGCCAGCCTTGCGCGCGTTCGAGACATGAACCTCGATGCAGTAAGGACACTGCGTCGTGTGCGCCACGGCTACCGCGATCAGTTCCTTGTATTTCACCGGGATTGCACCCTCTGCGAGCGCAGCTTTATCAAAAGCCCAGAAAGCCTTCATGGCATCGGGCGCGAGGCTTTCCACCTTGGCGAGCTTCTTTAGGTTGTCTTTGTTGTACATAAAGGGTTGCTGAACGATACAGTCGTTAAAGACCGAGGCTGCCTAACCCCAAGCCTCCGGTGATTTTGCTCATCTCACCGCTGGCGAGTTCCTTGCCCTGGCTGATTGCCTGTTGTACCGCGCTCAGAATGAGATCTTCGAGGATCTCCACGTCTTCCGGGTCAACGATCTCCTTCGCGATCTTGATCGACACAACATCGCCCGCTCCGTTCGCGACCACCGTGACTTTGCCGCCGGCGGCCGTGACTTCGACGGTCTTTTCTTCGAGCTCGGCCTGGGTTTGCGCCATCTGCTCCTGCATCTTCTGCGCTTGTTTCATTAACTTGTTCAGGTTCATAGATCAGCTGGTTACGGATTTAATTTCGCCTTTGAAGATCTCAAGGGCTTCTTTGATTAACGGGTCGTCTTTAAAAGAGTGTGCTGGTTCGTTAGGTTGTTTGGCTATCGGAACGGGAATGTCGTCGCGAGCGGGTATTTCCAGGGGTAAGGGAGCGGAGGGCAACTCCTTAACGAGACTGAGTTTCACGGTCCAATGCTGGCCCGTCAGCTCCTTTAGCAACCCTTCCAGGAAGCTTCGATTGGTTGGACGGGAAAGAGATTCCATGACTGTCTTCTGGTCCGGTGCAAAGCCAAGAAGAAAGTTGCGGCCATCGGTGCCGAGAAAATGCGCTAGGTCGATCCAGGTCTTAATCAGAGGCCGGCGCTGGTAAGTTAGTTGCACGGCTTGAGACCAGATCGCTGCGAAGTCGGTGGAAACTTTTGCAGGCTTTGTGGCGGCGGGAGGCGCCGGCGCTTCTGGGACCGCTTTTGTTGTGGAAAGCCGATCGCGCTCCCGAGTAGGAGTGGAGGGAGGAGCTGTATCGGGTACACTGCCGGCGCGCATCGCGCTTAGGTTCTCAATTACCTGACTTAGCGTTACCTGGCTAAGTGTTTGGATCGCTTTGATGACGGCGACTTCGAAATGCAGCTTCTTGTTTGGCGCCCACTTCATCCGACCCTCCGCGGCGGCGAACTGCTCGATGAGTTCGAGCAGCCGGTCGGTCTCGAGCAGCGCGGCTTCGGTGCCTAACGACGATTGGAGTTCCGGTGCGGCTTCGTTGGCAAGCGCCTCCGGCTTTACTTTGTAAACCAGCAAGTCGCGCAGGTGGGCGATGAGATCGTTCATCAGCTTCATCATCTCCTTGCCGGCAGCAGCTTGTTCGTTCAAGACGTTCAGAGCGCCGGAAGTGTCGGCGCGCAGGATCTTTTCGCAGAACGCGGCAACGGCTTGTTCGCTAGTGAAGCCGAAAACATTTAACACGTCGCTCTCCGCAATCGTGCCCCCGCAGAACGCGACCAGTTGATCAAGCATTGATTCGGCGTCGCGCAGCCCGCCATCGGCCCCGCGGGCGATCGCATGCGCGGCCGCTGGATCGAGTTTCACCTTCTCTTCACCGGCGATGAATTGCAGGTGTTTCGCGATCAGGTTGGCAGGGATGCGATGAAGATCGAAACGCTGGCAGCGACTTAGGATCGTGGGCAACACCTTCTGCGGCTCCGTCGTGGCGAAGATGAATTTCACATGCTCGGGCGGCTCCTCGAGCGTCTTGAGCAGCGCATTAAACGCCTGCGGGGTGAGCATGTGCACCTCATCGATGATGTAAATCTTGAAGCGGCCTTTGGCGGGAGCGTATCGGACATTGTCACGGAGCTCACGCACCTGCTCGACGCCGTTATTACTCGCGCCATCGATCTCGAGCACGTCGAGGCTGTTCCCGGCAGTGATTTCCTGGCAGCTGTCGCAGACGCCGCACGGTGTCGGGGTCGGGCCGTGGATGCAGTTGAGCGCCTTCGCGAGAATCCGCGCGGTCGAGGTTTTCCCAATCCCGCGCGGACCGACAAAGAGGTAGGCGTGCGCGAGGCGGTTTTGTTCGACCGCGTTCTTGAGCGTGCGTGTGACGTGCTCCTGCCCGACGAGATCGTCGAAGGTCTGCGGCCGATATTTTCTCGCGAAAACCTGATAACTCACGCGCGCAATCTAGTGCGAGGCGGGGAAGGCGAAAACAGAAAATCGGGAAAGGGAGGGAAAGAACAATATTTCCGCGTTAGCCCAGGAATCTCAAGGCGCGCCTTTTTCGGTGCTGCAAATCTTGTGATCCTGTTCATGCTTGTCCCTCATGGGCACAAAGATCTCTGCGGTCGTCGGTCTGGCGTTCTTGATTTCCTCGTCGGCGCTGGCGCGTGAGCCCCAGAGCTCACCCCCGCCGCACACAAAAGTCGTGCGGGCACGCGACCTTGGCATTCCTTTCGACGGAACACCGGGAAAGTTCAATGCAATCACCGATGTCGCTGGTGTGGAGGTCGGTTTCACCACCTTGATCAGCGGTGAGGGGGAGCTCGAAGTCGGAAAAGGCCCGGTCCGCACGGGCGTGACCGCGATCATCCCGCGCGGTCATGGCTCGCTCAATGACCCCGTTTACGCCGGCACCTTTGCCTTGAATGGCAACGGCGAGATGACCGGCACGGCATGGGTGGAGGAGAGCGGATTCCTCGAGGGGCCAATCATTCTCACAAACACCCATAGCGTCGGTGTCGCGCGCGACGCAGTGATCGCGTGGCGGATCAAACAAGGTGGCGCCGATAAAACTGGCTACTGGTGGAGCCTGCCCGTGGTCGCGGAGACGTGGGATGGCTGGCTGAACGACATCAATGGCTTCCACATCACGCCTAAGGATGTCGTACACGCGCTCGACACGGCGAAGAGCGGCCCGGTCGCCGAAGGGAGCATCGGGGGCGGGACCGGGATGATTTGTTATGAATTTAAAGGCGGCACCGGGACCGCGTCGCGCGTGCTCGGCCAAAAGTCGGGTGGCTATACTGTCGGGGTGTTAGTGCAGGCAAACTGCGGGCGGCGTCCGCAACTGACGGTCGCCGGAGTTCCAGTGGGCAAGGAAATCCCGGGTTCGGTTTACCCCAAGGAATCCGGCTCAATCATCATCGCAGTGGCGACCGATGCGCCGCTCTTGCCTGGCCAGCTAAAGCGCATTGCGCGCCGCGCCAGCCTCGGCCTCGCCCGCACCGGCGCCACTTCCGGCAACGGTTCGGGCGATATTTTCATTGCATTCTCAACGGCGAACCCGGGGGCGGCTAATCCGGAGCAGCCGACGCATTCGGTCCTGACGGTGCCTAACGACCGGCTGGATCCACTCTTCGACGCGACCGTGCAGGCGGTCGAGGAATCAATCGTCAATGCCCTCGTCGATAACCGCGATATGATCGGGCGCGACGACCATAAAGTGGAAGCCCTGCCGCACGATCGTCTGCGGGAAATCCTGAAAAAATACAATCGGCTGAGCGAGTAGCGGAGGGGCGAGACCGTTGAACGGTCGGGGTAAGAGGCTGCGGCCGCGCTTGGCGACCGCCGAACCCTCGTCTGCACTCTACGCCATGGCGGTCATAGATCGCCGCTACAGGTGCCTCGCCCGTGCCAGATTTATTGGATGATACTAAAGACGGTGACGTTGCCAGAGGTAAGAGTGACATTGGAAATGGTTTCCCCATCATAGCCCGCGCCTTCCATCGTAGATAAGAGCCCCTGGCTGCGGTCCGGGCGCAGGAAGAGATGCTCGTACAGCTGTCGCAGACCGTGTTCTGTCGATCTTTGGGAGCTTTGTCCGTACGAAAGACGAAATTGCTTGGCAGAATCACCGGACGGGCGAAGGTGAGCCTCTTATGGGAAACAGCCAGGGTAGAGATAATGTGAAGAAACGGGCGGCGCGTCGGAAAAAGAACGATCGGCTGGCCACAGCCAAAAGGGCAGGAACCAAATCGAAAGTGAAGAAGTAACTGAATTCACGCCAGAGGGCGAAGGGCTTCTCTTAATGAAGCTCGGAAAATTGTGCCAATATGGGTGTAAGGGTAGTCTCGCAGGCGACTATGTCGGACTAGTTTGAGCTGGGCGGATGAGTTACCTACGGTCCAGCGCCTTAGCCGAAGCTTTGTAACTCTACCCACAGCTCGGGCCACGGCTTCCTTGGACGGCGCGCGATGAAGATATCAGGGTGATCCTCTGACTCTTCGTTGCGCACGCACTCAGCGTTCGAGACGTGGCCTGCGAGTGTGACTTCTTTGAAAAATCGCTCCGCACGTTTTCGACTGAAACCTACTAGGACGACTGTTTCCGGCGGCGGGTCTCCGTACCCGCGCAGCCAGTAGGTGTTCACGCCGGAGATGGCCGGTGGGAGCTGGCGGCTCGGTCCGAAGAGATTGATCGCGCCGGCTTCGCCGTAGTTTCCAGCGAGAATCGCGACGCGGCCTTCCGTTTGGGGTTGCGAATGATAAACCCGGGCAACCTCGTCGACTAAATCCGGCCAGCCGATCTCATCGGGAAAATCTCCGATGAGTTTGATCTGTTTCTCCCAGAGCGTCGAGTGAATAGTAGCGACTGGGAGGAGCAAACGGACAGTGATGACCGCGCCACAGAGAGCGAAAATAAGTATTCCGGCGACAGCCATACCTCGCCACTTGGCACCGAAGTTTGCGACCTTAGCAGAAACCCAGACACTTCCGCCAGCCAGCAGCATCGGGTAAGCGGGCGCGAGGTAGTAAGACCGTCCACGTGCGACAAGGAAGAGGAGCAGAGGAACGAGATACATCCAGCCAAGCGCCCGATACGGACGACCTGGCGCCGAGAAGAAGTAGAACCAAAGACCCGCCAACCAAATCCAGATCGTTCCCAGGTTTGAACCCACCATCAGTTGTTCGACCAGGAAATGGGCGCGATTCCCCCGACCTTCGCCGACGTCGCGCTGGTGAATCGATTGCAGGAAATCAAGTGAAATGAAGTGATGCCGGTATTCCCAATAGAAATGCGGGAGCACGAGAAGCAGCGCAAGCAGTGCCCCGAGCCAAAGCCAGCGGCTGCGCAGATGCTGGCGCGCAGGTGTAAGAACCACGCCTGCCGCCAGCCCAAAAATGAGCGCGCCGATCGTGTATTTACTCAGCGCCCCAAAGGCGAGGGCGACTCCGATTGCGAGCCACCAGCGGCCGTCGTTCGTGGTGAGGAGAGAGATGACAAAGTAAGCCGTCAGAACCCAGGCGAGGTAGTCAAACGTCACATATTGAAAGAGGCTTGAATTATGGACAGGAATACTCGCCGTCGCGACCGCGACCGCCGCGAGCGCCTGGCCCCAAAGACCAGCCCCAAGCCGTCGCGCCATCAGTCCGGTGACAACGATCACAACGGAGAACCCAAGCGTAGAAAGCAGACGCAGGCCGCTTAACGAATGACCGAAAAGCGTCAGTGCGACCCTAGCGATGAACGGCGTGACCGGCGGATAAACGACATAGCCCCACGCGAGATGCATCGCGTCATCCAGTACCGGAAATTCATCGCGGTGATAGCCATAGCGCTGGTTCACGAGCACATGTCCGAGGAGGCTCAGCGCAGCGATTCCCAGAAGAAACAGCGTTGAGCGTGCGCGTGAGGTCACGTCCGCACCCTTACCAGCTCTGGCCGTAAGTGTGCAGGAAAAAAGTAGGCATTGTCTGCAGCTGCACCGAAACTGCGTTTGACCGGAGGGGCGCGCGTTCGGCGGTCGCGAGGTTAACCAGCATATTCGCGCCTGCCAGCCCGATACTGCGTTCAATTCGCCAGCTTTAGCCCTTCAACCGAGTCGATTATGCGTATAACTATGATACGCGAATCATCGAGGATTTTCAGGTAACGAGACTGTAATACGGTCTCTCAGACTCTTCACCTTCTCCTCCTCGCGCGAAGTCACCAGGGGCTTGCTGCAGAGCATTAGGAAATCGGGAGGCGGAACCTTAAAATGCAGTTTCACCGTCGCGTCTCCTTCGGGTGCGTGTTTCATGTCTGTCGGCGCGCACAAGACCCAGGGAGTCGATGTCGTGAACCTGCTCTGAACTCATCGGCGGGAGCCGATTTCGGGCGCATCGGCTCGAAGTTGAGCTACGGTGCAACATGGACACGACAACCACGACTGCAAACTCCTCCGCGACACACGCCCACACCGCGGCGGCATACGCCGCCCGGAGCGCCATGGAGCCGCTCGGCCCTTTCCGCGTCGAACGCCGCGCGCTGCGACCAAGCGATGTCCGGATTGAAATCCTCTACACCGGCGTTTGCCATAGCGATCTGCACCAGGTTCGGAATGACTGGGGCAACGCGGTCTACCCGATGGTGCCCGGGCATGAGATCGTTGGACGCGTCACGGCCGTAGGCCAAAACGTAACCAA
>JAICMR010000085.1 GCA_025929155.1 Chthoniobacterales bacterium | reverse complement strand
TTCGATTGTGTTTTGCAGTTCCCGCACATTACCCGGCCAATCGTGGCGCAGGATTCGTTCACTCGCGGCTTTTGAAAGGCCCGGAATTTTTACTCCGTGGCGCCGCTCGAACCGCCGCAGGAAATGTTCGGCGAGCACGGGGATGTCTTCTCTTCGCTCGCGCAGCGAAGTGACATGGAGCGGGAAAACGTTTAGCCGGTAAAACAGATCCTCGCGAAATTCACCCGCAGCCACAGCCTTTTTCAGGTTGCGATTGGTCGTGGCCAATACGCGGACATTTACCTTGATGGTGTGTTTGCCGCCGACTCGTTCAAACTCCCGCTCTTGCAGAACTCGGAGCAGTTTCGCCTGGAGACGGATCGGAATTTCACTGATCTCATCAAGCAAAATCGTGCCGCCATCGGCCAGTTCGAAACGGCCCTCGCGGCGCTCGGTGGCGCCGGTGAACGCGCCCTTTTCGTGCCCGAAAAATTCGCTTTCGATCAAGGTCTCGCTGATCGACGCGCAATTCACCCGAATGTAAGGCGCCGCAGCCCGACCGCTCCCTTTGAAGATTTCGCTCGCCACCATCTCCTTGCCGGTCCCGTTTTCTCCACTGATAAAAACCGTCGCCTCCGTCGGCGCGACCTTCTTGATCAACTGCTTGAGCTGGAGGAATTGTGGGCTAACCCCGAGAAAATCTTCACTGCCGGCGCTTTCATGGCTGAGGAGTTGGCTCACCTTCAGCACCTGTCCGAAAGACTCCGCCTTCTTCACCAGGACCTCGACTTCGCTTAGGGCGAACGGCTTCATCAAATAATCGAAGGCCCCGAAGCGGATGCAGGCCAGGGCCGATTCCATGGTGGCCGCGCCGCTCATCATGATGACGAGCGGCTTCTGTGGAATGCGTGAGAGGCGTTCAAGCAGTTCGGTGCCTTTACCATCGGGCAAATTGACATCGAGCAACATCATGTCGTAGACCTCGCGCTTGAGCAGTTGCTCCGCCCTGGCCAGAGAGTCGGCGGTGGAAACCGCGTAACGCTTCGAACGCAGCGATTCGCTGATGCTTTTGGCAATCATCGGTTCGTCGTCGACAACCAGAATTTTTTCGAGAGCCATTGCGCTGATAAACTTATCGGCCGCCCGCCGTGGAAAGGGATAGCGGTTTTACCGAAGCAGGGCTTGTGCGCTTGATAAATTGAATCCGGCTTTTTTGGTCGTGGCGCTTAATTGTATGTCGCTGAGGCTCGGTTTTTACTTTCACCAACGCTGCGAGCCTAGGCAGAGCGGAGAGCCGGTCAACTCTCGTTTCCCTCGACCGCAGTTCTGCCGCCGTCGTTAGGCGAGAAATGCGGGGAAAGCGCAGGTTTTGATCTTGATCGGCACGGTGGCAGCTTCGAAGACTTCGAACCCAAATCGCGCCATGACATTTGACCATACTACCTCGGTTCGCCCACGAATTTCCGAAGGAGCTTTCGGCAGGACGTTGCGACTCGCTGAATTCCACACCGACGGAGCCGCGTCCGAAAAATCGAACGTGGCCCGTAAGTCGAAATTGGGCAATGGATTACCTGCGATCCGAGAAATCGCAGGAGGACACGGAGCCCACCGAACGACAGGAACCGATCGATCGAATCTCAAAAAATCCACTATAGGTTCCTCCGCACCTCGTGGTATAACGGAACGGCTGCAGGAAGCATCGTAGGAATGCGGCGGTCCAGGTGACATGATTGGAAACAATATGGTGAGAAAGGTGGAAATTTTCTGGAGAGGCTTTCGCTGCTGCCTTGCGGATTCAAGCGCGGTTCCCGGCTTGAGGTCGACCTCGATCAGAGCTGTTATTCCCCCCGGAAAGCTCGGATGGCTACTGGCACTCATCCTTCTCTGCGGCCTTCACGGGATAAGAGCGCAGGGAATCGGGCCGCAGGTCGAGATTTTCTCTCAAGAGGGACCGGTCACTTCCACAAGTTTGGCAGAAAATCCGATAACTAGCCCTTTGCCCCTGCTCATCTCGCTCGGCGCCCACCTCGGCTACGACGATAACTCGCAGACGACAAGCAATTCACAAGGCCACTTCTTTACCAGTCAAGTGCTGACGGCGTCTTACGATCGCACCCGGCCGGGCACACAGATCAGGCTGATCGCAGGCGCGGGGTTGGTAGAGCGTTTCGGTCAGGGAACAGATGTTAACGCTTACATCAATCTCTCTCTCGCTCATCAGGTGACACCCCGCCTGACTTTGGGCGCGACCATTGATTCGGCTTATACGGCGGAACCGAATTTTGCAGAAAACGTTGGCCCTGATCAACGCATGGGAAACTATTTCCACACCAACGACGGGCTCTCTGCCTCTTATCGATGGACGCGCCGGTTTTCGACGGCGACCAGTTACTCCCTGAGTCTGGTGCGCTACGAAAATAGCTTCGTGGCATCCTTCACAGATCGAGAGGAACACACATTAGGCGAAGAATTCCGATTCACTCTCACTCCCGCGACGGTCCTGGTTGCTGATTACCAATTTTTGATCGTCGATTACGACAGCTTCCCTCGCGATTCCCTCACCCATTTTGCCCTTTTGGGCGTGGAACAGACCCTGACTCGAAGACTAAAGGCCGAAGTTCGTGCGGGAGCTAGTTATCGTTCTTTTCAGGGGGAGGAAAGTCGCACGGATCCGAACTTCGAGGGAACGCTTGATTACGCCATCAACAGCCTCTCTTCTCTAAGCTGGAATGTGCGCTATAGCGTGGAAGAGCCAGCCGTCCGCGAGGCGCTTAGCCGGACGACCTTTAGGACAGGGGTACAACTGACCTACGGCTTCACGAGAAAGATCAGCGGGATTCTTGGCTTAAACTATCACCATGACGAAACGACCGAAGGCTTGACCGTTGCTACCTCGGGCCCGTCGTTTTCCACAAACGCGGTGCAAGTTGTTCTGGGGGCACGGTATCAAATTACAAGACACCTCGATTGGGACATCAGCTATCAACACAGCGAGGTCGACTCTTCCTCTGAAATCTCTGGATATTCCCGTAACAGCTACTCAACCGGGATAACCTTCACATTCTAGAGGTCGGTCTCAAGTTCCCGCGGCGTCGAAGGACTGTTGATTAGGGCAAGGCGTAGACTTCAACCAGCCCCACGCCTGTGCCGTTGTTCTTGCCCGCCACCAGCGCAGTATAGTTTCCGGGCGCCAGATTGACCACGATCGCAGCCTCGGCCGCATCTTCTGGCTCAAGGTCAGCCGCCTGGATGGCTACTCCGTCGTCGGCGCTGTCCGCCCAATTATCATTGAACACGACCCGCGTCCCTTGGGCATTCCGAATATCAAGAGTTGGGTCAGCCAAGACGCCTGAGACGCCTGCGTCTGCCAAAGACGGCCCCAGTGCGCGAATCGCGACGTTGGTGTTTCCGGTGCCGCCGCCGAGAATAAAGCCTCCAATGAGAATACTTTCGCCCGTTTGAACCGACGCGCGGGTGCTGACGTTGGCGAGGATGGAGTCCGCTGCCTGATCCAAGTCGTAAACTTCGACGAGCCCTATGCCACTGGTATTATCCTTGCCTCGTACGATCGTCGTGTAGTTACCTGGATTAAGAGTAGCGACAATGGCTGATTCGCGAGGATCCGTCGGAGGGATGCCCGAATCCCGAATCATGTCAGCTTGAGCGGAGTTATCCTGCCAGTTATCGTCCTGGCTAATTAGCGAGCCATCCCCGGCATGAAGCTCCAGCACGGGATCGGCCAGCACGCCAGTCAGGCCTTGCTGCTGCAGGGAAGGACCGAGGGCCCGCGCGATAACCTTCTTAGGACTGTTACCAGTGATGATGAATCCGCCGATCAGGGCATTGGGATCGACATCGACATGGGCGCGAGTCGAGATGTTAAGTGGATGATTTGGGGTCGGAGACGGAGAGGGCGCCGGTGTGGGAGTCGGAGTAGGTGTAGGAATCTCAGAATGACCACTGCGAATCGTGTTATTACCCGTATCGGAGATGAAGACAATGCCTTGAAGATTGAGCCCTACGCCCTGCGGTGAAGCGAAGCGCGCATTCATACCGGTTCCATCCGCACTACCACTAACTAACGGAGAACCAGCTAACGTGGTGACATTACCGAAATAATCGATCTTTCGGACGATATCGTTCACCGTATCCGCGATGAAGAGATTCCCGAAGTCGTCCGCCCGAAGACTCGCGGGCGCATTAAAGCGCGCTGAAGAACCCTTGCCGTCAGCGCTGCCCGGTGTGCGCGCGAGCCCTGCTAAAGTAGAAACGGCGCCCGCAGGAGTAATTACCCTGATCGTGCTATTAACCGTATCGGCCACATAGACCTTTCCGGCGCCGTCGACCGTCACACCTCTCGGTTGAAAAAAGCGCGCGGCACTTCCGATTCCATTGGCACTACCTGATTCCCCCGCCAGACCCGCAAAGGTAGTGACGACGCCAGTCGGGGTGATTTTGCGAATCGTGTCGTTAAATGTGTCAGCCACAAAAACGTTTCCGGACGCATCTACGGCGGTTTCACGTGGGCCGTTGAACCGCGCGACACTGCCTTTTCCATTGGCGCTGCCGCTTTCTCCAGCCAGTCCCGCAAAGGTAGTGACAACACCAGCGGGAGTCACTTTGCGAATGGTGTTGTTGTCGCTGTCTCCGACGAAAAGATTACCGGCTGTATCCAGCGCGACCCCGATCGGAGAACTAAACCGAGCCTTCGCCCCTGTGCCATCGGCGCTCCCGGGGTTTCCGGGTGAACCGGCGAGCGTCGTAACCACTCCCGAAGGGGTGATCTTTCGAATCACGTGCATGTTAGTATCTGCCACGAACAGGTTACCACCGCTATCAACGGCGATTTCCGTAGGCGAACTCAAACCAGCCGCGGTGCCGACAAAGGTATCGAAAACGTAGGGATTATAATTCGACTGCCCCCAGGAAACGCCGGCGCCAAAAGAGATGCAGATTAGAAAAAGAAAATATGACAGAGATTTCATAAGGAGAGGTCTACCTGATTCGAAGATAAAGTGAGACGCGGTTGCAGAAGAAAGATTCAATCGGACGGTTGCGGCGCTCAAAACATCAGAAATCGACGCCAGTTGAAGCGCCGTGGCGGCGAGAGGTATGTCGTCCATCCGGGGCATGTTGTCCAGAGTGGGTCTGATGAAAGCGTAAAATGTCATCCGAGTCTCCGTAACCGACCGGGTTTATCCGGCATTAGAGCCGGACAGCTCGTAAAAAACGAAAAAGCCGGGCGGGATTTCCCCGCCCGGCTTTCGTCAATTCGAATTACATGTTAAGCGGCCGCGACCTTCCGCCGAATAATCTCGATGCCGGCTAAAGCGACACCAAGCAAGGCAACGGTTGTTCCGCCATCCGGGACGCCTTGAGCGTCCGACCCGGCAGAAAAGCTAAACACTCCGTTCGCCGACGGGGTCTGCGAGGTAAAGCTCCAGGTTCCCGGTGTCGCATCGAATCCGTTTCCGGAAATGGTGCCAGTTCCGGTGATGAGCAGGAAGTCCGAGTTCTGAAGAACCACGGTCGACGAAGCAAGGTCGAATGTGAAACCGCCGACGCTCCAAAGCCCAGGAGTAGGCGTGGACGGAGTAAAGATCCAAGGCTCAGCCATCGTGACCGAGTCGCCGACATTCGTAAACGCTTCAAAATCGTTATCGCGACTCATGACGGTGACGTCTCTGAACGTGTCAACCCGGGTGGCGGTAGCCAGCGAGTTGGTGTCGAATATCGCTCCGCCCGCAAACGTAATCGCTCCGTTGATCATGTCCGCTTGGGCCTGCTGAGCCGTGAAAGCCGATCCAACGACTCCGGCTGCCAAGATTGTTAATAATAGTTTTGGGATTTTCATAGCATTTAAGTAAGCACCAAGAATGCCATCCGATCAAAGTTGGTTGTAAGCCACTGGTTATCAAGAATGTAAAGTTTATGAGCAATTCGCCCGAAAATCCTGCATTGTAAATGTCTCCGACGGTTCTGAGGGAAGCCGACGGTTTTTCGAACGAATTCGATGCTCAGTTTCGACTCAAAAGAAGCTTCTGGGGAATTGCTGGCACGGCCGCACACAGATGTCGCCTGCTTTGGCCCGTAAAAGCAGGCTCATTTCACGATGGAGGCCGCCGACAGCAACTTGCCCACACATAGCGGGAACCCTTTCCTTGCAAGCGATGGCGAGGAGCGCGGCTGTCTGGCGGCGGCGCTGCTTTTGGATGCCGGGCCTGGCCGAAAACCGGAAAATAGAAAAACCGGGCAGGGAGTGCTCCCTGCCCGGCCTAGAGATTTCTTGCTTCTGAGGTCGCTTCTGTCTTAGGCGGCCCGCAGTTTGCGACGCAGGAGTCCGAGTCCAGCCAAGGAGACTCCAAGAAGCGCAACCGTCGTGCCTCCATCGGGAACGCCCTGAGTGGCCGAGCCGGAGGAGAAGCTAAATACGCCGTTCGCATCCGGCTCTTGGGAGGTAAAGCTCCAGGTTCCCGGCGTTGCATCGAAGCCGTTGCCCGAAATTGTGCCGGTGCCTGTGATGAGCAGGAAGCTCGCATTTTGAAGAACGATCGTCGCCGTGTCCAAGTCGAACGTGAAGCCACCAACGCTCCAGAGATTGGGAGTCGGTGTAGATGGATTGAAAATCCAAGGTTCCGCCATTACCACCGAGTCGCCCACATTCACAAAAGATTCAAAATCGTTGTCACGGCTCATGACAGTGACATCTCGGAAGTCGTTGACCCGGGTCGCCGTAGCGAGCGAATCGGTATCAAAGATTGCTCCGCCCGCAAAGGTGATCGCACCATTGATTTGATCGGCGTTTGCCTGCGGAGCGGTGAAAGCCGAACCGACAAGCCCTGCGGCTAAAATTGTTAACAGAACTTTTGGGATTTTCATTTGCACTTTAATAAGCAGAATGAATGCCACGTATTCGCCATTGGCTACAACTCATTCACAACAAGCCGCTTACGCGATTGACTTGGGATCTTGGAGACTCGGCTTCGACAAAAAACGTAAAAGTTACCGACGATCTGACGAAGGGTCGTGAACGAACACCATTATGGTTGGCTGCCGGTAGCGAGGGCCTCGCTTGCCTTCGCCGCCAGAGGCTCTTTCAGGCCTTGCGAAAGCGCCTGCTTCAAGGCCTGACGTCCGGCTGGCTTGTCGTTTCCTTCCAGCTGCGACATGCCCAGGTAGAAAAGCCCATTGGCATCCAAAGGCTTGGCGCGGGCGCTCTCCTTTAGGTAATGGGCCGCGCTCGAGAAATCCTTCTTTTCGTAGCTGAGCCGGCCAAGCAATTCCCCCAAAGCCGGGTCGTCGGGCAACGTCCGGCGGGCTTTGGAAGCGAGATCGTAGGCGTCGGCAGCGTGCGACGGCTCGTCCGCGTAGAGGAGCGCGAGCTGCTTCTGCGCCGGCGCGACCTCGGGAACGCGTTGCAACACTGTTTGATAGCGACTGATCGCAGCCGCCTGGTCGTTGCTCTGGAGATCGAGCGCCGCCGCTGCCATCAAGCCTGGCACGTAGTTAGGATCGGCTTTAAGTTTCGCCTCGACCTCCGGTTTAGAGGCCGCGAGCGCGGCCGGATCCGATACCGCAGCGGTCAGGGCGAGGAATGCCTTGGCATCCTCCGCGGTGGCAGGATCGGGAGAAGCCTGAAGGCTGCGCTGCATCGCGTCCCGGGCGTTTTCGACTTTCCCGAGGCTGTAGGTTGACCAGGCGAGATCGTGGAGAACGTTCGGATCGGAGCTAAGACCGCGTGAAGCTTCCTGCAGAAGATCCGCGCTCCAGTTAAAATCCCCGTTCTTAAAGGCAATGCGACCGAGAACCGCGGTCGCGTTTGGATCATTTGGGAGAAGTGAACGCGCCTGTTTGGCAAAAGCCAAAGCCTTCTTGGGATCAGGAACGGGCCCGCTGTAGATCTGAGCAAGAGCCAGCACGGCTGAAGGCAGCTTCGGGTTAATCTTCAACGCCGCCTCGTATTCACGCGCGGCCGCGTTCGCGTCCCCGTTCTTCTTGTACGCTTCGGCCAACCGCAACCGCGCGATCAGATCGTTCGGCTGATGCTTCACCATTTCCTCGAGTTGTGGAACCGTCAGAGCGGCCGCGGCACCGGAGGCATCACCGAGCAACGCCAGGCGGTTCTGTGCCTCGGCGCGACTCGGAAAATCGGCCTTCTCAGCAAGCGCCTTTTGGAAGGCGGCTCGAGCGGCCTCGGCCTGGCCGCTCATATAGTGCGCCATCCCGAGGTGGAATTGGATCTCCGGGTTCTCGAGTTTTCCAGCGCTCTCCTGCAAGAGCGTGAGGGCCTGCTGATAGTCGCCGCGCTTGTAGGACGCCCAACCCAGAGTATCGGCGACGGAAGGGTTTCCCGGATCAAGGGTCCGCGCCTTCTGCGCGAGCTCAAGTGCTTTATCCGGCTGATTGAACCGTTCGGCGTAGAGATAGGAAAGGTTGTTCAGCGCGGGAACGAATTTCGGATTGAATTCGAGAATCTTTTCGTAGGCGTCACGGGCTTTCGCGTAATCTTTCTGTTGCTCCCGGATCGTCGCCAGGGTCATCAGGGCGCTCTGATTTTTTGGCGACTTGCTGAGCACGGTTTCCAATTCCTGCGCCGCCTGAGGCAACTTATTGGTCGCGAGATAGCTGTGGACGAGCATTTCATAGCCGGGCCCGGAGGTGGGATCCAGCTGCAGAGCTTTCTTCAGAACTGCCTCAGCTTCCGACCATTTCTCCTGCGCGACCAGGATGCGTCCCTCGAGTAGATAGGGAGTGGCGGTGTCAGGATGTTTTTTGATCTGGTCCTGCACCATTTGGGTCGCTTCGGCGAACTTCTTCTCCTGCAAATCCAGACTGACCAGTTGATCGATCGCGGGCAGGTTGTCCGGCGAAAGCTTCAGCACCTTCTGAAAAGATTGCCGCGCGTCCGCGAGTTTCTTCTGCTGGAGTTGCACGACGCCAAGGAAGAAATAGCCTTCCGGAGCCTGCGGCGCGCTCTTGATTTGTTGCTCGAAAATGGCGGCGGCATCATCAAAACGGTTCTCGGCCCGGTAGGCATCCGCCAGAAGTAACTGGGCAGGCTTCAATGCCGGCTGCTTTTTCAATAAGCCTTCAAGCGCCGTGATCGCCTCCGAGGCATGCCCGGTTCGCAGATTTAACTGGGCGCGGAGGATGATGGCCTCAACGAATTGGGGATTTCGGGCGATCGCTTCGTCGAGCGCGGCGGCCGCCTGTGGGAGCTTATTCTGCTGAAGATCGGTCTGCGCGATCCGATATTTTACCTGGGGCAGGCCGGGGAAGGCTTTGTCGAGTTTGTCGAGCTCCGTCGCCGCCTTATCAAACTGGCCCTGAGCAAGGAGGAGGTCACTTTGGACAAGCCGGGCGTCGATGTTCTGAGGATCGCGCGAGAACACGTTCTCAAGCTCGGCCAAAGCCTGGTCGTATTTCTTGTCGGCTACACTCATTCGCCCAAGCAGGATCCAAGGCGGAAGAAAATCCGGCGTCTTCTTCGTCAATTCCTGAAGGTAGGCGCGGGCGGCTGGCTCGCCTTCCGCCTGTCGCTTGTACTCCGCATAAACCACCTTGATGTTCGACCGCGGTGAGGCAAGATCGGCGGCCTTTTTGAATTCCTCTCCGGCGACCTTCGTGTGGTGCTCGAGGACCTGAATGATTCCTTTCGCCTGGTGCGCCTCGGCCGATTTGGGGTCGAGCTGGAGGGCGCGATCAATCGCTGCTGAGGCACCGCTGAGATCGCGCTTGCGCAACGCGACATTGGCGCTGGCGAGCTCATACGCGACCGTCTGTTTGTCGGGGAATTTTTGTAATACCGCGTCGGCATCCGCAATGTCCTTCTCATTATGCACGGTCTCGCTGAGCGCGATGAGGGCTTCACCGTCGTTCGGTTTCTGCTGCAGGACAGCAAGGAGTTCCTTCTGCGCGTCATCCCGTTTGCCGACAAACTGATAGACGCGCGCGAGGCGCACCCGGTTTTCATGATCCGTCGGCGCCAGTTCTGCCGCCTTTTTGAGGAAGCCGCCGGCGCGCAACGGCGCTCCTTCTTCGAGCCAGATTTGGCCGACCCGCGCGAAAGCCACCGCATTCCTGTTGTTCAACTGGATGACCTTGACGTAATCGATCTTTGCTTTGTCGTAGGCGCCCGATTTGAATGCGGCCTCGGCTTCCTTGAAGTAGCGTGCTTCTTTGGCTGCCTTTGAACAGCTTGAGAAGAGAAGGCAACAGACCAGGATGGTAGGAATAAGAGGACGGGTTGACATAAGGTGGTGTTTCACAATTAGAGAGAGGTTGTCTGGTGATTCTTTCGGTCGCGCGCGGTAATCGAAGGTCGCACGACAGCGCTTCGTGATGGCCGCAAAGCGCTCAGGGTTTCGGGACCCCCAGCTTTTCCATCAGTTCGTAGAAGGTCGGCCGGCTGATCCCCAACTCGAGCGCCGCGGAAGTAATCTTGCCACCGTGGCGGCGCAGCGCCCGTTCAACCAACTCCTTCTCGACTTCTTCCCGGGCTTCCCGGAGGGTCGAGAACGGTAGCGGCTCCAAGCCGTTGAGTTCCAGGTCAGCGGCAGTCACCCGCCGCCCGTCGGCCATGATGACGGCCCGCTGAACGCGGTTTTGTAATTCCCGCACGTTGCCCGGCCACGAGTGCCGGTTGATCACGCGCAAAGTTTCCGGCGTGAAGGCGAGGCCGGTCTTGCCATTTCGCACTGCGTAGCGTTGGAGAAAATCAGCGGCAAGCAACCCGACATCATCGCCGCGGTCACGCAAAGGCGGCAGGACCAGCACGACGACCGCAAGCCGAAAGTAAAGATCCTCGCGAAACTTCCCGTCGGCGACGGCTTTTTTGAGGTCGAGGTTCGTGGCAGCAACGACCCGCGTATCGATTTTAATTTCCTGCCGTCCCCCCACCCTTTGAAAAGTCTGTTCCTGGAGAAAGCGCAGCAGCTTCACCTGAATCAGTGGCGGAAGATCGCCGATCTCATCGAGAAAGAGCGTCCCCTCGGCCGCCGTCTCGATCAAACCCTTCCGTTGCATGTGCGCGCCCGTAAAGGCGCCCTTCTCATGACCAAACAACTCGCTTTCGAGGAGATTCTCTGGAATGGCGTTGCAGTTGATCGGGACAAACGGACCATCCTTTCGTGCGCTCCGCCGGTGAATCGCCAGCGCGGCCATCTCCTTGCCGGTACCGCTTTCCCCCAAGATGAGAACCGGCGCCGTCGACGCGGCCACTTTGCGGATGAAGGAAAAGACGGCTTGCATCTGCGGACTTGATCCCAGCATTTCTTCGAAACTGTCGAGGCGGCCCGCCTTTTGCAGCGTCTGATATTCGCGCTCCAACTCCACAACACGGAGACAGCGCCGGATCAATGCCTTCAACTCATCGATGTCCGGTGGCTTGCCCAGAAAATCGTACGCTCCTGCGCCGATCGCCTGCAGCGCGTTCGCTTTCTCGCCCTGTCCGGACACGATCACTACCTTCGCGTTGGCGTCGGCGGCCAGGATGCCACGCAAAACCTCCAACCCTTCCTCGGGCGAATTCGGGTGCGGCGGAAGCCCGAGATCGAGCAGCGTGAGAGAAGGATTCTCAGTTCGAAAGGTCGCGAGGGCCGTGGTGCGGTCTTCGGCCAGAAAAATGTCATGATCAGCCGCGAGAGCCCATTTCATCTGCGTCCGGATCGCATCGTCATCATCGATGATAAGCAGCTTATGTCTCATGCTTCTGGAACGGTGATGGGAAGACAAACCCGGAAAGTCGAGCCTTTTCGCAATTCGCTCTCGACTCGAATGCTGCCCCGGTGCGCCTGGATGATGGCCCGAGTCTGAAACATCCCAATCCCAATGCCTTTCGCCTTCGTGCTAAGGAAGGGACGAAAGAGTGAACGGCGCAGAAATTCCTCGCTCATTCCGCAGCCATTGTCTGAAACCGAGAGGACCGCAGCATCTTCGCTCCGGCTGGTGGCGATCTGGATGCGTCCCTCCCCATTCAAAGCTTCGTGCGCGTTCAAAACAAGATTCCGGATGACACTTTCGAGCTGGTCGCGATCGCCCAATAAAGGCGGCAACGGCTGGAACTCAGTCTCCAGATCAGCTCCCAGCGTGCCATCCAGCTCTTTAACTACTTCCGCGACCAGTTGATTCAGATCCAGCTTCACGGGATGAATCTCAAATTTGCCTCTAAGCAAACTCAGCCTGCTAATCAGTGAATTGATTCGCTCGACGGTGCCGGCGATCCCGCGCAGGGCATCTTTGCGAAACTCAGGATCGTCGAAATGGAGCGGGAGATTCTGCAGGGTCAGGTTAAGACCGGAAGCCGCATTTTTGAGATCATGGACGAAGAAAGCGGAAAGAGTTTGAAAAGCCTCCATCTCTTTCGCGCGGAGATTCTCCTCTCCAAGGCGAAGATTAAGGAGACTGGCACTTAGCTGATCGCCGATACACTTGAGAAGATCCATCTCTTCCGCCGAGTAAGCGGTACCACTTACCCGGTCCCTGATTACGATCAGACCCATCCAACGCTGGGCTGAAAGAAGAGGCACGGCAATCCATCGGCCGCCGTGAGGAAACTGTTTCGGATTGGATTCTCGCAACTGCTGCGCCCAAGCACCTTTCAGGGCTTCCAGCTCGAAAGGAGCGGAATATTGTTGCAACGGAAGCAGGTCAACCTTTCGCCGGTCCAGCCCGTCGTCGTCGCTGTCACGCCGCATCTGAGAGGTCGAAGTGATGACCGTTAGGTCCTCCTCGCCTTCCTTCGCCAGCCAGACGGTAACGGATAGGACATCGAAAGTCTCACAAATGAGCCTCGCGACGGCGTCGCAGAGGGCGCGCTCATCGAATTGCTTGAACGTGCGTTCGGTAAAAAGCGTCCACACCTTTCGAAAATCGTGCTGGGGCCGGCGAAAGTGCCGGCTCACAAAACGGCGCCGTCGTTGCCGGAACCGATCCGAAAGCAGGAGAAGAGCAAGTCCGGCTAACCCTAACAACACCAGGAATGCCTGCGCCTGAAAGTGCTGCACGCCCCCCATGGCGGAGACCACTTGCGCGAGCAACCCGACGACGAAAAGGTAGCCGCCGACGATGAGCATCGTGATCGAGCCTTGGAGAATCGCCTGCGAAGGATAGACGTCCACATCCGCGAGATCACTGCGAAGATAACCCACCACAATGAGTCCGGAACCAATCAGCAGAGCGCTGCTGACGATCGGCGATAGCGAGGCGCTGCGGGTGGAAAACAGCAACGCCTGGCTTTCCACATAGATCCTCGTCCCGAAGATCACACCCAGTCCGAGCACAAGAAACTTGATCCGCCAGCGCATCACTCCTACCGCCGCTCGAAAAGTCTTCTCCAGATTCGAGAGGATTAAGACCGTGGCGACCAGCAGGAGAGCGCTCAGGAGCCGCCCTGCCTGGGTCAGCCCAATCCAGGTTTCACCAGAATTCAGCTGACTCAACGTCAGCAACTGCGAGCGAAAGCCGACTGCGAGCGCCACAGGCACGACGAGAGCGAGAAGGAGCGTTAGCCTCCATCTCACCAGAAATTCCCGACCGTTGCCGCGCGAATAGGTCAGGCTGAAGCAGAGCCAGCAGACCGGAAGAAAAGAACTGGCGATTAAGGCGAGGCGCTCCCATTCCACGACAACGAGGGGCTCGCCTCCCCTGAGCGCGAGACTGGCAAAGACGCTCTCCGCCGCGAACGCGGTCATCCCGGCGGCGAAACTCCAGCTGGCGATCGATCGCCATTTCCGGAGCAAAGTCGCGACAACTAATAATGCACACGCGGCCGTGGCGGCTGCAGCAAGAATGCTATCCACGTTCATCCCTTTGTTCTGCAAGGGGACCCGCTTTCCGGTCCTGGGAAGCGCCGGTCAGATTTTGGAGGGCATCTTGTTCAGGCCCTCGTGTTTTCGAGGGCGAACTCACCAACGCTAAAACATACTCTCAGGCACATAGATGATGTCGCCGTTTTTTACATAGACCGCATTGGTCGTTCTGCCTTCCAACGTCGGCTGCAAATTCAGGGTAGAAGTAACCTGCTGACCATTGATTGTCCGGATCAGGTGCACGTTTTTCAAATTGCCGAACTGATTCGCTCCTCCTGCTTCCATGATGGCCTGGAAGACGGTCGTCGGACGGTCGAACTCGCGCTTGCCCGGAGTCGTTACCGCGCCGGAGATCACCACGGGAATGATGGAGCTATCGAGGCTCACTACTACCTCTGTGTTTTGTAGCTGCGACTTGTAACGCGCCGAGAGTTCGGCCTGGAGGCTGGCGATGCTCCTCCCCGCCGCTTGCACCTGTCCGATCATGGGCAAATTGATTTTTCCGTCGGTCTGCACCTTCTGGGATTGATTTAATTCCGGCGACCCCGGAAAGAGCAGTTTCACCACATCGCCCTGGGTGAGGTAAACTGTCGTGCTGGTCCCCCCGCGCTCCGCCACTTGCGAGGGCGGGGCGGTTTGACAGCCGTTACAGAGAGCGAAACAGGCAATTAACGCGCAACTGAAGAAGCCGAAACAGAGCGATCGCGCCCGGGCATTCCCACCTTCTATCTTGCCATGTATTCGAGCATTGGCGGCGGCATCCGGCAGGCAACTGCTTTGCAAACGAGGAAATTTGAAGGCGGAATTCATTTTGAGAGGTGTAGGCATAACTTCTGGTGGCTTGAGGCACCGATCTTGTACTGCGCCGTTCCCCGGCGTCCAGCAGAATTTTGTGCGGATGATTGCGTCGCGTTGAGCCACTGGCCCGGCTTGCCAGAGCGCTGAAAGATGCAAAACACCCGCGGCCGCCTGCACAGCGGATAAGCAGATCCCAACTGCTTTGAAGTTTGGTGTGGGAACAGCTGGAGCGCGAAACGACGGAACGGTTTACAATTACCGTTATTTATGCGCCAGTTGTAAGAAACCGAAGTATTCCATATCGGGCACATCGGCAATAGGTTATGGGTCCCATTGGTCGCTTCGTTCTTGAGTGGCATCTGCGATGCTACCCGACATGCATACCGTCAAAATTATGAAAAATGTTCACCTCTCGTTCCTCGCCGCTGCGCTCACTTCGGCTGCCTTCCTTTGTGTTGGAAGCCAGGCGTCTGCTGACACCCTCACCCTCGATTACGGCAGTCGTCACTCGGGAAATGGCGGTGAATTCAACGCCAAATCCGTTGATTTCAATCCGACCACCATGGGGTATAACGCGGTGGCCACCTTCAACGGTGGCTTTGAGACGTTTTGCCTGGAATCGAACGAGTATTTCAACCCGGGCAATAGCTACTACTACGGAATCAGCCAGGGAGCGGTGAATGGTGGTGTCTCAGGAGGTAATCCTGATTTCATCTCAAAAGGCACCGCCTGGCTATACCTGAACTTCGCGGAAGGAACTCTCTCTGGCTACACCTACACGGCTGGGCCCGCGGGAAATGCGAGTGCCGCGGCGCTTCAGGCGACCATCTGGTGGCTCGAAGGCGAGGGCGCCAATCCCAATAACGTATTCAGCATCGCGGTGACGAGTCTCCCTGACTATCTCGACGACAATATGGGATTCTACAACGTCGGTGTTCTTAACCTTTGGGGAGATAGGAATCATACCCAGCTCGCGCAGGATCAGCTTGTGCTCCTTCAATCTGTTCCCGACAGTGGCACCACCGTCGCGCTCCTCGGCCTGAGCCTTCTCGGCCTCGTTCTGGTGCAACGCAAGTTGAGCCAGAACAGGCCGTTGGCGGCTCAATTCGAGAACAAGGGACGCACCGAATTTTCGCCTCCTCCACCGGAGTTAGGCTCCGGTTGCCTTTCCTGGCTACGCAAATCGCGTTACACAAGGTAAGACGACCGATTGGGGCTAGCTTGATCCGGAGGCAGT
>JAICMR010000161.1 GCA_025929155.1 Chthoniobacterales bacterium | reverse complement strand
GGTGAAGATCTCGTAGGTCTTCGGGAGGACGCCGGCCAGCTGCGGGTTGTCGCGCTCGATCGCGCGCATGGCGTCATTCAGCTTCGAGCCGATGTTCGCGCCTTCCGGCAGGCTGAGGAGGAAATCGAAACGCGCGTCCGGGGCAAGAAAGATGATGCCTTCGGCGGTGTAGGCTTTCGCATCATCGAGGCGGGAGCCGCGGCGGGTGCCGGCGGTCTGTTTCTCCAACTCCGTCCGGCGCTTGGCAAAGCGGACTTCGGCGAAACGAAGGAAGATGAGCCCGAGGACCGGGCCGGAATATTGCTGCGCGGTCAGGCCGGAGTTGGCGCGGAGCTGATCGGCAGCCTGCCAGAGGCGCTTCTCCAGCTCGTTATTGGCGGTGTCTTTCTCGGAGGGAGCGATCCACTTCATCTGGCTATCAATCGCCGCATCATCAGCAGGGCCCTTTTTATCTGATCTGGCGGATTAGGGAAGAGGAAACTGTTGCCGGGAGGCAGTCGAGGGGAGGAGAGGCTGGGGGCTGGGAGCTGGAAGCTGGAAGCTGGAAGCTGGAAGCTGGAAGCTGGGAGGTAGAAGCTGAGAACTGAAATGGAAGTTGTCGCGCAGTCCGCGGAAGTGATCTTTCACTTTGACGAGCTGCCGTATTGTCTTGGGCGCCGCCGCGACGGAGGCCTGGTTAACGTTTTCTGAGGCTTCGTCGTCACGACCGAGGCGTTGTTTGCATTCAGATCGGTCTCGTCGTTACGACGGAGACTTTGTTTGCGTTCAGATCCGCTTCTTCGTGACGAGCGAGGCTTTGTTTGCGTTCAGATTGGCCTCGTCGTCACGACCGAGGCGTTGTTTGCTTTCAGATCGGTTCCGTCATGACAGGGAACGCCTCGTTTCCGCCTCGATTGCTCTGGTCGCCACGCTTTGCTCAGGTCAGTTTGTCTGTTGCCCATTCTCGCGTCGCCGGAAATTTCGTTTCGGCGGGACGCCGAAACCGGCGGGCGAGACGCCCACCCTACCCGGCCGCTGATCCGAACAAACCCCGGCGCGGTCGCTCCCTCACATGCACTGACGCTCCGCCTTGCACTTACACCTCCCGCTCCTCGTGGGACAGCGGCGGAGTGTAATATCCGAATTCCATTTGTGATTCGAGCGGCCGCTCCCTAGCTTCTGCGCCAATGCGCCGCTCGTCGCCGTGGTTGTTTTTGGTCGTCGTGCTGCTCGGCGTCCTGATCGCGCGTGAGCCGCGCCTCCAAAAAGTCGATGATGTTTTCCTGAGCTTGTTTCTGCAAAATTCCCAACAACGAATCCCTCCCGCGCAGGTGACACAGGTCGAGATCGGTCGCGAGGACTTTCGCCAGATGACTCCGCTCCGGGCGAACAAGCCGCTGCCAAAGGGCGAAGCCGCGCGCCGCTCGCTCTCGCCGCTCGAATACGCGCTTTTCCTTCAGGCGATTCTTGAATTCCAGCCGGCTGTAATCGGCTTCGAGCCCATCCTGATCTGGCGGGACCGCGAGAGCAACCAGGAGCAGGTCTTTATCGACCAGGCGATGAAAGTGCCAAAGCTGCTTGTGGCCATGGAGCTGGGGAACAAGGGCAAGCGCGACGTGCCCGTCGAGGACCTTCCTACCTTTTCGCAGGTCACCGGTCCGCGTGGCGGGCTCGCAGAATTCTCTGGAATCAGTCATCGTCCGGATGACGACATTCGGCTCATCTCGACGCCGGGGTTCACGAATCTACCGCCGGACCGAACCGATCGAATTCGTGTGCCGATGCTCTTAGAATACCGCGGAGAGATCGTGCCGTCGTTCACGCTCCAAGCCCTCCTGCTCTGGCTTCGCTCCACGACGGCTGATGTGAAGATCGAGCTCGGTAAGCAAATCCTATTGCCTAACGGATGGAAAATTCCGATCCGTCGCGACGGCACACTCACGATTAATCCGGTCGCGGCCCAGAGCGTGCATCGGCTGACCTTGAGCAACTTGTTGTTGGCCGCGCAGGAACGCGATTCGCATCGCCCGCCGACGGTGGACTTGAGCGAGCTCAAAGACCAGATCGTGCTCTTCCGCATTGCGGGCGATCCGTTGCAACCGCCTAACGTTTTCGCGGCCGCGATCGCGACGATCCAGGGCAATGATTATGTGAGGCGGATGCCGTGGTTTTATGATTGGTGCCTGATCGCGGGGCTGGCTGTGTGCGGGATGTTTGTGGGGCGCGTGACGAAAGGGGTTCTGTTCCTGACCGCGATCGCGATCAGTGCGGGCTACGCTCTGCTCGCGCTCGGGTTGCTTTCGCAGAGCCGGCTTTGGCTCCCGATGTTTCTGCCCTTCGCTCTCCTTTGGATTCTCGTGGTCGTTAGGCTGGTGACGCCGGCCGGGTCCAGCGCGTAATCTGCCCTGCTCGTGATCGTGCCGGAACCGGAGCCGGTCAAAATAGGAGCAGGAGAAAGAACCAGCACGAGCACGAGTAGGAGGGAGTGCTCGGGGGGGGACTTGAACCCCCATGCCTTGCGGCATACGCCCCTCAAACGTACGTGTCTGCCATTTCACCACCCGAGCGAGAGCCGTGAAATTTCAATGAGGAAACGCGGAAAGCAAGCCCCCCGTCTGGCTCGCTCTGCGCCTGCTCCGCCAACTCTTCTTCATGCGATCGCCGCGCAAAAAATGAGGACGGCCCGAATCCTGCACTTATTCTGCTGACGATGAACCCAGAGCAGAAACGGGAAAATGATTGGCTTAAGGCCGACTTCCACATCCACACGCTGGACGACCCGAAAGACCGGCTCAATTACACCGCTCATGAATTGCTCGAACGCGCTCGCGAACAGCACTTCGACGTGCTCGCGATCACTTTGCACGACAAGGTTTTCGATCGCCCGGAAGTTTTCGCCGAGGCGGCGGCGATGGGGATTTTGCTTCTCCCGGCTGCGGAGTTGCGCCTCGAAGGGGCGGACGTCGTGCTCCTCAATGTCCAGCCGCACGAGATCGAAGGGATCGCGACGTTCGCTGATTTACGGAAGCTGCGCGCGCGGCGTGGTGAATCGCTTTTCTGTTTCGCGCCGCATCCTTACTTCGTCCTTGGCGGTTCGTTAGGCGAACGGCTCGAAGAGGAGATCGATTGTTTCGATGCGATCGAGATCTGCCATTTTCATAAAGGCTTCTTCGACCTGAATCGTCGCGCGCGCCTCGCCGCGGCGAAATACAAAAAGCCGCTGGTCGCGACGTCTGATGCGCATCAACTGGCTGCGTTTGGATCTCACTTCACGCTGCTCCCGCGGCCCGCGGAGATGTCGGCGGAGGCCGTCCTGCAAACGCTGCGTAAGAAACCGCTCCGACTGACAAGTCCCTCGTCGAGCTGGCGCGACCTGTTCGCGGTTTTCTATTTCGTTTTCATCCTGCATCCGATGCGTCAGCGTTTGCGCTGGGTTTCCCGTTCGCGGCGGGGAAGTTGAGAACGGACAAGGGAGTAGGAAGCAAAGCAATCGGATCGAGGTGTCCTCGATTTGCCGCTGGCGTTGTGGGAGCCGGAAATGTATGTCACAAAATCGAACCGCCTTTTGCCTGATGAACCCACGTCTTTTCTGCTCGCTTCTCCTGCTCGCCTGTTTCGCTTTCACCGCCTGCCCGACGACCAATCCGAAGAAGGACGCAAAAAAGCCCGCGACCACCGCTGAGGGCCCGACCATGCCTGATCAATCCGGCGCGGTCGATTTTCAGGCTTTCCTCGGCCGGCTCCGACTCGCGGTGCAGGCGCACGATGTGAATGCTGTCGCGGCCATGATGACTGTTGATTTCGGTTATCGACTCACTCCCGTCGGATCGGGTCCCGGGGTTTTTCAGTATTGGGATGAGAACAATATCTGGCCGGAACTGACTGCCGTGCTCGCCGAGAAGTTTGTGCCGAAGGGCGATTACATGGTGGCGCCGCCGCAGTTTGCAGATCCGACCGCGCAATATGATGGGTATCGCGCGGGGATCCGCCGCGTCAACGGCAGTTGGAAATTCGCTTATTTCGTTAACGGACAATGACGGCCAGCCGGTAACGAGCCTAAGCCTCGGGGAACTTTTTGAACTTGTCACCGGTCACGCGCGAGCCGTCACTCCTCGGTTCCCTCCCGCACCGACCGCCGTTTGTATTTGTTAGGCAACTGCTCGAGGTCGAGCCGGGACAGCGCGCAAAATGCGCGATGCGCTTTCCGCGCGACGACCCAATGTTCGCCGGGCATTTCCCCAGTAATCCGCTCGTGCCGGGGGTGATCTTGACCGAAGCGCTCGCGCAGACTGCGGGCATCGCGGCCGCGTCGGGCTATCCGGTAGAGAAGCGACCACTATTTCTCCTCTCCGCGATTCGCGCGATGAAGTTTCTCCATGCGGTCCGACCGGAGGAAGAGGTCGAGCTCTGGGCGGAGAAACTCGCGCAGGTCGATCAACTGCTGCAATTCAAGGTGCGCGCGAGCGTAGCCGGGAAAACGGCGGCGGAGGGACAGCTCGTTTTGAGTGTCAGCAGCGGCCAGGGTTCTTCCGCCGCATTGGAATAGCGCGTGCTTCCGCTACTGTTGGAACCTGTCATGACCGAGACGCGCCAGCCGCAAATCGCCCTCATCATTCCCGCCTGCAACGAAGCCGCCTGCCTCGGCCCGGTCCTCGATGAATTGTTAGGCACGATCGATCCGGAGAAGTTTGTCGTCGCCGTCGGCGTGAATGGTTCCACAGATGGGACCGCCGAGATCGCCCGAAGCCGGCCCGTCCTCGTCGCAGAAACGACAGCGCTCGGCTACGGCTACGGCTGCCAGGCGGCGATTGACCTAACGACTGATTTGTTCCCCTCGGTCCGCGGTTACATCTTCTGCGCGGGCGACGGTGCGAGCGCGCCGGACGATCTTACTCGGCTGACCGCGGCGTTCGAGCAAGGCTACGATTTTGTCCTCGGCAGCCGGACGATCCGCCTGCGGAACTGGCACGCGATGACGCTCCGACACGTGGTCGCGAACGCGCTCCTCGGCTTGTGGTGCGGCATTTTATCCGGCCGGCGCTTCAGCGATCTTGGTCCGTTGCGATTGATCAGTCGTCCGTTGTTCGAACAAATCGCGCCGCGCGAGATGACCTTCGGGTGGACGATCGAAGCCCAAATCTCGGCCGCAAAACTCCAATCGATGATTTGCGAAATCCCCGTGACGGAACGCCGCCGACTCGCGGGCGAACAAAAGGTCTCCGGCGTCACCTGGCGCCGCACGCTCGCGATCGGGTGCAGGATTCTCGCAGCCGGCTATCGCACCTGGCGCGATTTGCCGGCGCAGCGGCCGCCGCTCTGGGCGCCGCCCGAGCGCAGCATGGCACGCGAAGCGTGAAACCTCTTTGGTCGCTCATCAGCGCGGCGGTTCTTTTGAGCGGCTGCGGAGGAATGCGCCAACCGGCACTCCCCGAGCACGCGGCGGCGACTACAGCGTCCCCTGCCCCCCCGGCCGACGACAACTGGTCCAGCCGGCTGCGGAGCGCCGACGCGGTCTATTTTAGCCTAACGAAAAGCGGGCTCGGCGACGGCGCACTGGTCTGGCGGGTCGTGCAGATGATGCAGACCGGCAGGGAGCGCGTCACGCTTGGGTGGGCTGAAATTCCGGCCGCGCAACAGCCATTG
>JAICMR010000208.1 GCA_025929155.1 Chthoniobacterales bacterium | reverse complement strand
TTTCCGCGTGCTCGACGGCGGTGGGGAGAGCGAGAAATTGAAGGACGTCGTTAGGCAACTCGAGCTGCGTGGCCTGGCCGAGTTTGTACAGATCGATCTCTCGATTGTTCGTGGCCTCGCCTATTACACCGGAGTCGTCTTCGAAGTCTTCGATCGCGGAGGCAAACTGCGCGCGATCGCCGGCGGTGGCCGTTATGACAATCTCGTTTCGCAATTGAGTGACGGCGCCGTTTCTATGCCCGCGGTTGGCTTTGCCATGGGCGACGTGGTGCTGGGCGAGCTGATCAAAGAAACACAGGAAGTGCTTTCTCGCCTAACGAAAGAAGCCGCCAGCCAGAGGGCGCTCGATATCTACCTCGTCATCGCCAAGGAAGAGCGGCGCAGCGATGCGCTTCACCAACTGCAACAACTCCGCGACGCCGGTTGGCGAGTGGATTACCCGCTCAGCCCCACCAAAGTCGGCAAACAATTCCAAACGGCCGAAGCACTGGGCGCGAAAGTTGCCCTTCTTTTCGGCGACGAATGGCCTCAAGTGAGGCTCAAGGACATGGGCGAGGCGGAGCAGGAACTGATCTCGAGAGAGCAACTGGTAGCCCGCTTAACTGAGCTGCTTTGACCGATTGTCTGAAGCTTGCTATACCTGAATCATGCTCGACCAGATCCGACAGGCAGTGCGCAAGGTCCCCTTCGAACCATTTTGGATCGAGCTGAGCAGTGGTTATTTGATTCCCGTACCTCATCCGGATCATATTTTCATCGGTAAGACGCGGGTTGCCGTCGAAGACGACAAAGGAGTGATTGATGTAACCTCCGCGTTACACATGACCCGCATTCGATGGCAGGAGCATGAGCAATCCAAGTAGGCCCGCTCAAGTTCGTGTATCGCACTCACCACTGCAACGCCCTTCGTGCCGCCAATATCGGCGAGACGGTTATATTGGCCGGTTGGGTGCATTCCCGGCGTGATCTCGGCGGCGTCATTTTCATCGATCTCCGCGATCGCGAAGGCTTGACGCAGATCGTTTTTCGCCCGGAGGAAAACGCCAAACTCACGGCCCGCGCGCATTCGCTTCGACATGAGGACGTGATTTCAATCCGCGGCCCAGTCGCGCCGCGCCTGACGGGTCAGGCAAACCCAAATCTTCCGACCGGCGAGATCGAAGTCGTGGTCGACGAGCTGGAAATTCTCAACCGCTCTGATGTCCCGCCCTTCCCGATCGATGGCGAGGTGAAGGATGAAGACCTGCAACTGACTTATCGTTATTTCGATCTTCGTCGTCCCGAGCTGGCGCGCAATCTTCGGCTTCGCCACCTCGTCACGAAAGCCACCCGCGATTATCTCGACAGCCAGGGTTTTCTGGAAATCGAGACGCCGATTCTCTCGAAAAGTACGCCGGAAGGAGCGCGCGACTTCCTCGTTCCGAGCCGGGTTTGGCCGGGGAAGTTTTACGCGCTGCCGCAGGCGCCGCAGCAATACAAGCAACTCCTCATGGTCGGCGGGATCGAAAAATATTTTCAGATCGCGAAATGCTTTCGCGACGAAGATCTGCGGGCTGACCGCCAACTCGAGTTCACCCAGATCGACATTGAAGCCTCGTTCGTTAGGCCGGACGATATCTTCGCCCTGACTGAAGGAATGCTGGCGGCGGTTTTCCGGGCGGCACGCGGGGTCGATGTAGAAACACCGTTTCCGCGGATGAGTTATCACGACGCGGTGAACACCTTCGGCAGTGATAAGCCGGATCGCCGCTTTGCCCTGACCCTGGTCGATCTCACCGATGTGTTCCGCGAAAGTTCCTTCAAAGTTTTTCGGGGCGCGACCGAACGGGGCGGCGTGATCAAGGCAATAAACGCGAAAGGATTTGCCAGCCTAACGACCGGACAGATGAACGAGTTGGAAGCGCTCGCGAAGAAATTTGGCGCCAAGGGGCTGGCCTCGATCAAGGTCGAAGGCGGCGAATGGAAATCCGCAATCGCAAAGTTTTTTTCCCAGGCTGAGCGAGCGGCATTGCAAAACCGCCTGACGATTGAGGAAGGGGATTTGATTTTGGTCGCCGCCGACGAGTGGCCGGTCGCCTGCGAGGTGCTCGGGCGTCTCCGCCTGCGGATCGCCGAGTTTCAGCGCCTAACGAACACGGAAGTGCTCGATTTCCTTTGGGTGACTGATTTCCCGCTCCTGCAAAGCGATCCCGCGACCGGCAAGTGGAGCGCGATGCATCATCCCTTCACCCGGCCCAAGGCCGAAGATCTCCCGTTGCTCGAACAAAAGCGCTACGGCGACGTCCGGGCCGAAGCCTACGACGTCGTTCTCAATGGCGTCGAGATCGGCGGCGGCAGCATCCGGATTCATGAGCGCGATTTGCAGGAGAAAATGTTCGCAGTCCTCGGCCTAACGAGTGAAGAACAGGAACGCCAGTTTGGCCATCTTCTCCGCGCCTTTCGTCTTGGCGCGCCGCCGCACGGCGGCATCGCCCTTGGGCTCGACCGGCTGGTCATGCTCGTTTGCGGCACTGATTCGATCCGCGACGTGATCGCTTTCCCAAAAACCAACCGCGGCCAGGATCTGATGTCGCAATCCCCGAGCGACGTGGACCCACGACAACTGCGGGAGCTCGGGATTAGCCTCGCCGAAAAAACAGGGTAAACGTCGCAGTGCGCCAGCATTTCCTGAATCCAAAACGCCGAATCGCCGCATCCATTCCATAGACATCATGGACACGACTTATCCGACACCACCTGTCAGCGCCTCGCTCAATAACGTGCGCACCTGGTGCGCGCTCTGTCACGCCAGCGCTTTGCTCGGCGTCTTCCTTCATTTCCCGGGCCACCTCCTCGGGCCGCTCATTGTCTGGCTGATCAAACGCGGCGACGCGCCCGAGATCAATGCGCACGGCAAGGAAGCGCTCAACTTCCAGATCTCGATGCTTATCTACAACGCCGTCGCATTGGTCTTTTGCCTGGTTCTGATCGGCTTCATTTTCCTCGCCATCCTCTGGGTTTTGAACGCGATCTTCGTGATCATCGCCGCGATCCAGGCGAGCGATGGAAAGTTCTATCGTTACCCGATGACGATCCGGTTCATTCA
>JAICMR010000190.1 GCA_025929155.1 Chthoniobacterales bacterium | reverse complement strand
GGGTGGGAGGACAAGCCGATGACTTCCAATGTGAAGCGATTGGGCCATGTGTTCACGAAGGACCACAACGCCATCAACAGTTCCGCCCATGCTGTTCTCAATATCAACCGAGGCAGCATGGCCCGTTTCGGCTTCTCTCCGCCAACGAGGGTTTTTGAAGCGGCGGGCGCCGGCGCTTGCCTGATCACCGACCAATGGGATGGTATCGAAATATTTCTGGAGCCTGGAAAGGAAGTGCTGGTGGCTGCAAACGGAGAACAAGTGATTTCGTTGCTTCGCGATCTTGCACCCGCGCGCGCCAGAGCCATTGGCCGGGCCGCGATGAAACGAATCCGCCGCGAGCACACCTACGCGCGTCGCGCGGAGCAACTCGAAAGCATTCTTGAAGGCAAGTTCGAACAACCAACCGCTCCAACCGCGACCAAAGCCAAAGCAGAACTACACGCATGAAAACAGCAACGATCACGCTCTTGCCTGAGCCCGCTAAAACCCCGGAGCGCGCGTCTCTGACCGCGCGCGAGTCGGCGGTCACGCGCAAACTCTCCGCTCCGCGCAGGTTCAGAGACCTGCGCTCCGCGTCCCGGGGCGCACAGTGCACGCCTAAGCTGCCTTCGCTGCACGCCAACGGCTCAACCGCTGGCAACAGTGAAGTCCGCGATCGTCTTAAAATTGTCATTCTTGGCCTGTCGATCACCTCATCCTGGGGCAACGGCCACGCGACGACCTATCGCGCTCTCGTTAAACAATTGGCGGCTCGCGGACACCAGATTCTTTTTCTCGAGCGCAATTTGCCCTGGTACGCGGCCAATCGGGATTTAGCCAGGCCGCCCTATTGCCGCCTTGCACTTTACGACAATCTCAAACAACTCAAAGACCGCTTCCGCACAGCAGTAAGAAACGCCGATCTGGTTATCGTCGGATCTTATGTCCCGGAGGGGATTGAAGTGGGCGAATGGGTGACGCGCGTCGCGGAAGGCGCGACCGCGTTCTATGACATCGACACGCCCGTCACTATGGCCAAGCTCGAATCCGGGCATCTCGACTATTTGTCGCCGGCCTTAATTCGCTGCTATTCCATCTATTTGTCGTTCACCGGCGGGCCGATGCTCGATACGATCCGCCGCCGTTACGGCGCCTGGATGGCGCGCCCGCTTTACTGCTCGGTAGACGAGTCGATTTATTTCCCCGAGGAGAAGCAGATCAAATGGGACCTCGGTTACATGGGCACGTATAGCGACGACCGCCAGCCGGCGCTGGAGGAATTGCTGCTGAAACCAGCTCGCGCGTGGTCCGGCGGCAAATTTGTCGTTGCCGGGCCGCAATATCCCAGATCCGTTCGCTGGCCGAAAAATGTGAAGCGTTTCACGCATCTGCCTCCCGAGAAGCATCGCGCTTTTTACAATCAACAGCGCTTCACGCTCAACCTCACGCGCGAGCAGATGATCGAAGCAGGTTACTCACCCAGCGTCCGGCTTTTTGAAGCGGCAGCTTGCGGTGTTCCGATCATCAGCGACTTGTGGGAAGGCCTCGACACCTTCTTTGAGCCGAACAGCGAAATACTCATCGCCACCTCGGAAGAGATGGTGATGCGCCACCTCCTCGATATTCCAGAGCATGAGCGGCTGCAAATCGGAAGCGCCGCGCGTCAGCGCATCCTGACTAAACACACCGCGAAACATCGCGCGATCGAATTGGAAAACTATGCATTTGAACTGTTGCGGAAGCCTGTGACTTAGACGTATGAAACTGGTCATTTTCGGCCTCACCATCAGTTCCTCCTGGGGCAATGGGCACGCGACATTGTGGCGTGGGTTGATCCGGGCGCTCCATCGCCGCGGCCACCAAATCGTTTTTTTCGAGAAGGACGTTCCTTATTACGCCGGGCACCGGGATCTTGCCTCGATGCCGGAAGCAGAATTGCTTTTGTATTCGGACTGGCAAGGCGTTGGCTCCCGGGCCTTGCGCGAAATCGCGGATGCCGATGTGTCGATGGTCACTTCCTATTGCCCGGACGGAATTGCCGCGTCCGATTTGGTGCTCGGTTCCGCGAATGGGCTGCGTGTCTTCTACGACCTGGATACGCCGGTTACGCTCAACCATCTCAAAAGCGGCAAATCACTCGCGTATATCGGTCCAAATGGTTTCCGCGACTTCGACCTGGTCCTCAGTTATACCGGCGGTCGCGCGCTGGAATTACTGCGCTCCGAATTCGGCGCGAGGGCGGCCGTGCCGCTCTACGGCAGTGTCGATCCGGAGGCGCATCATCCGGTTGAGCCGTCTGATCGCTTCCGCTGTTATCTCTCGTATCTCGGCACGTACGCCGAAGATCGTCAATGCGCGCTGGAGAAGCTCTTTATCGAGCCCGCCCGCTTGTTGCCAGATCGCAAATTTCTTATCGGCGGCGCGCTGTATCCCGAGGCATTTCCGTGGACGCCGAATATTTTCTTCGCCCGACATGTCGCACCCGCCGAGCATTCCGAATTCTATTGCTCGAGCGCTTTAACCCTCAACGTGACGCGCGGTGTTATGGCGCAAATGGGTTACTGTCCATCCGGCCGGTTGTTTGAAGCCGCCGCCTGTGGAGTGCCGATCCTCAGCGACAACTGGGAAGGCCTGGACCAGTTTTTCAAACCCGGCCAGGAAATCCTTATCGCTCAAACTACCGATGATGCCGTAACCGCCTTGAACCTGTCGCCTGACGAGCTCGCATCGATCGCGAGTCGCGCTCGCGAGCGGACGTTGGCCGAGCACACGGCTGACAAACGCGCCGAAGATCTCGAGAACGCCCTCGCAAACATTTCGACAAATCGCCAGAGCAACCAAACTCAGGAACTCACCAGCGCCACCGCGTGAAGACAATGTGCCCATCGACCAGGAAACACTCCCGGCTACGTGTGTTCGGACGACTCGCAGGTTGGAAAGCTGCGATACAGCAGAGTTGGAAGTCTGCGCTACTTTTCAGGGAAATACCCATTGATCCAACAATCCATTCTTTCTCATGTGGGGCGTAATACCAGCAGCCGGAGCGGGGACCAGAATTCAACCGTTAGCATTTTCCAAGGAGCTATTGCCGGTTGGTTCGCGGTTCGATGGCCAAACAGAACGTCCGCGCGCCGTCACCGAATACATCATCGATCGCATGGTTCGTGGGGGCGCAACGAAAATCTGCTTCGTCATCTCACCCGGCAAATCCGACATCCTGAGCTATTTCGGCGGCGGCATCGACGGGGTCGCCTTCGCCTACGTGGTTCAGCCCCGGCCCGCAGGGCTATGCGACGCTTTATTCCGATCTTTGCCACTGATCAGCGACACGGAGCAGGCGCTTTTTGGCCTGCCGGACACGATTTGGTTTCCCGAGAACGGCTTTTGCGCTCTGCCGGACGATTGTTTGTCCTTTCTTACCTTCCCGGTGGAGCGCCCCGAGTTTTTCGATGCGGTAGTGACGGACGAGAACGATGCCGTTGAGGAAATCCAGGTTAAGACCAAGTCCGCGCGATCAAACTGGATTTGGGGGGCATTTAAAATGTCGGGCGCGATTCTCGCCGAATTGCATGACCTCTGGCGAGAGCGCGATTGTCAGGATGAATACCTCGGCACGCTGGTGAACGAGTATCTCGCCCGTGGCGGCCGCGCCCGCGCCGTGAGGGCAGGGGAGCGCTACGTCGACATCGGCACGTTGAACGGCTATCGCAATGCCATTCAACTTTTAAGCGCCGAACAACCGAATGAGAGCATGGAGTTTTATGACGCCGTTAAGTCCTGAACAGATTGAGCAACGGGTAAAGGGTCTCGGCCCCTGGTTTCACAATGTAAAGCTCGGCGGAGTGCAGACCGCGCCTGATCACTTCCTTGGCGATTATCCGGAGAACAAGTGGCGCCATTTCGCGAATGCCATACCTGCCGAT
>JAICMR010000036.1 GCA_025929155.1 Chthoniobacterales bacterium | reverse complement strand
GTCGAACATCGAGTGCGAGGAGCTGACGTGCGACAGCTCGCAGTGAAGGCTCGCTCGACTGTGTAGCGGGTCCCCCAAGAAGCTCCTGCTGGCTGCGGGAGAGCATCTCGATAAGCTCCTGCTCGGAGCGGCTGCCAACCAAGATGCGGTAAGCGGGCGCGATGTATCGATCATACTCATCGCGAAGCCCAAGATGATCGCACACGTCGAGTGGATCCCACTCGCGGAACAACACCTGGCGAATGGCGTCCTGAATCTCCGCGGCTCGATAAACTCGGGGATCAGACATACGCGAGAGTCACCTAACGAGAATTGTGCGAAACTTCGCAATTAATTACGAACATTTTTTCGTATAACACGCTAAGTTAATTGGTCTCGGCCGGGTTGTCGAGCGGGCTCCGAATGCCCAGGCCAGGTTTGTTGCAGACGTGGGTGTAAATCATTGTTGTTGAGACGTCCTTGTGCCCGAGCAACTCCTGCACGGTGCGGATATCGTACCCGGCTTCCAGAAGGTGCGTGGCAAAGCTGTGACGGAAGGTGTGGCAACTGGCCGCTTTTGGTACGCCTGCCGCGTAGATTGCCTGCTTAACCGCATTCTGCAGGTTCTTCTCGTGCCCATGGTGACGGCGGGGTTCTCCCGAGCGCGGGTCGATCGAAAGTTTCGGAGCCGGAAAAACGTATTGCCAGCGCCAGTCTCGTTCCGCGTTGGGATATTTGCGCTTGAGTGCAAACGGCAGGTAAACCTTGCCGCCCCCGCGCCCGAGATCGGCGCCGTGAATCTTTTTCACCCGGTCGAGATGCTCGCGGAGCGGCTGTTTCAGGCGCGCGGGGAGGAGGGTGATTCTTTCGCGCATCCCTTTTCCTTCGCGCACGGTGATCTGGCTATAGCCAAAGTCGATATCTTTCACGCGGAGCCGGAGACATTCGAGCAGGCGCAGGCCGCTGCCATAGAGCAGCTCAGCCATGAGGCGATAATCGCCCCGTAAATGGGCAATGACGGCGTGCGCTTCGTTTTTTGTGAGGACGACTGGCAGCTTGGGCGGTCGGCTGACTCGCTCGACCCCGGCGAGGTATTGCAATTTCCGATCGAGGACCTGCTGGTAAAGGAAAAGGAGAGCACTGAAGGCCTGGTTCTGGGTGGAGGCAGCGACGTGGTCATGAATGGCGAGGTGGCTGAGGAAAGCGGCGATCTCTTCTTCGCCCATCTCGCCGGGATGACGTTTCGCGTGGAAGAGAATAAAGCGACGGATCCAGTGGAGATAGAGTTGCTCGGTGCGGATGCTGTAGTGCTTGACCCGGAGATGCCAGCGGACGCGGTCCATGAGTTTAAGGGGTGCCGCAGTGGCAGGAGGGGGACCAGACATGGGAGGATGATTTTCCGTGTTTTGGGTTGAGGCAAGGAAAAAGCGGCGGGCGGGGGGAAAGCCTGGAGGACAGGAGAACGAAGCGGATGATCGAGGATCGAAGACTGAGAAGGACAAAGGAGGACCGACGACAGAGGGATAATGATGAGGACCGATGGCTGACCCTAACGAATAAGGACTCAACATTGAAGATGCTGCCGCCCGTGGTGCGTTGAGGGCTTGATATCATCCTAATAATATTTCAGGGCGCGTGAGAAGAGGAAAACGGTGAAGGGGTACGAAGTGGAGGATGGAAGTTAGCTTGAGCGTGGCCTTGGGCGGCCGATGAGCCGTCCGCAATGAAGATTGAGGCGCTGTGCGACCGTTGGGTGACGAGGCGGTTGTAGGCTGGCCGTCAGATCAATGGATCGCTTGTTCCTGCCGATTTGTTGTGGTCGCACACTTGGGGTGCCTCGAACCCGACGTTCCTCTGGCGGAGAATGGATGCGCCATCAACCAGGTCCGCTCTGACCTTCAACGTCGAGAACTGACCGTTTCGAGGTTAGCGCATTGGCGAGTGACAAATCGTACCGGCGGGGGAGGGGATGTCGCCCAGCGCAAGCATGGCGCGCTAGAAAAAGCGGCTGGCAGGTCTAGCCCCGCCGGGTCAATCCGCCGGCCGTCTTAATTTACGGGTGGCTGCTCCGTGGCTCGAAGAGCTATACAGATAGACCTCTCCCAAGGTTACAGCCGGCTACGCCAACCCCCTTCGGAACGAACGGAGTCCTAGACCATCCCGAGCTTCATGCGCCCGGCTTCGCTGATCATGTTCTGGTTCCAAGGTGGATCCCAAACCAACTGCACGTCGGCCTCTTCGACGCCGTCGATGCTCAGGATCTTACTCTGAGCATCGTGCGCGATTGCCGGACCCATCCCGCAACCGGGAGCCGTCAGCGTCATCTTCACTTCCACCTTCGAGCCGCCTTCGGGTTTTTGGGTGAGCTGGCAATCGTAGACCAGACCGAGGTCCACGATATTGACTGGGATTTCGGGGTCGTAACACTGACGAAGCTGGGCCCAAACGGCTTTTTCATCGACTGGTCCGGCCTCCGCGCCGGAGGCAGGAGATGAGTCCGCCGCGCCGGCCGCTTTTTCCAAGCCAAGTGCGTCAAGGTCGTTTTCGGAAACGCGGGCCAAACCCTGGTAAGTCGCGACGGTGTAGCTTCCGCCAAGCGTCTGAGTGATCACCCCAGGCGTGCCGGCGGGAATGGTCGTTTTGTTGCCGCTCGGGATCTGGATCGCTTCGAGGTCGCGGCTTAAGACAAATTCGGTGTTTTCGTGCATGACTTTATTCGTTAGGTATCAAGTACCACCTTTAACTTCTTTGGGCTTGGTTGCGGAAAAGATTGAAGCAGAGTCGACGCGGCAGGCGATGGATTGGCGGGCGCCGCGCTTTCGGCAGGGTTGCCGCCTAGCGCGGAGCGAAGTGCGCCTTCCACGAGCTGCGCGCAATGAATTTTCACCGGCGGAAGCGCACCCAGCGGAGCGGCCAGATCCTGGCCGGACATGGTCATGGCTTCGGCGACCGTCTTACCGGCGAGCATCTCTGTGGCCACGCTCGCGACCGCAATCGCGGTCTGGCAGCCAAAGGTCTGAAAGGTGGCACGATCGATCACTTTCCGGCCATCTTCCTCCTTGAATTTCACCCACATCCGCAACATATCACCGCAATCAGCGCTTCCCACCGTGCCAATCGCGTCGGCATTTTCCATCTCACCGAGATTCTGCGGATTCCTGATTGCCTCTTCAATTCGTTGCTCGAGTTCGTCGCTCATCGTTAGTTACTCCAAGTGATAACGAGAAAGCGCAGGGTCTATCTCTACGCTCCAGGCATCGATTCCTCCACGAAGACTCCTGACGTCTTTAAAGCCGTGGCCTTGGAAATAAGCCGCTGCATCCATCGTGCGCGTGCCCTGGTGATCGTAAAGCACCAGGAGTTGTTCGCGCGACCAGTGCCCGAGAATTTCCTGCATGAATTCCTGTGTAAAAAGATGCGCGTCGGGCAGCTTTACGGCGTCGAACTCTTCGCGAGTTCGAAGATCGAGAAGTTGCAGGGGCTCGTGCGCCGCGAGGCGATCGGCCAGGTCTCGGGGTTCGATCTGCATCGCGCGATCAGCCGCGTCGCTCGTCAGGATGTGGTCGATCACTTCCTCAACGTTCAGGTTTTCATTGCGCTCGCAGACAGCCGCGAGAGTTTCATCCGGGCGAAAGCCGCAACTGCTGCAGCCACCAATGTGATAACGACGGAAAAGCGCGCGCTGGGCGCCGGGATAACGCTTGAGGAGCGCTTCCATCGTGATATCCGGCTCGATCTCGGCTGTGGCATGCATCGCGGCGATAACTTACGGGAGGAGACCTAAATCGCAAGCGGAGCGGCGTGCCGGAGGCTATGAGTTATAGGCCGGCAAGCCGAGTTCGCTCCCGTTAACGGCGCGTACGACTCGGCGCGAAAAAAATTGTCCTCCTATCTCGCCAGACCGTCGGGCCGTTGGTGACTACAGTGCAGACGGGTTCCCGAGCAGTTCGGCGACGCGTTGGAGCAGCCGGCCGGCACCGCCGCCGTCGAGGCTGCGGTGATCGAAACTCAGACTGAGCTCGGCTTGCGTGGTCGGGACAAATGCGCCTTTTTCTTCGCTCCACGTCGGAGCTTTTCTCCCGGCACCGAGGCCAAGAAGCAAAGTCTGGTCGGGTAAAGGGATGGGCGTTCCCCAGTCGAGACCGAAGGTGCCGAAGTTGGAAACAGAGGCGATGCCGCCGGAAGTCATGTCGGAAGTGAGCCGGCGACGGCGCGCGAGGTCGACGAGTTCGCTGTAGCGAGTCGTTAGGTCGCGTAACGAAGTCTTATTCGCATCGCGGATTACCGGGACCATGATGCCATCCTGCGCCTCGACAGCCAGGCCGATGTCGATCGTGCGGGACTGGAGAGTCCGACCACCTATGAGGCGGGATCCGGCAGCCGGTTGCTCGGCGAGAGCAAGAGCGAGGGCGCGCAACGCATAAAGCGCGGGACCCGGTTTCGGGGCGCGTTTCTTACGATCTTCGAGAAGGGGATCGAGACAAACGGAAAGCCCAACCGTCGCAAGTGGCCGCGTCCAACTGCGTCGCATCGCATCCGCAACGCCGCTGCGGATTGCGCTCGGCTTGTCGGCAGACTGTCCTTCCAGGCTACCGAGGAAGCCTTCGAGGTCCTTGATTGTAACTCGCCCGGCATTACCGCTCCCTGCGATGCCAGCGAGATCGGCCTGGGTCAGTTGGAGTTCAGCCATCCGCGCGCGCACACGCGGCGAGAGGTAACCTGCGCCCTTCGTCGATGCGGGGACCGGAAGCAGGCCCGTCTTATCCTCCTGAAAGTGCGAACCCGTTGGAACCGTGGGCAAACCTTCCTTATCCACTTGGAAATGAGAACCGCTGCCGTTACTCGCGCCGGTTTTGTCCTCTTCGCGACCGGGAATTTCTTTCGCGACATCGCCTTTCGGCGGAGCCGGAGTTTTCTTCACCAGGCGGGCGGCGTCCGCTTCGCTGGCTTCCACATAACCGAGCACCGCGCCCACGGGATAGACACCCTTTACTTCGGCTTCGATCGTAGCTATCTCACCCGCGCAAGGAGTCGTGACGCCCATCACTGCCTTGTCGGTCTCGACTTCGATGATTTCCTGGTCGGCGGCGACTTTCTCGCCTGGCTTCACTTTAACGGAAACAATGGTCGCCTCGGCCATCGATTCGCCGAGCTGCGGCATGGTAATTGGAACTTGGGGCATGAGAAAGTTGTCAGTTAGCGTTAAGAGTTGAGAGAATTATTCGCGGAGGAGCTGGCGGGCTTTTTGACCGATGGATTTGGCGTTAGGCCGATGTTCGGCCCAAAGGTTAGGATGATAGGGAATGGGCGTGTCTTTGGCGTTCAGCCGAGCGGGCGCGGCGTCGAGCAGGTGGAAGCCTTCCGTCGCAACCCGCGCGATCACTTCCGCAGTCGCGCCACCCCAGGGGAAAGATTCACCCACGCAGAGCAGGCGACCAGTCCGCGCGACGGAAGCGAGAACAGTATCGGTATCGAGCGGCTTGACGGTTCGCAGGTCGACGACTTCTATCTCATAGCCTTCCGCTCTGAGTTGTTCGGCGACGGCGAGCGCTTCGTGCACCATGACACTATAAGTCACGATACTCAGATCGCGCCCCGGCCTAACGATTCTAGCTTTCCCTGCCGGCAGGGCCTCGCTCGGGAGCGCGTCGGCTTTGAGATGGTAATAGAGATATTTATGCTCGCAAAACACGACTGGATCATCAATCGCAACGGCTTCGATCAGCATCGAGTAAGCGTCTTCCACCGTCGCTGGAGTCATGACGATGAGGCCCGGATAATGGGCATAGATCGCTTCCATGCTTTGGCTATGGAAAGGGCCGCTTCCTTTCGTGCCGCCCGAGGGCAACCGGACTGTGATCGGGCAGGGGATATCGGTCCGGTAATATTGCGTGCCGGCGTTATTAAGAATCTGGTTTAGCGCGACACTGGAAAAATCGGCGAACTGCATTTCTACAATCGGCCGCATACCCTCCAAGGCGGCGCCGATCGCGGTCCCGACCATGGCGTCCTCGCTGATCGGCGTGTTGAGGACACGGCCGGGAAATTCCGCCGCGAGACCTTTTGTGGCTTTGAACGCGCCGCCAAATTTCCCGGCGACGTCCTGGCCGTAAATGAAAACGCGATCGTCCTCACGCAAGAGATGCGCCTGGGCTTCGCGGATTGCCTCCAGATAGGTGACACTCATAGGACTGCGGAAGCAGGAATACGAAATTGGAATGCCGCAACTCGAAGTAAATGCGAAGCACGAACGGCCATAGGCCGAAACGCGCAAGCATCGGTCCGTGTTAGTCGCCTTGGTTTTTCCAACTTGGAATTTCCTTCGAGTTTCAACATGCGGAGTTTGGATTTTCCACTCACGAGATTCGATCGACCAAGTGGCGCGATGAGATCGCCAGCCAATCCTCCGCGTCCGCATCCGGCCCAGCTTCTTCCTGCGCCGTGTTGATTGCTTCATTTACTTGCGAGGAAGCTTCCGCACGCCATTGCGCGATAGTGTCTGCATCGGCGATTCCTTCGTCTTTAATCACTTCCTCCGCGCGCTGCAGTGAGTCGCGCGCGAAATCGGCCGCGCGATCCTCGGCCGACACATAGCTCGCGTCGTCATGTTCGCCGTGGCCGGCCAGCCGGAGAATCGTCGCGACCACAAGTTGCGGTGGGCCGCCCGATCGGGCTCGCGCCACGGCCCCGCCGATCACGTCGAGACATTCTCCGAGATCGGTGCCATCGAGCGAGCGGCCTTCGTATCCGTAGCCGGCCGCGCGATCGACCAGGTCGGCACAAGCAAATTCGCGGTCGTTGGGCGTAGAATAGGCGTAGTGGTTGTTAGTCGCCACGAGCACCAGCGGCACCCGCTCGACCGCAGCGATATTCATGCCTTCATGAGTCGCACCCGTTTGCATCCCGCCTTCGCCGATCGTGGTGAGGCCGACAAAACCCTTTTCACCCTTCATGCGCTTGGCGAGCAGGGAGCCGGTCACTACCGGGATGAGCGACCCGAGGTGACTGATCATTGCGAGCTGACCCTGGCGCGGCCGGCCCCGGTGAATATTTCCATCGCGCCCGCGCATCGGGCCGAGAACGGAGCCAAGGTAAGTCCGCGCGACGTCAAGAATTGGTTCGCCGAAAGCCGAGCGCCCGGCCTGATCGCGTATGAGCGGTCCGAAAACGTCGCCCTTTTTGAGGAACATCCCGCACGCGGCGCTGACCGCCTCCTGGCCGCGGCCGACGTAAACGCCGCCGGTGATCATGCCGCCGCGATAGAGGCTGGTGAGTTTCTCCTCGAGCACGCGAGTGAGGAGCATCCAACGAAAAGCCTCGAGGTAACGGTCGTGCGGAGCGGCTTTGGCGGAGGCACGAGAGCCTTCCCGGCCGGCGGTTTGTAGCATGCGGCGATTTTAGCGTGCAACCGGGCGCGCGCCAAAAAAAAGATTCGCGTGAGGAAACCGCAGAGGGCACAAGCGAAATTGCTTTGCTTTGGCGAGACATTTCACCCGCGTCCCTTGCTGGAGAACGCTGGTCCTCCAATGCTGTTTTCGGTGCGCCATGAATTGAGCGAATCGGAGGAGGCCTTGGGACGAGTACCGTTCGTGTCTCGCCGCTCTTTGCGAGCCCTGCGGTTAATTTTGCACGCAGAAGAGTAGCGAACCCCGAATAGAGGGGACTTATCGCAGTCAACCAAATCTTTTTATGGGCCTTTTCAATACTCTGATGACGAAAATCTTTAGCCACGCTTCCAATGCTGCACCCGCCGCCGCGCCAGCGAGCGCTCCTGCGCCAGCGCCCGCAAGCCCACCGGTGACGCAAGGTTCAACGACGCCCGCGATGCCTGCAGCCGCTGCTGCTGGGACGCCCTCCACCGCCACCTCGCCGCGCACCCCCGCCGCCTCGACGCCACCCGCGCAAGCCGTCGATGTCGCAGCCACACTCGATAAACTCGCCGCGAAAAATTCGGAAAAACTCGATTGGAAACATTCCATCGTTGACCTGATGAAGCTGGTCGGGATGGATAGCAGCCTCTCCGCGCGGAAAGAACTGGCGCACGATCTTCACTACAGCGGTGACATGAACGATTCCGCGGCCATGAATATCTGGCTGCACAAAGAAGTAATGCAAAAGCTGGCGGCGAACGGCGCCAAGATCCCGCAGGATTTGCTCGCTAAGTAGAGAGTGTTTGCTGAACCTTGAACCCGAAGCTTCGCTTGGGGTTCGTCGATTCGAGTTAATCTGGCTGTTGCCGGAAACGGCACCGAAGGCTTAGTCGCGTCGGATGAGCTTAGGAGTAACTCAGAGGGCACTGAGAAGTCCACTTACAATGCGAATCTGCGTCCTCTGCCATTAATCCTTCCCAGCCCTCGCAGAAGGGCTAGTCGCCAAAGCGCTCGCGCAAACTGGCGATCCGATATTCCCGGAACATCTTCGCCATGAAGGTGCCGCTGATTTCGGCCGGACAGACCGCTACGCATTCGAAGGTGTTAGTGCAGTTGCCGAAGCCCTCGGCGTCCATTTGCCGCACCATTCCGAGAACCCGCCGGGTGCGTTCGGCCTGACCTTGCGGGAGAAGGGCAAGATGAGAAACTTTCGCGGAGGTGAAGAGCATGGCGGAGGCATTGGGACAGGCCGCCGCGCAGGCACCGCAACCGATGCAGGCCGCCGCTTCCATCGCGAGGTCGGCGTCGTGTTTCGGAACGGGGAGCGCGTTTGCCTCGGGCGCGGAGCCGGTCCGTGCGCTGATGAACCCGCCAGCCTGCACGATGCGGTCGAGCGCGCTCCGGTTGATCACCAGATCTTTGACGATCGGAAAGGAGCGCACACGAAATGGTTCGATCGTAATCGTGTCTCCATCCTTGAAATCGCGCATGTAAACCTGGCAGGCGGCGGCCGGATGGGTTGGGCCGTGCGCCTCCCCATTGATCGTTAGGCTGCAGGTCCCACAGATCCCTTCGCGACAATCGGAATCGAAGGCAACCGGTTCTTCCCCGCGGCTGATGAGTTGCTCATTCAAAATGTCGAGCATCTCGAGGAAAGAAGTATTAGCCGAAATATCTGCGATCTCGTAGGGCTTCATCCCTCCTTTATCGGTAGGTGAAAACTGGCGCCAGATCTTGAGTTTGAAGTTCATTCGTTAGGTTAGGGGCAGGCTCGAAGCAACCGGTCATCCTGAGCGAAGCATAACGGAGGGGAGATACTCACTTATAGCTCCTGGTCGCCAGTTTCACCGACTCATATTCCAGCGGCTCGCGGTGGAGCTGCGGTTCGCTCTTCTCTCCCTCGTATTCCCATGCGAAAACATTTGCGAAATCCTCATCGTTGCGCAGCGCTTCGCCCTCCGCCGTTTGATGTTCTTCTCGGAAATGGCAGCCGCACGACTCATCACGGGCGAGCGCGTCGCGACACATCAACTCACCAAACTCAAGGAAATCGGCGACGCGACCCGCGCGCTCCAGCGATTGGTTATAAGTCTCGCCGTTGCCAAGCACGCTCACGCCGTCCTGCGACCAAAATTCCTCCCGCAACTTCGGAATTTTCTCGAGCGCTTCCTTCAGACCCGCAGCGTTTCGAGCCATGCCGCAGTTATCCCATAGGAGCAGGCCGAGCTCACGGTGAAAGGAATCGGGCGAACGCTTACCGTCGATCGCGAGCAGACGTTTGATCCGGTCGCGCACGTCATTCTCCACTTTCTCAAATTCCGGATGATCAACGTCAGGTCGCCTGCCCATCTGACCAGCGAGATACGTGGGAAGCGTGGCCGGCAGGACAAAGTATCCGTCCGCCAGGCCTTGCATGAGTGCGCTCGCGCCGAGACGATTGGCGCCGTGGTCGGAGAAGTTTGCCTCGCCGATGACGTGCAGGCCGGGGACGTTGCTCATCAGGTTATAATCCACCCAAAGTCCGCCCATCGTATAGTGCACAGCGGGATAGATGCGCATCGGTTTCTCATAAGCATCCTCGCCGGTGATCTTCTCGTAGATATCGAACAGGTTGCCGTAACGCTCGCGGATTGTGTGCTCGCCGAGGCGCGAAATCGCATCCTTGAAATCAAGATAGACGCCCCGCCCGGTTTCGCCGACGCCGCGGCCTTCATCGCAAACCTCCTTGGCGTTGCGCGAAGCGACATCACGCGGAACGAGGTTGCCGAAGCTCGGGTATTTCCGTTCGAGAAAATAGTCGCGATCGCTGCCAGGGATCTCGTTAGGCGCGCGGTTATCGTGCTGCTTTTTCGGAACCCAGACTCGGCCGTCGTTGCGAAGCGACTCCGACATCAGGGTCAGCTTCGATTGGTGCTGGCCGGAAACTGGTATGCAGGTGGGGTGGATTTGCGTGTAGCAAGGGTTCGCAAAGAGCGCACCTCTTTTGTAAGCGCGATAAGTGGCCGTGACGTTACATCCGCGCGCGTTGGTCGAGAGATAGAACACGTTGCCGTAGCCGCCCGTCGCCAGAACCACGGCATCGGCCGCGTGCCTAACGATCTCGCCAGTGATCAGGTTGCGGGTGATGATGCCCTTGGCGTGGCCGTCCACGAGCACGAGGTCGAGCATCTCGGTTTGCGGAAACATCTTGACCGAGCCGGCTCCGATCTGGCGGCTCAGTGCCTGATAAGCGCCCAATAACAACTGCTGTCCGGTCTGCCCGCGCGCGTAGAAGGTGCGCGAGACCTGCGCGCCGCCAAAGGAGCGATTGGCAAGTAAACCGCCGTACTCGCGCGCGAAGGGCACGCCCTGCTCGACGCATTGATCGATGATGAGATTGCTGACTTCGGCGAGCCGGTAGACGTTCGCTTCCCGCGAACGGAAGTCGCCGCCTTTGACCGTGTCGTAGAAAAGCCGGTAAATGCTATCACCGTCGTTAGGGTAATTCTTGGCGGCGTTAATGCCGCCCTGCGCCGCGATGCTATGCGCGCGGCGCGCGCTGTCCTGGTAGCAGAACGACTTCACGTTGTATCCCTGTTCCGCGAGGGTCGCGGCAGCCGAGCCGCCGGCGAGACCGGTGCCGACAATGATAATCTCGTAGCGGCGTCGATTGTTAGGGGCGACGAGTCGGGCGTTGTTCTGGTATTTTCTCCATTTCTCCGGCAATGGGCCCTCGGGCACGTGCGATTCGAGCGAGCCGATCATGAGCGTGTCTGGAGTTTCACCCAGCCGAGCAGAACAGCCGCAGGAATCGAGCTGTAACCAACGAAAAGCGCCCAGGCAAAAATGCGTCCGGCGAGCGCGAGCCGGGGCGTGAGCTTCTTATCATTCAAACCTAACGATTGAAAGAAGCTCGAGGAGCCGTGGCTCAAATGCAGGCAGAGCAAAAACATCGCGAAGATGTAGAAGGCGGAGACGACCGGGCTCATAAACCCAAGCACCATCATCGAGTAAACGTCGTAATGGCCGAGCGGATCCATCGGCAGCGTCGCAAACCGCGGGTCGGTCGTGCGGAAAGTAAACTGCAACAGATGAAAGATGATGAACGCGAGCAGGATCACTCCGCTCATGACCATGTGGCGCGAAGCAAAGCTCGCCTTCACAAAATCCCGGCGCTGGTACTGTTCTCGTCGGGCCCGCCGGTTCTCCGCCGCGAGCCGGATCGTGTAGTAGATGTGGGCCAGCACCACGACGATAAGGAATGCGCGGATGATCCAGAGTGGGATGGAGCCAAAAATGCGCAGATGTTCCGCATAGCCATTAATCCAATCCGGCCCGAGAAAGATTTGCAGGTTGCCGAGGAGATGCCCGAGCACGAAGAGGATCAGAATCACTCCGGTCACCGCCACGATCATCTTGCGTCCGACGGATGAGCGATGAAAGGCAGCGATGGAAGTCACGGAGAATGCGGTAGATATAAGGAACGTTTCCCCTATATGAATCCGGCCGCTTTGCGCTGTCAAGCGGACCGTCCGCCATTGACGCGGATGAAAGCGTGCGGGCTTGACTTCTCCCGCCCCAGAGTTTGTTTGAGCGCCACCGAAGATGGGTTGAAGTGCGAATCTAAACGACTGGTCGACTGACAGCGTGCTATTAATCTCGCAATAGGAATACTCGAATGAACCTTGATTTACCGCAAAACACTTGCGCCTATGAACGGTATGACCCTGAGACGCTGAAACCTTTAAGCGCCGAGGCCGATGCACGGTTGCAGGAGTTGGGCTGGTCGGCAAAGGATTTCGCGGGCAAGACCGTTCTCGACATCGGGTGCAATTCTGGATTCCTTACCCTTCATGCCATCCGTCTCGGAGCGTCAAGCGTGCATGCCTGTGATGTCCAACCGCTCCTGGTGGATTTTGTCTCGCAGGTCGTCGCAGCAAAGAAGTTGCCAGTGAAAGTAACGCGCACCGCATTCCGAGAGCTAAGGCCGGAGCAGGACAAGGCAGACATAGTTTTTTTTATGGAGGTCCTGCATTGGGTAGTCTCGCAAGGTTTGGGTTTGCGCGATGTTATCCAGCACCTGACTGAGCTTACTGGCGAATTACTCTATCTGGAGTTTCCGTGGTCGGTGAAGGAACCCTCCATTCAAAAGCAGACCAAACTCACGGAACAGGATTACTCCGCTGAAGCAGCGTTGGATGAGCTAACACGCTATTTCAGTTCCGTTAGGGTTGTTCGTTTTATGCACTATTTTGGATACAGATCAGCCTCGGTGCGGGTTCTGGTTGAGGCCCGTTGTAAGCGGCGGGAAGCGGAAATCCTGATGCAACTCCCTGGTGCCTATAGCCTCGATATTTCGCTTTCGCGCGGGCGCAATGAAAGCTATTTGCTGACTAGCGAGGACGGCTTGCTTGTTGCCAAGTCCCTGGCTGCCGAATCAGCACTATCGAAGATTCCCCTTTCGCTCTGCGATCGCATGTTCGATGAACTAGCTGCTCGCCAACCCAAGCTGGTTGTTTTGCCAAGAAAGATCAAAGGTTCGTACCGCGTAGTTAGCAGGGATCGCAAGAGCTGGATGATCTTTCCATTTATCGGGCGCTTGACTTCATTCAACAAGACGTCGGCCCCCGCGATTGACTGTGATACCCTGACCGATGTGTTTCTGCAGGTGCGGGAAGACCTGCGTTCTGTATCGCAAAGCCTACTTCAGACTTTGCGCGAAAGCGGTCTGTTTCCCACCTTTGCCACCACCGTCGCGCGAGTTGAAGAAGGCGGTCTGGGGGAACTGGAGCCTCTTCGTCAGGATTTGATCAGAGCGCTTAACGGAGCGGAAACATTGAGCCCGGCTTCGTATGACGGGCTGTGTCACGGCGATTTGCAGAGTGGCAATCTCGTTCTAGATGATGAGGGTGAGATTAAAGTGATTGATTTGGATAACATTTGCGTAGCACCAATCTATTCCGACGGCTTGGTAGGTTTTATTTGGCGCGGATTTGATCGGGGGGAGATAAAGTCCTTTTGCGATCGGCTGGCAAAGGAGGAAAGTCGAACGGTCAGTCAAGTCGATATTACCTTCGCGATAGCAAAAAGTCTGACTTGGTTTACGGCTGTCCGGTCAGCTCCACGGAACCGAGAAATTGAAGCACAAATCAATCGACTAGTGAAAGGATTAACTGAGGTAATAGCATTTAGTTCATCAACTTAGATGCTTCGACTCCTTCTGCGAATTGGATATTGGCGCGACGACGATTACCTCGAAGGAGCCGACAATGAATTGGGGCGGAGTGCCTTCGAGTTTCCACCTGACTGGCTAAGATGATTCGTTGAGTGTGACTGCTGGGATCCGACCGCTTAATGATTAACCACAATTTGTCGCAGTTCGTTCTGCATGCTTTCTCAGTCGCGCGGCACTTCTGCAGCTTCTGTTCCGACATCACGCGTGCGGTAGCGATAGGGATCTCCCGGCTCGGCCCAGGTGGTGGAACCGCTTCGCTGGTTCAGCAGGCCAAGCGAATTCGAGATTCAAGCGCCGTTGGGCGGGCAATACGAAGCCATAAAAGAAACGGGCCCGGGCATCCTGTGTTGATTCATTATCATATCTTTAAGAATGCGGGGACGTCGTTCGAATGGGCTGTGAAGCGGGCGCTTCATTCCGGGGTACGGCGAGTGGATCAGAAGCAGCATGATGGGTTTGTCTCTCAAGGCGACTTGATCAAATACATTGAGGAAAACCCCAATGTAAAGGTGATTTCTACACATCAAGCTGCGCCGCCTGCGCCAGATGTCAGCGGACGGCGGGTTTTCAGCAGCATCCTCCTGCGGGATCCTATTGCTCGGATTCGGTCTATCTATGAGTTTGAACGCACGCAAGCATCTGACGCTCCTGGCTCGGTCGCGGCGAAGCAGATGGACTTTAAGAGCTACGTTGAATGGCGCCTCGCTACGACGCCGCGAATGTTTTGCAATTTTCAGGTTCATTACTTTCGTCGCAACATCTGGAGGGGTCATTCCGAGGTGAGTCAGACCGATTTCGAGCGAGCAGTGAATGCGCTGGATGCTGTCGATATCGTGGGCACTGTCGGAAGATACAACGAGTGGTTGGTCCTCGCGGAGTCGGTGCTTTCAGAAAATTTTGGCAAACTTAGACTGACCCCATCCCGTCACAATCAAACCGAAGGCAAAATGTTCCATTCTGAAGCTGAAGTCTTTGCGCATCTCGTCGCTGAGTTGGGCTCAGACTTGGCGCAGTACCTGGTGACGCAGAATCAATTGGATATGCGCTTATACCAAGTCGCCGATGCATTGCTCACGCGCCGCCTGGCGGAGCGCGATGTGATTGTCGAGCTGCGCGATGCATATGACGGCTCCCAGTTACCGCGGGCCGACCGTTCTCCTTCGAGCTAGTGATCTGCTCAGGGCGATTGCAAAGCCTGATTCGCTTTCACCACGAGATCTAGGGCGAAGGCTCGCCCGTTTTGAAAAGTCACATTCATTGTCGATTCCTGCTTAGAATTATCGAATGTCCAGAAAGCGGAGAGCGGTACATGGTTGGCCTCGATCGCGTGAATAAACTCTGTGGCTTGGGCGGGATTCCTCACCGGAAACTCGCCGATGAAGAGAGGCTTCCCGGCCTGCACAGCCGTACGGGCGTACCGGCCGATGAACTGATTTACCGTCTCCGGCCCATAGGGCGCCAACTTTCTCGCTTTCTGATAAATGTGAACCGACAACATGTTAGCCGGGTCGGGGCTTTCCATGAGTAACATTGCATAGGATTGGGCCGCGCTATCACGCTGCCGCGGCTGGCCATGCGCGTTATGCCACGCAGCCGGCCGCGGAACCGTTGTCCCGGTCTCGATGACTCGGTCAGGATCGATGCTGCGCACGGTGCGCGCGAAGACGGCATAGATCGAAGTAAGCTGCCCTGAGGTCAGACGAACGCCTTGCTCCGGCCGCGGCAGGTCGACGCCGTTGTTCGCTTCGTTCCCAAATTCCCAGCCCCAGATGGCGGGGGAGTCCTTGTAACGCGAAACCATTTCGCGGGTATAGCGCTGGATGAACTGGCTTGCCTTGCTCCGCGGGTCGCCCACCCGATCCGGCGACTCGTGCACGAGTTCGCTGATGGTGGCGAGACGCCAGAAGAGCGAAGGGATTAAACCGATGTGGTGTTGTTCCGCGGTGTGCACCACCTGATCCATGCGGCCAAAGTATTCATCCGGCTGGTCCAGGTAGAGTTGCCACTTCTGCGGCGAAAAGCCGCAGGCGCGAAAGCGCAGAAACGGAATTCCCTTCGCCGCGAGACGTTCGAGGTTTTCCAGGGAAGAGTTGTCGTTCTTGTTCTGCAATAGTCGGCCGAATAGGGTATCGTAGTTCGCGCCGATGGCGGAATAGACCTTCCCTTCCCGCATTAGTCTGCCATTGCGCACGTAGAGACCTCTGGGGGAACCACTCTTCTCCGCTCCATGGATCCCAACGGCGCTAACGAACAAAAGACTGCTGATGATTCCTGCACGAAGCAATCGCTGGAGAGTCATCGTAAAGGCGGTTAGAGATCAAACCCGGCGGCAATCGCGTCGCGGTGAAACATTTTCACCGTCTCGAGCGAAAGCTGCTCCAAATCCTTGTGTGCGAGGTCGACCGTTTTTTTAAGAATGTCGTGGGGTACCGTCACAATATGGCAACCACAATCGGCCGCTTGATAAACATTCAGTACCTCGCGCACACTCGCCCAGAGAAGCTCTGCCTCGGGCAGGGCGCGCAGAATCTCCAGTGATTCTTTCATGATCGGTCTCGGGTCCACTCCGGTATCAGCGATGCGCCCGGCGAAAACCGAGACAACCGCCGGCACTTCCGGGTTGAGTGCGTCCTTCACCTCCATGACCTGGCGGGCAGTCAGCAAGGCGGTCACATTCAATTTCACTCCTGCGCCCGACAGATCCCGAATCAGGTCGGCCGCTGATGCGCCGCGCGTGTCGGTCACGGGAATCTTGATATAGACGTTCTCCTGCCAATCCCGCATGCGCAGTGCCTGGCGACGCATCTCGGGAAATTCGTCCGAAAAAACTTCGAAGGAAATTGGTTTGGTGCGGACCTCTTCAAGAACGGTTCGCGCAAAAGTCTCGTAATTTTTGATGCCGACTTTGCGCATCAAAGTTGGGTTGGTAGTGAGACCCTTGATGAATGGCTTGCGGTAAAGGTCGATGATCCCCTCGAGGTCCGCGCCGTCAGCGAAGATTTTCACGGGCAGGTCGGACAAATCGTAAGTCATAAGAAATCGGCGGCGTCGGAGAAACATAGAGGCGCCGCGATCTCACGCAACACGACATCGACAGCCTCGCTGAAGCTCTCGACCGCAAAATCGGGGCAGGCGTGCAGCGGTTCACGATAGCCACGGTTAACAAAGATCGCCCGGCATCGGGCGGCGCGCGCGCAATCGATATCTCGCCAGCGATCGCCGATGACATAACTCGCGCCCACATCAATGCTAAATTCCGCGGCAGCGGTCGTGATCATTCCCGGCTTCGGTTTGCGGCAATCACACGCCTGGCCATAGTTTTCGCCTCCGTGAAAACAAACTTCGATCCGGTCGAGCGATGGAATCGCGCGTTGTAGTTCTCGATGAATTGCTTCGACCGCTTCGCGTTTTTGCGTTCCGCGACCTACGTCTGGCTGATTCGTGATAACGATCAGGAGAAAACCAGCGGCCTTCAGGCGGGCGCATCCGGCGACAACGTCATCGAACAAGACAAGATCTTGGCTATTCGCCGGTGGAAATGGGCGACCATCTCGAACGATTGCACGGTTGAGAACTCCGTCGCGATCGAGGAAAATCGCGCGTCGCTTTACTTCACGCTCTCCCATTTCGTTTCGGCTACCTTAAGGTCGGGATGAGATACCAGGAGATGCCAGATGACTGCCTGGAACGCCTCGGAGTGAGGAGTGACATTGGCTGCGTTGACAGTGGGAATAACCAGCGCAACATCCGCTACCCGCGCAGTATAACCACCGTCGCGACCAACGATGCCGAGAATCGCACTACCCTGTTCCTTCGCGAATTGCAGAGCGGTCACGAGGTTCGGACTCACGTTCTTTTCCAAGTTGCCTCCACCCACCGAGAAAACCAGTACCGCGTCCTTTCCGTTCAAACGGCTGCCTTTAAGCCATTCGCTAAAAACCGTAGCCCATCCTTCGTCATTTGTTCGCGCAGTTAGCTCAGAGACATTATCAGTCGGGGAATAGCACTCGAAGCCCGCGATTTTCCTGAAATCATTTACCGCGTGCGAAGCGTTGGCTGCGCTCCCCCCGACCCCTAGGATAAAAAGCCGGCCGCCACGCTTGCGCACCTTCGCCAGCAGTTCGACAGCTCGTTCACAAATGGAAGGATCAAATCGGCCGACGATCTCAGCTGTCTCTCGAAGGTGTTGTTCGGAATAACTCATGATGTGACCTAACCGGCGTCGGCGCGAAGCAGTGCATCGAGCTCAGCCAAGCCGTCCGGCGAGCCGATCTCATAAAATCGCCTTTTTGTTTCATAACCCGCCATTTCTTCCTTTTTCACCAAGTGCTGATAGAGATCAGCAAGATCAAACACTTCGCGATCGCCAAAGGATGCAAATGCTGGCCTGCTCAAGACACTGGCGCCGTAATCGATGTAATGCATCTCCGGCGTGGGCATTTGTTTGTTATAACAGCGGATTTCACCAGCTTCAAACCAAACGTTACTCGCGTCCCAGTGGCCGTCATTTCGAAAGACAGTCATCAGAGCAGGCTTGCCGCTTTGTGCGAAAGCGCTGACAATTGCGGAATAGTCTATCGGCAGATAAGAATCTCCATAGAGCACAACAAATCGTTCACCGAGCAAATTCAACGCCTGCTTAAGAGCTCCCCCGGTACCCAGGAGTTTCGTGCCATCATAGGAGTAAGCAAGTTCCAGCCCAAGCGTTCGGCCGTCGCCAAGGAGCGCTTGAATCTGTTCTCCAAGATAACCGATACAAAACACCACAGAGCGAAACCCTGCATCCCGTAAGAGTCGCAGTTGATGGAACACAAACGGTCGGTCTGCCACGGGCAACAAGGCTTTCGGAATGTTTGCCGTCAGGGGCCGCAAGCGCGTGGCGAGTCCCCCAGCCAGCACCGCAACCGGCCATCCCGCGAGAGATTCCACGGAGTCGCCCGGCCGGCTCACTGATTCAAAATCTTTGTGCCCTCGAAGTCGAAGCGAAAGCGCACTTCCGGTAATCCTTCCTTGCGCATCTGGTGGCGAAGGCGTGTCTTGTCTCCGGCATAGAACATGAGGAAGCCACCGCCACCGGCCCCGATCACCTTGCCCCCGAGCGCACCGTTGCTCATCGCGCAGTCGTACCAACGGTTGATGGATTGGTTGCTCATCGCGGCCGATCGTTTCTTCTTGCGTTGCCAATGGATATCCATTAGGCGTGCGAACTCGTCCAGCCGGTTTTCTTCCAGCGCCTTTCGACTTTGAAGGCCCAGTTCCTTTACGAGGTGGAGATTTTCAAGCATCTCTTTGTCGCTGCTCTTACTCTTGTCGTCCTGTTCCTTCAAAATGGCCGAAGCCGAACGCGAGTAACCGGTAAAAAAGAGAAGTAGGTTGTCCTCAAGGTTAAACAAAGTTTCCTCTGAGATACTCAACGGCCATGCCTTTACTCGACCGTCACGCTCGAACTCAAAGCAGGTAATGCCGCCGAAGGCAGCTATGTACTGGTCCTGCTTTCCGATCGGTTCCTTTAGCTTCTCTAGCTCAATTTGGCAAGCCTGCTCCGCCAGTTCGGCCGGGTGGACGAGATTCTTCTTAAAAGCGTGCAGCGCCTTTAACAAGGCAGTCGTAAAACTCCCGGAAGATCCCAGGCCCGTGCCGGCGGGAATATCAGCCATGCTGGTGATTTCCAAATTACGCTGCTGAATCGCCACCAGTCGAAGACTCTCGCGAATGATCGGATGCTGAATCTCTTCAATTGTGGCGGCCTCTTCCAAGTGCGAATACTTGAGGAGAAAATTCTGCACAAACCGCTGATGCACATTGATATAAACGTACTTGTCAATCGCGGCGGCCACAAGGAGACCGCCATGCTGCCTGTAGTAGGAAGGAAGATCAGTGCCGCCACCGCCCAAGGAAATTCGGAGAGGTGAACGCGTGATAATCATGTCTTTGGCTTATCTCGACGCGCCGACTTAACGGGCATGGTAAAATCCATGAGTTGCAGCCCCGCTACCATTCCTGGGCTGTTACATGTCTTGAGAACGACGGCAAAAAAGTTAGGCTGCAATCCCTGCCAGAGACGCCGCAGCCACGCCAACTTGAATGCAGCACGTTCCGCTCTTTCGGCCTCCACGCAGCATTACTCAAGATCATAAACTTCCAGCAGTCCAATGCCGGTCGAATCACCTGCTCCGGTTACGACAGTCGTATACGCTCCAGCGGCAAGAGTTAACACAGCAGCGGCTTCCGCGGAATCGGAGGGCTGGAGTTTGTTCTGCTTAAGCTGCGCCGAGTGAGGCCCGTCCATCCAGTTATCATTATTCGCGATGGCAACCCCATCCTTGTTATAAACGGCCAGAGTAGGATCCGCCAAGGGCTCGGCCAATCCTGCGGAGGTGAGAGAAGGGCCAAGAGCGCGGATTACCACGGTGTTTTTCTCTACTTCTCCGAGAATAAAACCACCAATCAGCACGTCATCACCGGTCCCAACGAAGCCCCGCGTGCTCAAATTTGCCAGTCTCGAATCGAGGCTAGGCGATAAGTCGTAAGCTTCAACCAACCCAATACCGGAATTCCCATTCTTACCGGTCACGACGAACGTGTAGGCGCCTGGTTCGAGCGTTTGAATAGTGGCGGGTTCGCCCGGGTCTTGAGGAGCGAGACCTGCGGCCGAAATCTCTCCGGCGCTTGGATCATCCTGCCAGTCGTCGTTCGTCGCGATAACAGCCCCGCTTCCGTCGTAAAGAGTGAGCACCGGGTCTTCCACAGGACCGGAAAGGCCGGAGGAGGCCAGAGAAGGGCCGAGTCCTCGCAGGAGAACCTGTTGAGAATCGGCACCTGCGACAATAAAACCGCCGATCAGAGATTGATCGCCAGAGCCAACAAGCCCGCGTGTCGAGACATTAAGAGCCCGCGGCTGGATTGCCGGGAATTTGGTATCTTCCAAGTGAAGGGGGAATGAGTTGAAAGCGGTATTGCATGAGGTCGTGGGATACTGGTAGTGGAAAATTTTATTGCCGTCTGCATCTAAACCCAGGATCTCGGCAAATTGAGCCGGAGCTTCAAATCCGCCGACAAATGCATAGTCCAGAAGGTAATTCAGGGGCGCGTCTTCATAGATGCTGCCGCAGATCGGGCTGAAAACGCTCTGATTCCTCTCGTAATTCCACACTTCGGTGGCGAAGTTGGATTCGATATTTAACTGATATTTTCGGGCAGCCGAGTATGTCCTGAGAATTCCCGATGGTTCTTGGAAATTGCTGTTAAATCCATTGTCGAAAAGCAGAAGCCCTTGATCGTAAGCCGTCGAAACGGCGTGCTGGCCGATCGGGGGCAGACTTCCAGGAGTGAGAGTCAGCGCATATTTCGCAAGTGAGGGAAAGTCATGCCAGTGCTTGGTTGTATCGCCCAGGATCCAATTTATTGCGCTGGTCTCATAATCGATTGAGACGACAAAATTTTCCCGGCTTGAAACAATGAGGGAATCGGTCGCCCGATCATAAGCCACCGCGTTGTTGTGAAACCAGTCAGTCGGCGAAGGATAAATAAACTGGGAAGGATCATCGCCGCCAGCCAACATGGCGGCCCCGATGATCTCAGCCATATTCCATTGCTTAAGGACCTGACCGGCGGCATTGACTTCCATAAAGATTGATTCATAGAATTGATCTGAGTCAATTTCCACGATGAAGCCTTCTTTGCCACGATCGACGTTATGATGGAACCTCAGGACTTCTCCGGAATAACCGGGCAATTCCGTCACGGTGCCATCCAGATCAATTCGGTCCAGGTGGGATCCGTGTGCTATGTAAAATGCGTTGTCGAAGAAAATTGACTCAGAGGCGGCGATCCCCGCCGGACCCACCCAGCGAACCGCGCCGTCAGTGTCGATGACCTCCGGTGAGAAGTCGCTGCAACGCCCTTTTACGAGGATAAAGTCGTAGCTCAGAGCGGTGTTGTCGGTGCGAGCCTGCAAAACCGTGGGAGCCTGATAGCCGCAAGCATCAGTGAAAGCCGCGGTCGTGATCTTTGTCTCCGCCTCTGAAGATGAGCCGTCGAGGAACGTGTAGGTAAGCGTGACCGTGTTGGTGTAGCCGGAATAAAGCCCATAGATAGGCAGGAAGATTTCAGTCGCGGCCTCTTGCAGATAGCCACGGACGATCATAAAGGAGCGATCGTACAAACCCGAGAGCGGTCGCGTCACAGATCCTGATTTCGGCATCACGGTGAAGCGAATGCTTTTAATCGTATCGGTATGGTCGGCTTCGAGAGTGAGTTGGTTGATGAATGGCGTCACTCCGGCGGTATGACCGCTGACCGTGATGTGCGCATCATCAGCCTGAGTGGCAAAGATCGATTGGCAAAGAGCAATAAGTAAGGTGGCGACTGCAAGCTGCTGTTTCATCGGAGTTATACTTCTACTATTGGAGTTATGCCTTTCACGGTAGGTTGTAAACTTCCACTAGGCCGACGCCGGTACTGCTCTTTGCGCCTCGCACCACCGCTGTGTAAGAGCCGGGTGAAAGTGTGATTAAGGTTGCCGCCTCGGCCGGATCGGTCGGAGCAAGGCCATGCGCTTGAATTGTCTCAGCCCCGGGATCATCTTGCCAGTTATCGTTGCTTGCAATGACCGCGCCGTCGGTATTATAGAGAGTTATCGTTGGATCGCCCAGCGCCGCTTTGATCCCCGTGGTCGCCAGGGAAGGACCGATCGCCCGCGTGATGACTGTCTCGTCATTCCGATTACCGATAATGAATCCGCTGATCAGAACGTCGTCGCTGTCGCCGACAAAGCCGCGCGTGCTGACATTTCCGAGGCTGGAGTTCGAGTTGCGGGAGAGATCATAGGCTTCGACCAGACCGATGCCGGTGCTGTCATCTTTTCCGGTCACGACCACTGTGTAGGTTCCAGGTGCCAGCTTCGTGAGGATGGCTGATTCAGCCGCGTTAGTCGGCGCCAGTCCCTGCCCTTCGATCGCGCCCGCATTCGGTGAATTGCCCCAATCGTCATTCGAAGCAACGACCACGCCGGAAGAGTTATATAAGGTAAGGACAGGATTAGCGAGGGTGCCGGTTACTCCGGCCGTGTCGAGCGATGGTCCCAGCGCTCGCAATATTACCTCTTTAGCGTCGTATCCTGTGATAATGAATCCCGCGATGAGTGCGTTCTGGCCGGTCATGACACTGCCGCGCGTAGAGATATTGAGCGTTTGGCCAACGTCAGAAAGAATCAGTTGCTCGGCATGCAAAGGTGCGGAGTTGTAGGCCGTGTCGCACGCCGCCGTTGGATATTGATAATCGAAAACAATCGCGCCGGCAGCATCCAATCCAAGAAGTTGCGCGGTGTTGTTCGCGACCTGACCAGTGATGTAAGAGTAGTCGATGAGATAGTTCAGTGGTGCATCCTCGTAGATACTGCCGCAAAACTGAGCGTAAATGCTTTCCCCCCTGGGATAATTCCACACCTCTGTGGCGAGGTTAACCGAGAGATCGAGGGCGTACTTTCGCGGACTGCTATAGCCCCTGTTTATTCCAAGCGGCATTTGAAACTGGCTATTGCGCCCATTATCCATGAGCAGGAGATCGTCATCAAAGGTGATCGAGACGGAGTGCTGCCCGATTGGCGGCAGCGTATCGGGACCCAAATCGAGGCTGAATTGTGCCAGAGAAGGGAATTGGTGCCACTTCTTCGTCGTGTCTCCGAGGATCCACTTGACCGCGTCGCTGTCATAGTCGAGTGCGACGACAAAATTCTCGCGGCTGGAAATGATCTGCGAGTTGTCTGAAAGTCGATAAGTCGTGCTGTTATTATGCCACCAGTCGGTTGGGCTGGGATAGACGAACTGACTTGGATCGTCGCCGCCCGCTAGCATCACATGGCTGATGATGTCCGCCATGTTCCATGTTTTTATGACGTTCCCTGCGGTATCCACTTCAATGTCGAGCGATTCCTCATAATCGGTGGTATCAGCTTCAAGAACAATGCCGGTGCGGCCTGGATCCATCTGATGATGAAAATGGACCACGCCGAGGCTGCTATAGTCCTTGATTTGGGTGATTGTGCCGTCGAGATCGATTCGATAAAGGATACCTCCATCAGTGACCCACACCGCATGATCGAAAAACGCCGAACTCGCGGTGAGAACACCTTGTCGAGGAAAAGGACTCGACCAGCGGACTTCTCCGTCCGTGTCCAAAATAAGAGGGGAAACTCCGCTGGCTCCGCCACAGGCGCCACGCACGAGCATGTAGTCATAACTCAAAGCCTTTGAAGTGTTCCTCGGCTGCAGGACCGTCGGGTTGCTGATCCCGCAGGGATCAGAAAAGGCGCCGGTGACGAAGCTTTCCGTGTCTTGTTTGGAAGAGCCGTCAAGGAATGTATAGGTGAGAGTGACGGAGTTGGTGTAGTTGGAGTAAAGGCCGTAAACAGGAAGAAAGATTAGCCCCGTCGCGGCTTGCAAATAACCATGGCTGGCCAGATAGCTCGCCGAATAGACCTGGCTGAAGAGCCGGGTCACCGAACCAGGTTTGGCCGCAATCGTGAATCGGACGCTGTCTAATGTGCTAGTATCAGCAGCCTGCAAAGTGAACTGACTGATGAATGGTGTGACGCCGGGGGTTTTTGCGACGACGGTGATGATCGTATCATCTGCCTGAGTTGCATGCGCGAGCTGAGAAAAGGCGAAAAATAATCCGACGATAAAGAGTGAAGGAGTCTTCATGGATTTGATTGGTTTAAACACAGCGGCTATGGCCGGCAAGATTTATTTCGGAAAAAGGCAGCGGTGGACGAAAGGAAACAGCGGGCCGGCAACGATGCAGTTCAGCTCGCGCAATCTCAAACGATGAAGGCGATCAATCGAGGCGCAACGATCGCATCCACCGTGCCAGCAACGACTTCTGCGAATGCCTGGTATTAGAGCCTAGGCGTACCGGCGTCAACGCCGGAAACCTTCCGGTAACGAGACGGGCGCGATAGAAGCTGCCGCGCGCACGGTGACAGAAAGATAGGGCCACTGACTTTCCACGGAGAACCGAGACTAGAAGGAGCGACATTGACACAGCCAGATCAGTTGGCCACGATGAAACCATGGGTCGCAACGGAGACTTCTTGAGCGGGGCGCCTAGGAGCGGGCCCGCAAGGTCAGGCCTAAGCATAGGTTTGCGTCGATCATCGGAAGACACAAAGGATACCATGAGCGATGCTCGACAAGAAACCACTGCTTAATCTCCTGTAGAATCTCCCGGGCGCTGTTGACGTGCTCGGCGCGAATGAATGGTTCATAGGCTACGCCGTAACGCTGCTCGAAAAGTCTCTTCGAAGTAAATTGACGTCCGAGAGAATACCCAAGCCCTCCTTCACAAGGTATAACTACAAGAAGCCGGCCGGTCCCCCTTCTTAGTAGGCGCTTCGCCTCCTTCAAGAAGGTGCGAAGATCCGGCAAGTGCTCGAGCACATGAATAGCAAGGATACGGTCAAATTGACCATCGTCGAACGGCATCCGCACCTGACAATCTACGCTCGTCACCTGCACCGTCGGCCAGGTTCGCCGGATTTCCTCGGCCATCTTTGGCCGCAATTCGAGAGCGACATAGCCCTCCAGTTGTTTCGGCGTCAGGTCTTCGTACTTCAGATGCTCTCCCAAACCGGCGCCCACGTCGAGGGTTGAGAGGAAGCCGCGGGGGCTCTGTTTTACCACATAGCGATGGTTGAAATCTACCACCCCGGAAAAGCGATTTCGATTGATCTTGTGAAAGTGCTGCATCCAGTCGTCGCTGATTCGAATCTGTTCCTCTGAAAGGCGAGGCAGCGTCTTCGGCCATTTGCTTTTTTTTTCTGTGCTTCCGCTAGCGTTCATGCCTCTCGTCCAGAATCCGACGCGCCATCTCCATGAGGAGAGTAAAGGCGAAGGTTTGAAAGCCAAGGATGATGAGCAGAAGCCCAAGGATTGCCGAGTAGGAAAGGCTCTCCAGCTTCCAACCATGCTGCACATATCGCCAAACTAGCACCGCGGCGAGACACACTCCGGCGCAGCCGCAGAGACAGGCAAGCAGCATGCCGCGATCATAGTTGAGGATGCGTTCGAAAGACCTGACAAAGCCGGGACGCAGTCTATGCATTTTTCGTGACAGAATCCCGATCTGCACGCAGCTATATCCCAGAGTCGTGAGAGTGAGTCCCAAGAGCATCCAATACAAACTGAAAACGATCCGACCAATTCGAAAGGGACCGCCGGCGAGGGCAAACGAAAGCACTAGCCCCACAGCCATAATCGCCAACCCCGGTTTCAGCAAAAACGAATCGGGCGTGTAGACGAGCATTGCCTTCAGATTCAGCCAACCGGCAATCCAAGGGGACAACCAACCGAGCCGCTTGTGATGACTAACGCGGCCGGCGCGATCTTTGTAGAATCTAACCGGGACCTCTCCCGTGCGTAGTTGCAGGCGCGCCGCCTTCAGCACCATTTCACTCGCATATTCCCATGACTGCGATCTCAGGTTGATTTTATCGAGCGCGGCCCGTGTGAGTCCGCGCATCCCGCAATGGATATCCGAGTATCCACTGTGGTAAATCCGATTCAGCAGCCATGTAGTGAGCGGCGTCCCAAAATAGCGGTGAAGCCTTGGCATAGAACCCGCCTCAATGCTTCCCCGAAAACGGCTTCCCATCACAAATTCCACTCCGTTGCGAAATTGTTGCACGAAAGGTGCCAGCTCTCGGAAATCATAGGTTAGGTCGGCATCTCCCATCACGATCCATTTGCCTCGAATGAAAGGGATGGCGTCAATATAAGCGCGCCCCAGCCCTCTTGCGGGGGTGCGTAAAACTTCAGCACCATGTTGCAATGCGATCTGCGGGGTTCCATCGGTGGAGCTATCAACGATCAGAATCTGGCCGGGCACGCCGGCAGCGGCCAGACCTTCTTTGCACCAGTCCACGAATTCGCCGATAGTTAGTTCCTCGTTGAGCGCCGGAATCACGATCGTGAGTTCTTCGGCACCAGAAACTTTGTCTCCGGGCATCAAATGCACCGGATGGCCGGTCAAAGCCGGGACGGAATAAGTCATACCTCGCGTCTCACCTCCGCGATCATTGATCGGATCGAATCTTGTACGGCCTCTCTGGAGCTGCGCTCAGCCCGCCAGCCCAGTTCCTTTATCTTATTGACGTCGAAGCGTACTACGGGAACGTCGCCTTTCCACCCGCGGTCTCCACCGGTGAATTCGAATTTCACCTGAGCTGGCTGCAACCCCGACTCTTGCACTGCGAGAGAGGCGATTTCCTTCACGGTGATGTAATCGTCGGTCGCCACGTTGTAGATGTTAAAGCGGACGCCGCTATCTCGATCAACCAGGAAGATTGCCTTAAGAACATCATCGACGTGAATGTAAGACTTACTTTGGCTGCCATCGCCCAGAATGCGCAATCGCGTGGGATCAGCTTGCAGACGCCGGACAAAGTCGTACCCGACACCATGGGTTTGCCGCGGCCCGACGACATTGGCGAACCGAAATGCCCGGCCGACGAGATCGAACATGTGACAATATGCGGAGATAAGGCCTTCACAGGCGAGCTTGCTCGCGCCGTAGGTCGAGATCGGGAGGCAGGGACCGTACGTTTCCGAGAATGCGGTTTCGGGATCTTCGCCATAGACGCCGCTTCCGGAAGTGTATAGTATTTTGCGGACGCCGGTCCGCCGCATCGCTTCGAGAACATTTTGCGCCAGATAGGTTCCTTCCCAGAAGTCGATGTCCGGCTGAGAAACTGCTTTGGCGATGTCGGGGTTGGCCGCGAGATGATAAACGACGGACGCGCCTTTCATTGCCGATTCCACGGCTGAGACGTCCTTTAAATCGGCTGCAACCACTTCCAACCGAGGGTCGGTTGTTAGCTCACGTAGATACGAACGCTGGCCGGAGCTGAAGTTGTCAAAGACCAGCACCTTTCCGATCTGCTCGGTCTGTAACAGCCGGCGAACCAGATGACTGCCGATAAAACCCGCGCCGCCGGAAATAAATATCTTCATGGAATAGTTGAAACCAGCGCAGTGCGCCGCGTCTTCAAAACGTCCACCAGTAACGGCACTGTGAGGATGGTGATGAAGGAGAGGGGTTGCAGGTAACGAACGCTCGCTGTCACGGCGAGAAAGGAATCGGTCGTCAGAAAAATTGCCCCGTGCACGAAGAGGAGAGAAATGGAGCTTTCTCGGAAAAAGAAGAACAGGATTCCGCAAAGAAGGGGTGACAGCAATGCTACATAGTAATAGGGCAAAGCGCCAAGAAAGTAACGCTGGAGAATGCTGTGACGGGGTTTTCCCGAATGCCGTGGTGGGGCGAGTCGAAATTGGCTTTCCATTTTGCCCGTCAGGGTGACTGGCCAATCAACTTTTCCCAGATCGCTCTTCGCCTGATTCTGGAGGTGCTGGACATCGAAGTACTGCAGAAAAGTTCGTGCGCCGAGGGTGAAAACAGCGCCCGGGTGGTGCAGAAGAGAATGAAGCGCTGTCTGCCTGGCGATTCGATCGGCTGCATCTAAGTCACGCTCGATTTTCTTCCAGCGGCCGATTAGAGCGCCAGCAGAATAGAGCTGATTATTCCTTCGACGCATTTCCCTTAGCCCAAACTCATTGCCCTGTGCGATCAAGTAAGCCAAACGTGGATCGGGCGAATCTGAGGGTTCCAAGACAGGGGCCCACGTCGCGAGCATGCTAAATCCGCTTGAGTAAAGGTAAGCTGGTTCGCGCCCTGCCAGAAATCCATTAAGGCTCTTGTAAACCTGATGCAAGACGAGAAGAAGTGCCAGACTCACGAGCAGATGGAGACCAAGCGATCTGGCGACTGCTATCCTCCGGCCGGCTGGGGACCCGATCCGAAAAGCGTCACGCAAAAGTGGAAAAAACGCGACCAGCGGCAAGATCACCGCGCTGATTTGCACGACGAGGAGGTAACTAATTCGGAAGCTGATCAACAGAACGCCCAAAACCTGAAGCGCGACAAGCTGCCAATAACGCCTCTGCCTGAGGTAGAAAAGAGAAATTAGAAGCATCGCGGCATACAGAAAAAGACTGACCGTCTCTGTCATGACATAACGCTCCCAGACCAGTTGCAAGGGATCGAGCGCACAGAGGAAACCAGCCGAATACGAAAGGCTCCATGAAAGTCGAAAAACAGTCCGACAGACGATAGTAGCCAAAATCGATGTTGCCGCTCCGAGAAGAGATTGCAGAATCAGGAGCGAGGAAAGGCTGTGAGTGCTGAGCGAGACCCAGCGAATAACATAGCCATAGAAAAACGAACGGTCAGGAGGAATCCAGCCGGACAAAGCTGTCCAAAGGTAACTGCCGGAGTCTCCCATAAAGAACTTCGGCAACGGATCTACCGCAAGAAGGAGAAATTTCAGGAGAACGACCAGGAGACAGAAAAGCCACCAGCCGGCGTCGCCTCGGAAATCTACAAGTTTGTGATAATCGGGCGGGGTAATGGTCATGCCGAAGCCAGCGTCTGAAGCTGCGATAAGCCGGCTTCCTCGGCCTGAGCTTGAGGTGAGCTTGGCATTTGGCCATCGGCAAAGAGTCGTCGCAATTGTTCTTGCGCCGTTTTCCGAGAAAAAGTCGCCTCCGTCTTCTTGGTTCCATTTTCGGAGATTCGTTGCCAGAGGGCCGGCATGGTGTAAACCTCGACCAACGCCTGGGCGAAACCAGTGGGGGTATCGGCGATGAGGACGTCTTCACGATCTTTCAGTTCCATCCCTTCGACCGCTATGGAAGTAGCGACCACCGGGACGCCAAGTCCCATGCTTTGGTTGACTTTTCCTTTGACGCCGGCGCCGAAGCGTAATGGCGCAACAGATAGCCTTACCGTGTCAAAATAGACCCGCGCGTCCGGCACGAGTCCCGTAACAATAACCTGTTCATTCGCGAGACCGATGATATCTGGCGGCGCTTTGTCTCCAATGATAAAAAATTTCGCCTCGGGAAGTTCGTGTTGGACAAGCGGATAAATTTCCCGTGCGAAAAAGAGGACCGCGTCGATATTTGGACTGTGTTGAAAGCTGCCAATGAAAAGGAAGTCGTGCCGCTGGGTAAAAGG
>JAICMR010000067.1 GCA_025929155.1 Chthoniobacterales bacterium | reverse complement strand
TCGGTTCGGATTTGCCTCAGGCGGAATGGCAAGAGCGAATCGCCGACGCCCTTGAAGAGTTCGACCGCCAGCCGACGCTCATGCAGCAATTCCATAAGGGCCGGCTGTTTGATCATCCGTTTTGGAATGCGGAAACCGGGGAGCTGGAAACGATGCGAGGCCGCGTGCGGTTATGCCCTTATTATTTCGTCGAGGAAAAGCGCGCGGAGCTGAAGGGTGCGCTCGCGACGATCGTCCCCGCGGATAAAAAACTCCTCCACGGCATGAGCGACGCGATTCTCGTTCCGACACAATTCGACGAAAAAGCCGTCTGAAACGTTTTGGAGCGCGGCCCTACAACTCTTGGGCGGCGATGTCGCCTGCCGGTTTCGAGGTTTCGCCAAAAGGAACTCCAGACTAAAGGAAAGTTCGCAAAGGCAGGATGCCTCTGCCGGCGGGGGAGACGCCCAACCTACCCGAGACCTCTAAAGCCGCAGGCCACGCGGGATCAGAAAGCGGTCGAGCAAATCGAAGCCCCCCTGCACGAGCAACGCCAGCAGCGCGGCCGGAATCGCGCCTTCGAGAATCGTCGCATTGTCGTTCAAGTTCAGGCCGCTCAGGATCGGCTCGCCCAGGCCACCCGCGCCAATTAACGCCGCGAGCGTGGCCGTACCGATATTGATGACCGCGCTGGTATTGATCCCTGCGAGAATCGTGCGGGAGGCGAGAGGAAGGTAAATTTTTCGCAACCGTGCGGCCGGTTCGAGTCCGAGCGCGATCGCGGAATCGCGCAGGGTTGCGGGGATTTCCTGCAATCCGGTCGCGGTGTTGCGCACAATCGGCAGGAGGCCGTAGAGGAACAGCGCTACGATCGCGGTCGTCGCGCTGATCCCGAGGAACGGGACCGGCACGAGGAGCGCAAGCAAGGCGAGCGACGGGATGGTCTGGATCATACCGACAATTGCGAGGATGGCTTGCCCGAGCGCGCCGCCCCGGCTGGCGGCGATCCCGAGCGGCAGCCCGATCAGGACCGAGAAGAAAAGCGAGATGCCAGCCAATTCGAGATGGCGGATAATCCAGCGGACTAAATCACTCGCCAAACCATTCCACGGCGCAGACTCGTTAGGCGCAGTTTGATGGAAAAAGAGCGAGGCCGCGTAAGAGTAATTCTTCGAACGCTCCGCGGCGGCGTTGAGTGCGATCATCTCCTTCTCATCAATCCGGCCGAAGTGATTCAGCGCGTGTAACGCACGCGGGTCGAGATCGAGCCGGTAAAGAAAGACCGCCTTGTATTCCGGGAAAAAATGCTTGTCGTCCTGGAGCACGACCAAATCGTTTTCCGCAATTTTCGCGTCGGTCGAGTAAGCATCTTTCAAATCGATTGAGCCATGGACGAGCGCGGCGTAGCCGATCGCGTGGTCAATTCCGATCACGTTAGGCATTGTTAGGCCGTAGCGCTGCGCGAGTGGTCGCCAGCCATCCTGGCGGTCGAGGAATTCGTGGGTCAGGCCCAGTTTAAGGTCCGGGTGCTGGCGCAAATCGCTGATCGTTTTGATCTGCAGTTTCTCCGCCTCAGCCCGGCGCATCACGAGCGCGTAGGTGTTGTTGAAACCGAGTTCATTCGAGATCCCGATCCCGAAATTCTTGAGCGCGGCGCGCATCTCCTGTTCGCTTTGCGGCGTCTTTGTTTTCAGAATTTCTTCGCCGATCGTCCCGGTGTATTCCGGATACAGATCGATTTGCCCGCCGCGTAGCGCCTGCCAGAGGATGATCGTGCCGCCCATTCCGGCCCGTTCCTCCACTGCGAAATGTGCGCGCTCAAGGACCGTCTTCGCGATCTCGCCGAGGACGTAGGATTCGGTGAACTTTTTGGACCCAACGACGATCGGTCGCGCACCAAACGCGGGGCTGGCGAAGAGCAGAAGCAGAAGCAGAATTTTCAAAATTTCGCGCTCCGCTGGGCGTTGATAAATTCCGTCACGAAATCGCTCGCCGGATGATCTCGTAATTCCGACGCGCTGCCGCGCTGCACGATTCGGCCTTCGTTCATGAGCACGATCTCGTCAGCGAGGTAGGCGGCTTCGCCCATGTCGTGCGTGACGAGAATGGCCGTCTGCTTAAGGTGGGAGAAAATTTCCTTCAAGTCGCGCTGCAACGCTGACCTAACGAGTGGATCGAGCGCGCCCAGCGGCTCATCGAGCAGCAGCATTTCGGGCGAAAGCATGAGCGCGCGCATCAGGCTGACCCGCTGCCGCTGGCCACCGGAAAGCTCGGTTGGATAACGGTCGAGCGCGTCCTCGGGAAATTGCGAGAGCGCGCACAGTTCCTGGAGACGTCGTTCCATCTCCTGTGGTGAGCGGCGGAGATGGCGCGACATGAGGAGAACATTCGCGCGTGCCGTCAGGTGAGGAAAAAGGCCGCCTTCCTGGATGACATAACCGACGCGGCGACGGAACTGTTGCGCGTTCTCGGCGGTCACGGGCTTGCCATCGAAAATAACTTCGCCACGATCCGGTGGGAGCAGCGCGATAATGAGCCGGAGCAGCGTGGACTTTCCGCAACCGCTCGGGCCAATCAGTGCAGTCGTTAGGCCGGCGCGAATATCGAGATCAGTCGGCGCAAGAGCGACTGCACGGCCAAAGCTTTTGCTGACGCCGCGCAATTGGAGAAGCGGATGCATGAAGATGTAGAGGCGGCTGTGTCAGCCGCGCATGCGACCGCGCGAAGCGGGCGACACGCCCGCCACTACACTGGAAAGCTCAGAGCGTTGTAAAATGAAAAACGGCGAAGAGCTTCTCCGGATCGGTCCAGGCCCGAGCGAAGTGAAACCCAGCTGAACCGGCCAGCGCCCGGAATCCTTCGATCGTGTGCTTGTAGGAAAATTCCGTAATGATTTTTTCCCCGGCCGCGAAAGCAAATTCGTGATCGCCGAGGTGAACAATTTGATCGCGTTCGCTGATTAAATGCATCTCGATGCGGGACGCGGCCCGGTTGTAAATCGCTCGATGGCGCCAGTTCGTCAGGTCAAAGTCGGCGCCGATCTCCCGGTTGGCGCGTACGAGCAAGTTCCGGTTAAATTCGGCTGTGACGCCAGCGCTGTCGTTGTAAGCAGATTCCAGGACCTCTTTGGACTTTTGCAGATCGACCCCAATGATAAGGCCGCCACTTCGGCCACAAAGAGAGCAGACGCGCTCGAGAAATTGTTTCGCCGTTTCCGGTTTCATGTTCCCGATCGTGGAACCGGGGAAATAGACCGCGACGTGATCCGGTTTGATCGACGGCGTCGGGAGCTCGAACGGCTGCAGGTAATCAGCGCAGACCGGCAAGATCTCGAGGTCCGGCATTTCGCGACTGAGCGCATCAGCCGATTCGGTCAGATGCTGTTTCGAGATATCGACCGGGACATAGGCGATCGGCTTTCGCAGGTGACCGAGGAGCATGCGCGTCTTCACACCCGCGCCCGTGCCGAACCCGACTAGCTCGGCATTTTCGCCGATGGATTCGGCCATCTCGGCGCCGTAGCGCTCGAGAATTTTCCTCTCCGTCCGCGTGACGTAGTACTCTGGCAGCTCGCAGATCTTCTGGAAGAGATCCGAGCCGCGTTCGTCGTAGAAGAACTTGCTCGGCAGCGTGCGCGGCTTGCCCGCCAAACCGGCCACCGCCTGGGCGAGAAAATCGTCAGCGTCGGGCTCGAGGTCGAGCAGCGTGACGCCGCTGGGCGAGATGGTCATCGCGGATCGCGAGCGAGCCGGATGCCGGTGACTTGCCAGCGTTTCTCCGGTTGAAAAAAGTTGCGATAAGTAGCGCGCATATGGCTCTGCGAGGTCGCGCAGGATCCGCCGCGGAGCACCATCTGGTTGCACATGAACTTGCCGTTGTATTCGCCGAGCGCTCCCGGCGCCGCGTGATAGCCGGGGTAGGGGAGATAGGCGCTGCGGGTCCATTCCCAGACATCGCCGTAGAGTTGTTCCAGCTTGTCGTTAGGCGAAGCGGAGACCGGCGCGGGATGAAAACGCTCGGTGTCGACGAAGTTGCCCTCGATCGGCAACCCGGCGGCGGCGCGTTCCCATTCAAATTCCGTGGGCAGCCGCGCGCCGCTCCAGTTCGCAAACGCGTCGGCTTCGAAATAACTGACGTGCGTGACCGGCTCTGATTCGTCGATCGGCCGCATCCCCGAGAGGGTAAAGTTCCACCAGATTCCGTCGCGTTTTTCCCAGTAGAGCGGTGCCTGCCAGCGTTGTTCGTTTACGGTCGTCCAGCCTAACGAGAGCCAGAACTCCGGCTTGGTGTAGCCGCCCTCGTCGAGGAATCGGAGATACTCGCCATTCGTAACCGGGCGGGTCGCGAGAGAAAAGGCCGGCACGAGCGCCCGGTGGCGCGGGCCTTCGTTGTCGTAGCTGAAGCCGCTGCCGGCGTGGCCGATCTCGATAATGGTTTCGTCGAAGTCAACCCAGCCGGCTGGAGCGTCCTCCTCCTTTTCGTTAGGCGAATCCTGCTCCCGGAAAATCGGGTGAAGCGGATTTTGTGAGAAGACGTGTTTGATGTCAGTCACGAGCAGCTCCTGGTGTTGCTGTTCGTGGTGCAAACCGATCGTGAAAACCGGCTCAATTTCGTCGAGCAACTCGCGATCGGCCCGCTCCAGAAGCTGCGCGATGTGCGAATCGATCGAATGCCGGAAACGGTAGGTTTCCGGGACGGTCGGCCGCGAAATCAACCCGCGCAGATCGCGCCGATGCATATCGCCGGCGGCGTTGTAGTAACTGTTGAAGAGGTAGGCGTATTCCGGGACCGCGGTTCGATATTCCGGCATCCAGACTTTCAGCACGAAGGTCTCGAAAAACCAGCTGGTGTGCGCGAGATGCCACTTCGTCGGGCTGACATCCGGCATTGATTGCACGACCAGATCCTCCGGTTCCAACGTCTCGCAGAGCCGCTCCGAGAATTTCCGAACCTGGCGGTAGCGCGCGAGCAGGTCCGCTGCACGGTTTTGCTCTGGGCGCCGGCCCGTCGCGAACGTGGCGGGCGGGGCAGGTTGATCAATCACGTCGTTTGTCATTGGTCGTCGCGTTCCTCTTCGAGCTCTTCGCGGCGCGCTTCCACCATCTGGTCGTGGGCCGCTTCTTCAATTCCGCCGCTGACTAATTCTTCCCCAACGTTTTCGTCGCCTTCGAAGCCATTGTTCGCAGCCTGGTGTCCCGATGAACCGACGATCTCGTCGCGATCGCTCACTTCGTCAGTGACGTCATCGTCCGCTTCGGGCGAGTGTGCGGGCTCGACTCCGGTGAGCTCGTTTTTCGCCTGCTCCCAATCGCGATCGGTGAATTCGTCGGGATTCCGCTCATCGATCAGCGCGATTTCCCGGGCGCGTCGTTCCACGAGCTCGGGGGAGGGAACTCCCAGTCCGTTCCCATGCAGGGTGATTTTGCCGTGCGGTGAGTGGTTTCGATCATTCATACAGTTAATTCGGATAACGGCGGCGGAATGGCCCGCAAGATTGCGAGTGCTGATAGTCTCGGTTATTCCACGTCGAGCACAACCGGGTGAGCGACCTGAGAGGAGAGGCGGGGGCCGGAATCGAAACCGCGAATAGGGGTTTTGCAGACCCTGCCTAACCACTTGGCTTACCCCGGCGGGTTGAGGCGGAACTAACGTGCCGATCGCCTTTCGTTTGACGCAAGTTTACCAGTAATCGATAACCAAGCTCCGCCCCGATACGCTTTGCGAATCTTCCGACAGCGGCTCCATTGGGTTAGGAGAAACCTACCCACCCAGACATGGGATGAGCATAATCCTTCCTGACCACCGTCCATTGGCCTGCAGGTTGCGAGCGGGCCAGGCTTGTTAAGAGCAATAGGTTACGGCGGCCAATGCACGCGAGCGGCGCGGGCACACGACTCGTCTTCACCGCGGAATGTTCTCGACGATTTCGACGGGACTTGGCGACAATCGCACGCTCATGAAAAGAAACGTCTTCATTCTTCTTGCGACCTTCTCCTGCACCCTGACTGCTCTCGCCGTTGATCCGCCGCCGGACGGAGGATATCCAATTCAAAACACCGCTGAAGGCGAAGATGCCCTCTTTAGCCTGACGACCGGCACCGACAACACGGCCATGGGCTTCCATGTCCTTTACAAAAATACTACTGGAAGCCTGAACACCGCGAGTGGTTCAACTGCGATGTTCAGTAACACCCTTGGAACGGGAAACACCGCCACCGGTGATCGGACACTCTACAACAACACCACTGGCAGCTTCAACGTCGCCGCCGGTGATCGAGCGCTCTACAGCAACACCACCGGCAGCCTCAATATCGCCATCGGTGATATCGCGCTCTATACAAATCGAAGCGGGATGTCGAATGTGGCCATAGGAACGGGCGCGATGTATGACAACACCAGCGGTTATGATAACACCGGCATCGGCGAAGACAGTTTGCGCTCGAACACGACCGCGGTCGGAAATACAGGTCTCGGCTACCGCGCCCTTCGATTCAACAAGAACGGCAATAGCAATACCGCCGTCGGTTATTATGCGCTGACCTGTGATCTCAATGTTTCCCAATACGGCAGTGGAAACACCGCCGTCGGCTCTACCACCATGCTGTTTAACACGACTGGCTCGAATAATGTCGCCCTCGGTGAAAGCGCCATGTTATACAACACGACCGGCAACCAGAACGCGGCAGGCGGGGGCGAAGCGATGGAACATAACACCGAAGGGAACAACAACACGGCTTATGGTTACCACTCGCTCTTCAATAATCTGACCGGCAGCAAAAACATCGCCTTGGGATTTAATGCGGGTAACAATCTGACCGGAGACTCGAATATCGACATTGGTAATTCCGGCGTGGAAGGGGAATCCAACACCATCCGAATCGGGAGAATAGGACAACAAATGTCCACCTTCATTGCCGGCATCAGCGGCGTCACCGTTGCGAGCGGTGTCGGTGTGGTGATAGACGCGAATGGCCAACTCGGGGTGATGACCTCCTCGGCCCGTTACAAGGAGAATATTCAGCCGATGTCGAAGGCGAGCGAAGTCATCCTTTCCCTAAGGCCCGTGACCTTCCGTTACAAAAAGGAGATAGACCACTCAGCGACTGCGCAGTTTGGTCTGGTCGCCGAAGAAGTCGCCAAGGTTGATCCCGACCTCGTAGCAAAGGATAAGTCCGGCAAGCCGTACACCGTCCGTTATGAGGCGGTGAACGCGATGTTACTAAACGAGTTCCTGAAGGAGCACCAGAAGGTGGAGGGCCTGGAGCAACGGTTGAGCGAACAAGACAAAATCAACAGTGAGTTGCGCAGCGCGCTCAAAGCACAGGCGGCGCAGATCGAGAAGGTGAACGCGCGGGTGCAGGCGAGCCAGCCGGCAGCGCGGCTGGTCTCCGGCTCGGAATAACAGGCACCGCCTTCGAGACTGTATACGTCTGGCAAAGCGAGAGGAGAGGCGGGGGCGGGAATCGAACCCGCGAATAGAGGTTTTGCAGACCCCGACCTTACCACTTGGCTACCCCGCCGGAACTGCGAGCCGGAGCGTAGGCGCAGGCCTCGGGAGTGTCAACGCAGCCTGCCGCGTCCCGCCTTTCTCGGACTCATCCTTCTCCTGCCGAAACGCCCGGCGATCACGAGCGGGAGCGCAATGTCGGCAACTTCGTTGCACGCGGGCTTTCCGCGTGAACTTTAGCAAGTCATGGCTAGCCGTTCCGCCGAACTCTTCGCCCGCGCGCAACGCCGCATTCCCGGCGGTGTAAATTCTCCAGTTCGCGCTTTTCGCGGGCTGGGGCGCGAACCGTTCTTCGTCGAGCGCGCAGCTGGAGCAAACATCTGGGACGTCGATGGGAAAGAATACATCGACTACGTCGGCACGTGGGGCCCGGCCAGTCTCGGGCACGCGCCGGCGGTCGTGATCGACGCGATCCGTGCGGCAGCCGAGCACGGTGTCAGCTTTGGGATTCCAAACCCCTACGAAGTCGAGATGGCGGAGCTGATCTGCCGCTGGGTGCCTTCAATCCAGAAAGTGCGGATGGTGAACAGCGGGACCGAAGCCACCATGTCCTGCGTCCGGCTTGCGCGCGGTTTTACGAAACGCGACAAGATCATCAAGTTCGAAGGCTGTTATCACGGTCACGTCGATTCGCTTCTCGTGCATGCCGGTAGCGGCGCGCTCACGCACGGCCAGCCGGACAGCGCGGGCGTGCCGGCGGAGTTTGCCGACCTGACGATCGCGCTCCCCTTCAACGATATCGACGCGGTGCGCGCGGCTTTTCGGGAAAACCCGGGCGAAATCGCGGCCGTGATTCTCGAGCCGGTCCCCGCGAATGCCGGGCTTTACTTTCCAAAGCCGGGATTTCTCGAGGCGCTCCGGCGCGAATGCACGATGTATGGTGCGCTCCTGATTTTCGACGAAGTGATGACCGGTTTCCGGGTTGCGCGCGGCGGAGCGCAGGAAATTTACCGGGTCCAGCCGGATCTCACGGCGCTGGGCAAAGTCATCGGTGGAGGACTGCCCGTCGGCGCATTCGGCGGTCGCGAGGAAATCATGGATCAGCTCTCGCCGCTCGGGCCGGTTTATCAGGCGGGGACGTTGTCGGGTAATCCGCTGGCGATGGCTGCCGGTCTCGCGCAGCTCCGCGAGCTCGAACGGATCGACGGCTGGAAAAAGCTCGAAGAACTCGGCGCGCAACTCGAAAGCGCGGTCCAAGATTCGTTAGGCAGAACCGGGATTGGCGCCACTTTCCATCGTATCGGCTCGATGTTCTGTCTCTTCTTCATGGCTGGTCCAGTGACGGACCTGGCGAGCGCGAAACGGAGCGATCAGGAACAATTCGCGCGCTTCTTCAACCGATGCCTCGATGCCGGGGTTTACTTCGCGCCGTCGCAGTTCGAGACCGGTTTCATCTCGACCGCGCACACTCCGCAGCAAATCGAGCGAACGGCGAGAGTGGTCGACGCCTCGTTGTCATCCTGAGCGGAGCAGAAGGATCCGGTGACTAACCCTCGCGTTCCGCCGGAAGAATTGCGCCGTCAAACACTACGACGCGCCAACCGGGTGCTTCGCCTGGTTGGCGCTCCGCTCCGGCCGACGACTTGACACGCCTCCGCCTCCTGAGCGTTGCGTCGGCCCATCCTCTGCACTAGGAAAAGCTCCTTGTGAACCAAACTCTGCCGGTCCGCGTCCGCGCGCTTGCCAAATTTTTCTTCGAGGGCGATCACAAGTTTTTCGTTAAAGGCGCGACCTACGGGCCTTTCAAGCCGGACGCCTCCGGGCATTATCTTGGCACGCCGGAGCAGGCGCGACGCGACCTGGCGCAGATGCGCGAACTCGGAATAAACGTCGCGCGGATCTACCACCTCCCGCCGCGCTGGTTTCTCGACGCCTGCGCGGAAGCCGGCGTGCGCGTCCTCATCACTCTTCCGTGGGCGAAGCATGTTGAGTTTCTCGTTAGGCGAAAAACCCGACGGGAGATCGTCGCGGCGGTCCGCGAGGCCGTCGCCCAGCACGCCGGGCATCCGGCGATTTTCGGCTACCTCGTCGGCAATGAAATTCCAACGACGATGGTGCGCTGGCTAGGCGTGCGCCGCGTCACGGAATTTCTCGAGATGCTCATCCGGGTCGGACGCGAAGCCGATCCGAGTGTTCTCTTCTCCTACGCGAGTTATCCGCCGACGGAGTATCTGCTGCCGCAAAACGTCGATTTCTATTGCTTCAACGTTTACCTGCACGATCAGCGCGACTTCGAGAAGTATCTGCTTCGCCTGCAAAATCTGGCGGAGGAAAAGCCGCTCATGCTCGGCGAATTTGGGATGGATACGCAACGCCACTCCGAGGAAGAACAGGCCGCAATGCTGAGCTGGCACGTGGACAGCGTGGTGCGCTGTGGGCTGGCCGGAACGATCTTCTTCGCCTGGACGGATGAATGGTTTACCGGCGAACAAGAGATCACCGACTGGTCGTTTGGGCTCGTTAGGCGCGATCGTTCGCCGAAGAAATCGTTCTTCGCGCTCCAGAAAAAGCTTGGTCAGGACGACTCCGCGCTCCCGCATCGCGACCTTCCGCGGACGCCGTTCGTTTCCGTGATTGTCTGTTCTTACAACGGGGCGAAGACGCTGGCCGAATGCCTGGAATCGTTAGGCAAAATCAACTATCCCGCCTACGAAGCGATCCTGGTCGATGACGGCTCGACCGATGACACGCCTGAGATCGCCGCGCGTTACCCCAACGTTCGCTATATTCGGCAGACCAATCACGGCCTGAGTTACGCGCGTAACGCCGGCGCCGCTGCCGCCAAGGGCGAAGTCCTGGCCTACACCGACTCCGACTGCATGGCCGATCCGGACTGGCTTTATTACCTCGTTGGTACTCTTCTGAGCGGCGACTACGCGGGCGTAGGTGGGCCAAACATTTCGCCGCCGGCGGAAAACTGGGTGCAGGCCTGCGTCGCCGCTGCGCCGGGTGGGCCAAGTCATGTTCTGCTCACCGACACCGTGGCCGAACACATCCCGGGTTGTAACATGGCCTTCTACCGCTGGGCTTTTGATACAATTGGTGGGTTCGACATCGAGTACCGAAAAGCGGGGGACGACGTCGATTTTTGCTGGCGTCTCCAACAGGAAGGCCACGTCATTGCCTTCGCGCCCACCGCGATCGTCTGGCACCATCGCCGGTTCACGCTCAAGGCTTTTCGCAAGCAACAGGCTGGCTACGGCGAGGCCGAATCGATGCTGCGATTCAAACATTTGATCTTCTTTGGTCCGACTGGGACCGCGAAATGGCGCGGCCAAATTTACGGCACACCGCGCTTCAGTTGGTTCATCAATCGCCCGATCATTTATCATGGCGTTTTCGGCGAAGGGTTTTTCCAATCGATCTATCCGACGCCGCAATCCGAAATCGCAAACTACGTCAGCAGTGTCGAATGGTTCGCGCTCACGCTCTTTCTTTTCGGCCTCGGAATTTTCCTGCCGGTGCTGCGGATCGTTCCGTATCTGATGCTCGGCGGCACCTTGTGCGTCGCGCTTTCCTACATGCTTCGGGCGCGGATTGAGCCGAAGTTCGACACGATCCCGGCGAGGCTGCTCGTCATGTTCCTCGCCTTTGCCCAGCCACTCGTCAGGGGATGGAATCGTTACTTCACCTGGCTGGAGTTCAAGCGCACTCCTCGAGGAGTGATCGGCACGCACGAAAAAATACGCCCGCGCAGCCTCGGGCGAGGCAACCTGCGCCGGCGCCGTTATTGGAGCGAGGAGGGGATCGAGCGAAACGCCTTGCTCAAATCAACCTTTCAGCTTCTCGAGGACGAGGGCTGGAACTACTCCGCCGATACCGGCTGGAAGGAATGGGATATCCAGATCTACGGCAACTTCTTCTGGAGCATCGTCCTTCAGACCGTGACCGAGTATCACGGCGGGCTCAAGTGCCTAACGAGGGTAAAACTGAGCTATCGTTACGTAACGACGACCGTCATTATCAACCTGCTGATCATTGCGCTGCTGATCTACCGCTATCTCAACACCTCCGGCCTCGAACTGCGGCTGCTCATTCCCTACGCGATTTTTTTGCTTTTCCTCGCGACGCGGGCGCGTCGCCTGAAGCGTCGGGTCGCTGAGATTGTAGATGTGGCAGCTTTCCGGATCGGTTTGCAACGGATCACGGGAAAGCGTCGGCCCGCGTCATCCTGAGCGGAGCGCACGCGCAGTCGAAGGACCTCGTGGAATTTTTGCAAGTTTTCAATGTCGGGCTTCGCGGCAGCTCTACGGGATCCTTCGATTCCGTTCCGCTACGCTGCACATCGTTCAGGATGACGGCTGCTTTGTCGATGCGGCGGTCCGGGGTTGATGGGACAGATTCGTGCCAACTGCCTGGTTGAAATGAACGCGCTTGTCGCAGTGCTCGTTAAGTATTGGCGACTTTGGCTCCTGCTCGTCGCCGAGTTGCTGCTCTTCGCCGCGCTCAATCGTTTCGATGACTGGCGTTATGAGACGATGCCGGTCAAATTCGTCGAGACCGCGCTGTTCTGCGGAGTCGCATTTTACGCTGCCGTCTCGGAGTTCGTTAGGCTGCCGCGCGCCCGGCTCGCGACCGTTACTTTCTGGAGCGTTGCGGTGCTTTTGCGGCTGCTCGCGTTGCCGCTCCAACCAGGCGACGACCTCTGGCGCTACCAATGGGAAGGGAAGGTGCAGAATGCCGGATTCAACCCGTACCTGCTCGCGCCTAACGACGACCGGCTCGTTCCCTTGCGATCGCAATTCCCTGATTGGAACCGGATCAATCATCGCGATTACGCTTCGATTTATCCGCCCGGCGCGCAGCTTTTCTTCGGAGCGATGGCGCGTCTCGATGCCGGCGCGCTGGCTTATAAAATTGCGCTCGCGCTAGCCGATCTCGCAGTCGTTGGGCTGCTTTTGCGCCTGATCGGTGGAGCGGCGCGCCACGCCGAGGCAGCCTGGTACGCCTGGAACCCGCTCGTCGTTTACTGCTTCGCGGGAGCGGCGCACTTCGACAGCCTCATGGTCCTGCCAATGCTCGGCGGCATCCTTTGTTTCATAAAAAGCAGGCAAGTAACCGTCGCTGCCGCGCAATGGCGGTGGGCACTTCTGGGCGCGGTTGCGATCGGCGCGGCGATCTCAATCAAGCTGATTCCCGGTCTCCTTCTGCCGCTCTTCGTCTTCGCATTGGGGCGGCGTGCCTGGACGCTTCTCGTTAGTCTCGCGATTCCGTTGCTGACGAGTCTGCCGTTTGGGTTTCCGCAGGTTAAGATCTGGGACTCGTTAGGCAAGTTCGTGCAGGTCGCGCGCCTGAACGACATGTTCTGGTGGATCATCGAGGACACCTTCTGGCCGAACGTTCATCAGGTTAACTATAGTTATAATCGGGTCATTCTCGTCGCGGTCGTGATCGTGTCGGCCTGCTTCGTGCGGAACTGGAAGCGCGGCCTGCTCTGGGTCATCGGGACAGCGTTGATCCTGAGTCCGGTTCTTCATCCGTGGTATCTCACTTGGGTTTTGCCTTTCGCTGCGTGGCGTCGAGCACAGCCCTGGGTGGTGCTGTCGATCACGATGTTCGCTTACTATTTGTTCTGGGATGAACGGCTTTTCCTCCTGCCGTGGCATTCCACGCTCTGGCTCCGGGGAATCATTTACCTGCCGCCATTCGTGGCGCTGCTCTTGGTGTTGGCGGGCAGAGGTGCAGCGGGCAATTTGCCCGCTGCGACGGGATGACACTCCGTCCTCCGGGAAAGAGGAGTCCTTCGCCTAACGGCGAGCGTGGGAGTATCGGCGGATATTTCCACATCCTTCAGCGATGCTCAGTGGCGTATGCTCAGCGGATCTTGTTATTCGCCTAACGAGATTCCAGGTCGAGCGTGCCGGGAAAGCTGGCACGAAAATCTTCCGGCAGCGCTGCTTCGGAGTTCAATCTCGCTCCTGTCCGGGGATGAGTAAAGCCAAGCTTCCACGAGTGCAACATCTGGCGCGGGGCGGCCATTTGCCGATTCCGGCCGTAGAGGCTGTCGCCCAAAACGGGATGACCAAGATGATGCAGGTGCACACGAATCTGATGGGTTCGCCCGCTGTGCAAGGTGCACTCGACCAGGCTCACGCCGCCGGCGGTTTTGAGCACGCGATAGTCGGTCCGCGCACTTCGGCCATGTTCAGGATTGACGGCCATTTTTTTGCGATGGATCGGGTGACGCCCGATCGAAGCATCGATCGTCCCATGAGAACGCCGGAAACTTCCCGTCACCAACGTCAGGTAAATTTTCGTGATCTCGCGATCGGCGAATTGCCGTGAAAGCTCCTGGTGCGTCGCGTCATTTTTTGCCACGGCCATCGCGCCGCTCGTCTGTTTATCGAGCCGATGCACGATGCCGGGCCGCTGTTTACCGCCGATTCCGGAAAGGATCGCGCAATGATGAAGAAGCGCGTTCACAAGGGTGTGTTCCTGGTTTCCAGCGCCCGGATGAACCACGAGCCCAGCGGGCTTGTTCACCACGAGCAGGTCATCGTCCTCGAACAAGATCTGCAACGGAATCTCCTCCGGCTGCGCCTCGATCGGCTCCGGCTCCGGCTCGGTCAGCCTAACGACATCTCCCGCGCACACTTCCACGCGCGGCCGCGGGATTTTCCCCTGCCACGTGACCGCGCCCTGCCGAATCAACTCCTGCAAACGCGCGCGCGAAAACTGCGGCAGCGATAACGCCAGGAATCGATCGAGCCGCAGGCCGCTATGTTTGTTAGGCACGGTAAACTCGATCATCGGGCTAGCATAACAGGAATCTGCTCCCGCGGCCTCGCGTTGCTCAGGAAAGTGCGCGTCACGTTCTGTTCTCGAACGACGTCAGCAGACTGGGGCCGGAGCGGCAAACAGAACTGGCTCGCCTCCTGCTCCCAGAAACGGGTGCGTTCGCTCGTTTTTCTCATCGTTTTTAGCTTCGCCCTGGCCGCTCTCGCCGGGCCGCAGCCGCTCGCACTCAAGGATATCTCTCTCATGTTGCGTTCCGGCTACGCGACCACGGATGTCCTGCGAGAAATCTCACAACGTCGCGTGATCGAGAAGCTTGATCCGGCGACTCGCAGCTCCTTCGAGCAAATCGGCGCGAGCGCGGAACTGATCGACGTGTTGGAAAAGGGATCTTTCAAAGTAGACGACGCCACGGCGCAAGAGGCGCGCGAGGCTGCGGCCGCGGAGGCGGCGAGTCGAGAACAGGAAGCCGAGAAGGCGTTCCGCACCGCCACGCAGATCCTGCGCGAACAACGTGCGCGCGCCGCCGCGAGGCCGCAGAATTCTGGCGCTCCGATCTTCGGCGCGTTCAAAGACAAGCTCGTGGTCTGCCACGACGGCACGATTACGCCGGCCGATCCCACCGCGCTCGAGAACAAGAAGTTAGTCGCCTTTTACTTCTCAGCGCATTGGTGCGCGCCGTGCCGGAAATTCACCCCCGAGCTGGTCGATTACTACAACCGCGTCGCGTCGCAGCATCCGGAATTCCAGCTCATCTTCGTCAGCCTGGATCGCTCGCGTTACAGTTGGGAAATCTACCAGCGCGAAAACAAGATGCCGTGGCTCGCACTCGACTACGATCGACTCGCCGAGTTCGCGCCGCTCAAGGAATTGGGCGGCGAGAGCATTCCTTCGCTCCTCGTGATCGATGACACCGGCCATGTCGTCGCGAGCAGCTACGAAGGCGAGAAATATATCGGTCCGCAAAACGCGCTCGCGACATTGGACAAAATTTTCGCCGGTAACAATTCCGCTCCGACCGAGAGCGCGCGCTGAACCCGGACGAACGCCAACATCGATTTTTTCGCCACGGATTAACCCGGCCAAGACACGGATGGGAGAGAAACTCCAAGTCGAGCGGCCGCGGCCACTTCGCCTCTTATCCGTGTCGATCCGTGTCAGTCCGTGGCTCAGTCGGCTTTCCGCCGTCGTTAGGGCAGCATATGGCCCACGGCGCTGCGCACGCCTTTCGTGTCGCTCGAATTAATCACACCGTCGGCGCGCACGTCTTCGCGGAAGTTGGAGCCGCTGACCGGCTGCCCAATCTGCCCCTTGGTCAGTTGCACGTCGGTCGCATCGACAACTTTGTCGGCATTCACATCGCCGGCCAGCACGTTCATGCTCACGGAGGTGTCGGCGAGCACTTGCGAACTGCTGTTCGTTACCCCGCTCAGCGTCACGGTGATTTCCTGCACATCGGCCACGTTCCGCAGGTTCACGGTCATTGTGTTTCCATTGAAACTCGTGCTGGCGACGCGCCCGCTGCCGGTCGTTAGGCTGGCGCTCCCGCTCACGACGTTGTCGCTAAAGGTGAAGAGAAGCGTCTCGGAACCGCCGCGACTGTTCCGGCACTCGACGCCCGGCTCACCGGTCAGCGCCAGCGGGACGCCGAAGGTCTGCGCGCCCTGCGTTTTGACAGACGCGGCGGACGACAGCTGGAATGACGAAACGGAATTTACCGCCGCCAGGATATCGAGCCGGCCGTTTCCATAGGTATTGTTAGGCGTGGTCGGCGTGCCGCCGGTGCACTCGTTCGAAAGGATGTGGTGCGCCGAAGCGTTTAGGATATTTTCCGTGTCCGGAATATCGTTTTGCAATTCGGGATGCGCCGACCAAAGCAAAGCGACCGCGCCCGCGACATGGGGCGTCGCCATCGAGGTGCCACTGAGAAATGCATAGGAGTTGTTCGAGCTGTTGTAACTCGAACGCACGTTCGTGCCCGGCGCGGCGAGGTCGGGTTTCATCCGCATGCTGCCATCGGACGTGACGGGCCCGCGGCTGCTGAACGAGGCGATCGTGTCCGTCCCGTTATTGAGGGCGCCGATGGAATAGGCCGCGTCGTAGATTCCAGGCGGATTCTGCACCGTTGAGCAGGCCGGCCCGGAATTCGCGGCGGCGACCACGCACATGATTCCGGCCGCGCGCTGGGCCTCGACCGTCGCTTGCAAGGTGGTCGGCGAACAGCCTTCGGTCGGCGGGCATTCCCAGGAATTCGTTGTGATATCGGGTGCCTTGCTGGGATCGCCCTGCGCCGGCGTCCCGCCAAGCGGGTAGGGGGCGAGGAAAAATTCGAAGCACTCCATGTAACGCGCGGGCGTGCCGGTGCCCTGGTCCATGTTGCGGCAGCCGATGCATTGCGCGCCGGGCGCCATCCCGATTTGATTTCCCTGGCCGTCATCGCCGACCGTCGTGCCCATCGTGTGCGTGCCATGGCCGAAATCATCGCAAGGTTGCGGCGAATCCGGTCCGCAGATTCCGCCGCCGGTGTGAACGGCGTCGTGCCAGTTGTAATTGTGGTCGGCAGTTGAGCCGTTCCAGCCGCGATAGTGCGGCTTGATCGCATTGTGATCCCAGCGGAAACCGGTGTCGCCATCACCGATCACGATTCCCTGGCCGAGAAATCCCATCGCCCAGACTGCAGGCGCATTGGTGTAGGCAATCCCTTGCTCGACCGTGGCCGGTGCGTCTGGATCCGTCTCTGGCGCAGGGATCGCGGGCAGCGGATTCGGATAATTCCGCACCTCGGGGTTGCCCTCGACCCGATCTACATCGGCGCGCTCCGCGATCGCCATCACATCTTGCGCGCGGCCTTTCACCCAGATCGCGTTCACGATGTAAAAGGCGCGATGCTCCAAGCCGCGCGCCTCGATCATTTTCAGGATCGGACCCTGTGTCGCCTGAGCCTTATTCCAAAGCGCATCGCGGACGAAGCGACCTTTATCAGCCTTGGACTTTAGGGCGGCGGCACCGGTCAAGTTGGCCTGATCCTTCAGCACCACGATGAATTCCGCCTGCTTCCCATCCTGCGTGTGGGCGTTCACCCAAGAGGCGATCTTCTTTTCCGCCGCGACGTGAGCGGGAGATTTCGGATCTTCCACCGCGCGTAAGGAAGTGATCGCACCGATGCCGGCGGCGACTGCGGCGAGAAGCAGAATGGCGCAGGCGACCCGGCGCGACAGCGTAGAGATGGATTTGCGGTGGAATTTCATAGGCTGGGCGAAGGGAATAGCGATTGCCGAGAACAAGGGCAAGGCAAAATTTCACCCGCGTCTAAACTTTTGTCTGCGGAGCAGTTCATCGCTCTCCTTCGGTGCCATATTTTCGTCCCGGATATCCGCGGACGAGCGACTGCCAATTCAGTCTTTTTCTTGCAGCATCGGAAACCTTACGGCCGCCTCTTACCGGAGCACGGTGAGCGTCAGATCGTTCCCATCGCCGCCTTCGTAGGTGACGGCAAGAGTGTTGCCGTTGGCGGTGATCGTGGAGTTATCGGGAAGATTGGCAAAGCTGCCGCTGATGGGCTGGCGAGATTTGTTGTCAATCACGGTGAAGACTGTGCCAGCAGGGAGGATTTGGGTGCCTTTGGCGCTCAGTGCAAACTGCGCGCCGCTCTCGATTGTCACTCCTTTGGCAATGACTTCGTCGGCCTTGGCCTGCGTGAGACTCAGGTCGCAATTGTAGCTGGCGTCGGCTTTAAAGGTCAGACTGTTGCGGATGACCAGAACCCCGGCGCCCTTGATTCCTGGCGCCAGATACGCACCCGTACCGGTCCCGCTCCCAATCCTGACTGCGCCTGCGATGTTGCTCCGCCCGCCAAAGGTTCCAGCATTCACCTGCACCGAGCCCGGGCCCGTGCCCGAGCCCTTGCCGGTTTTGACCTGAAGCGTTCCTTCTTCAACAACTGTGCCGCCCGTGTAACTATTGACACCGCTTAAGACCAGCGTGCCGCTCCCTACCTTTGTCACACTCCCATCGCTTCCGCCCACCACTCCGCCATCCTGAAGAAGGCCCGCAAACGATGTGCTCGAGTTGTTACTGCCGATGGAAAGATTCCGGGAACCGAGAAAAACGACTCCATCTCCACTTAATGAGCCAATAGTTAAC
>JAICMR010000170.1 GCA_025929155.1 Chthoniobacterales bacterium | reverse complement strand
CGACGAACTTGAACCGCTCACGAAAATTTATTATGCGGAATTCCCGCCGCTGCCGCGCCTGTCGAAAAATCTTCTGGGCCGGCTCCCATTTCAGTAAATTGCAGGAGCGGCTGGCGCGGCTGGGCCCTCGCCTTGACCAATCGGCGATCTCCCTTCACAGTTCCTTTCCTTCGGCGCATCCGCGCCGCCCGGGCCTGTAGCTCAGCTGGTTAGAGCATGCGCTTGATAAGCGCAGGGTCACTGGTTCGAATCCAGTCAGGCCCACGGGCGCCGCCGGCTTTTTGCATGCCAGGCTGGGGGTTCAACCGCTTTCGAAAGGTCATGTCCCCACAAGGCGATGCTCGAACGCCTCGCGACGGTATTTGCAGTTAACTCCGGCGGTAAATCAGGTATGACAAATCCCTGACCGCGATTGGGCGCAAATTTCCGAACCGTTCAACAACGTCGCTGGGACGAACTGATGTCGCGCGTATAGCTGTTCCAGAACATGAAACCGCGAATCAATTTTCATGACCCCTGCGCTGAAGCTGGCACAGCCGGCTAGCCTGCAAACTGGCGTTTCTGCGTTTTCAAACGAATCATAAGCGAGAGTGTCGAACCAATCCGTGTATTCATCTTCCTTTGCCTGGGCTGCGATCTTTTTTGCTGTGACTCTTTTCCCCGCCGCCGCGGCTGAACCGACGCCCGCGGCTGTGAGAATCCCGCCGATTCAATTCCAGCACGAAACGCTGCCTAACGGATTGGAAGTTTACAGCGTGGAGGATCACTCCAGCCCGACGGTGGCGGTGCAGGTTTGGTATCACGTCGGCGCGAAAGATGATCCGTCCGGCCGAAGCGGCTTCGCGCATCTCTTCGAGCACATGATGTTCAAAGGTAATGAGCATCTGAAGGAAGATACTTTCGATGACCTGACGGAAAATATCGGCGGAGAAAATAACGCCTACACGGCCGAGGATGTGACGGTTTACCACGAGGTGGTGCCGTCGAATTATCTGAACCCGATCCTGTGGGCGGAGGCGGAGCGAATGTCCTCGCTGGCGCTGAACGAGGCGAACTTCGATTCCGAGCGTGACGTGGTGAAAGAGGAATACCGCCAGCGGATCGCGGCCAACCCGTACGGCGAGTTCTACCTTGATACGATCAAGAGTTCCTACGCTGTGCATCCCTACAAGCGACCGGGAATCGGCAGCATCGAGGAGCTGAACGCGTCAACGTTACCGGAGGTGAAAGCGTTCCACTCGACCTTTTACCGGCCCGACAATGCAACCTTGGTCGTGGTCGGCGATTTTCAGCCTAACGAATTGCACGATTGGGTCGGGGAGTATTTCGGCGCGATCAAAAAGCCCTTGGAGAAAATCCCGCGCGTGACCGCGAAAGAGCCGCCGCGCGAGGCCGACAAAGAGGTCGTGGAATACAGCCCGAAAGCGCCGCTGCCCGCGATCGCGGTGACGTATCTCGCCCCCTCGATCCGAAGCGACGATGCACCCGCGCTGCAGCTGGCGGATGAGATTTTATCCGGCGGAGATTCTTCGCGGTTGTATCAATCGCTGGTTTACCGCCAGCAGATCGCGCAACAAGTCAGCTTCAGCTCCGACCTGCAGGAGGATCTCGGTTTGCTCACCGTGCGGATGATTTTAGCCACCGGGAAAAAGCCAGCCGAAGCCTTAAAAGCGTTGAACGAACAGATCGACAAAGTCCTGAAAGAAGGAGTGACTGAAGCGGAGCTGACGAAGGCCAAAAACCGTTTTCTCACCGGCAAGTTGCTAGAGCTCGAGACGAACAACGGCAAGGCGAGCGCGCTCGGCGAAGCGGCGGTGATCTATAACGACCCGGAACACGTGAACACCGGTCTCGCGCGTTTGCAGGCGGTGACCGCGGCGCAGGTGAAAGCGGCGCTCGATCAGTACATCGGAGGCAAGAAGAAGGTGCAGATCGAATACCTGCCCGAGGCGATGAAAACCGCGACACCGAATAAGGAGAAGAAATCGTGAGGAAAGGCTTGCCTAACAACACCCGTCATCCTGAGCGGAGTGGAGCGCAGCGGAACACAATCAAGGGCTCCCGCGGAGCAACCGGGGAGCGTGTTTGCGAACCTTCGGCGAAGTTCGTCCGGATCCCTCGGCTCCGCTTCGCTCCGCTTGGGATAACAGCCTTGCTGGCGCTTCTCGCTTGCCTAACGAGTGCGGGAAATGCGTTTGCCATCGCCGGGATCGACGCCCCGCCGGCCCCTTCCGCGCCGCGCGAGACGAAGTTTGCCGAGCCGCAGGAAACAACTCTCGCTAACGGCTTGCGCGTGATCCTGGCGGAGCGGCATCAGTTGCCGCTTCTGGCCGCCACCGTCGTCATCCGCCACGGCGCGGAAGCCGATCGAAAGGATCGCGCGGGCACCGCGAGCATGGCCGGTGATCTTCTGACAAAGGGGACCGAGACGATGTCTGCGCCCGAAATCGCAACCGCGATCGAGTCGTTAGGCGGCTCGATCGATTCCGGTGCTGGCTGGGATCAAACCGCCGCGGGAGTGGTTGTGATGTCCAACAAAGCTCCAACCGCGCTGAAGATCCTCGCGGACGTCGTGCTCCATCCAGCTTTCCAGCAGGAAGAGATCGACCGATTGAAGCACCAGCGTCTCGACGGTCTGAGGGTGGCGTTGCAGCAGCCGGGGTCGGTCGCACGTTTCGTGACGGAACGGGTGCTCTTCGGCGATAGCGAATACGGTCACGCCAGCAGCGGGACGCTGGAGTCGATTCAGGCGATCCAACGCGCCGATATCGTGCAGCTTTACCAGGCAAACTATCGGCCTCAGGATGCAGCCTTCCTTCTCGCCGGCGACATCACGCTGGCGCAGGCAAAGAGTTTCGCGCAAGAGTTGTTTGGCTCCTGGAAAAGCGCGCCGGCTTGGCCTAACGAAAAGGAGAAAGCTCCGGCAACCAGTTGGAAGCCTGAGACTCTCGTGGTGGATATGCCCGATGCCGGCCAGGCTGCTGTCGTGCTAGGCAAGCCGACAATTCAACGCGACTCCCCGGACTATTACACAGCTCTGGTCGCCAATGCGGCGCTCGGAAATGGCTTCGTTTCCCGCCTCAACCGCGAGGTGCGAATCAAGCGCGGGCTGAGCTATGGCGCTGGCAGCTCGATCGATGCGCGACGCGACGGCGGCGCTTTCAGGGCAAGCGCGCAGACGAAGAACGAATCGGCCGCCGAAGTCGCCACGTTGATGGCGGCGGAATTGAAGAAGCTGGTGACGAATCCGGTGCAAGGGGAAGAACTCAAATCACGCGCGGCGGTTCTGACCGGCGGCTATGCGCGCAGCCTCGAGACCAACCAGGGCTTCATCGCGCAACTTGCCGACCTGGCGATTTACAACCTCCCCCTCGACACGCTCGACAAATTTATTCCCTCGATCAACGCGGTGAAAACCGACAAAGTAACCGCTTTCGCGAAAAAGGATCTAGCGGCGGCGGCGAGTACGGTAGTGGTGGGCAAAGCTTCAGCTTTTCTGGACGCGCTGAAGAAAAACTCTCCTCAGACCCGGGTGATCGAGCAGAAAAATCTCGACCTGAATCGCGCGGATCTGGTGAAGCCGAAGTAGCGGTTCTGCAATCGTTTCCTCGCGAAGGTGTCATTCTCGAGGGCCTGCCCAGTCATGCCTTGCTCCTCTGTCCCGGAATAAGACCGCGTCCGCCTTCGCTAAAGCCACGGCGCGAACAGCCCAAACTCGAAGCCAACGTAGATTGGAGGCAAGGGGATTCGAACCCCTGACATCCAGCTTGCAAAGCTGGCGCTCTACCAACTGAGCTATGCCCCCGGTTGGAATGCGGATTGTAAAATGAGCGACGCGGAATGCAAGCTAGCCCCATGGACTTGCTTTAAGCAGCTATGCCCGCCAAGCCCAGCCGTTTTGCATCCGCAGCGAGCGCCGCGATCACTTCTGCAATGACTTCGTCCAATGGTTGATTGAGTTCCTGCGCGCCGTCGATGATGTCCTGGCGGTTGACGGCGCGGGCGAAAGCTTTGTCTTTCATCTTCTTTTTCACCGCCACAACATCGACTTCGCGGATACTCTTTGATGGACGCACACGTGCCACAGCGGTGATGAATCCGCTCAATTCATCAACAGCGAAAAGAGTTTTCTCGAGCGGCGTCGCGCGCGGCACTCCCGTGTAGTTCGCATGCGAGAGGATGGCGCGACAAACTTCTTCGCTCCAGCCTTCTTGACGGAGCCAAGCAGCGGCGACCGAGGGATGTTCTTCAGTAGCGCTGTGGTGCACGTTTGGAAAACGTTCGTAATCCAAATCGTGGAGCAGGCCTACTGCCTCCCAGAGATCGGGATCGCCGCCGCTCGCCCGGGCAAAGTGGCTCATACAGTTAGAGACTGCGTAAGAGTGTTTGCGCAGACTTTCTGACTGCACCCACTCGTGCAATATCTGGAGCGCTCGGTCGCTTAGGTTCATTTGCAAAGCAAACACAGGACACAGCAAAGAAAAAGGCCGGACAGCATAAGCCGCCCGGCCTTTAAACCTTGTCAGCAATCAAACAAAAACTGAATTGTGCGTTACCGTTTCGATATATTCTCTGAGCCTTGGTTTCTTTCGATTCCAAGGGCTTAACGGCATCTCCGAAACCCCGAAGGATTTCAGTCTTAGCCGTCGACCTATTCAAGCACCACCGAAGTGGTGAAAGAATTTCTCCTTAGAAAGGAGGTGATCCAGCCGCAGGTTCCCCTACGGCTACCTTGTTACGACTTCATCCCAGTTACCGCTCATAGCGTAGGGCGCTGCTTCCCTTGCGGGTTGGCGCGCGCACTTCGGCTACAAGTGACTTCCATGATGTGACGGGCGGTGTGTACAAGGCCCGGGAACGTATTCACGCCGTCGTAGCTGATACGGCATTACTAGCGATTCCGGCTTCATGGAGGCGAGTTGCAGCCTCCAATCCGAACTGAGCTCAGTTTTACTGGATTTCCTCCACCTCGCGGTCTCGGATCGTTCTGTACTG
>JAICMR010000119.1 GCA_025929155.1 Chthoniobacterales bacterium | reverse complement strand
GGGACTACCCCGACGACGCATACATGGTTGTGTGTAGTGGTCGCTGCCACCGAGAAGCCGATGCGGACAAAGAGGAACAAGAGAGGGACGCAAGGAACTACAAGCAATACCCCTGGCAATGGGAGCTCGGAAAGAAGGAGCAGCCGCCTCGCGACCGTGAGCTGCGAAAACTTGCAAAGCATGAACCGGAGTTCAAGGCGTGGCTGAAGCGTACAATCGTGCCCGAGGAGTGGGACTGGAACAACCGAATGTACCCGCTCTGGTGGTTCTGGAATCAGTTCTCGGAGAAGTTCCTTAGCGAACAGCGAGCGCACGACCCGCAAGGTCGTCTCGCTCTCTGATGACTGGATCACCGCGCGCGCAGACATCTAACGAGAACAAGATCAGCCACCACGGGCGAGAACGCGCGTGATGGGCGGCGGGAGTTGAATCGAACTCATGGGACTGATAGCGGGCTAGAGCACAACCCAAATAAGTGGAGTTAAGGGTAAAGTGCTTCAGAATCGCGCGCCCGAAAAGCTGGGTTTCAATGAAGAAGGCCGCATCAGGGCCTTCGGAAATGGTTTAGGAAACCCTTTCTTTATCCGTTAGATTACAGGACGAAATGGTAGGTCAGGGAGTGGATTCCCTTCGCCCAGTCATGAGCTCAATTGTGAAAGTAGCCCCCGTTCCGATTCCTTTACTGAACGCACGAATTCTGCCGCCATGCGTCTCGATAATCGCTTTAGATATCGCCAATCCTAGCCCGAGCCCGTCGGCCGGTGCCTCTCCTTGAGCGAATGCTTCAAATATTTTCGGCAGGAGCTCAGGTTCGATTCCTTTGCCACTATCCTTGATCTCAAATAAAAGCTTCTCTCCGTCATTAAAAGAACGAATCGAAATCCTTCTCCCTTCGGCTGAGAACTTTTGAGCATTTTTTAATACGTTCCAGAACACTGCTGAAGGCGCGCGCGATCCACTACTGCATAACTGTTGGCGGCGATCAGCTCAACGTGCACCTCTAGTTGTTTCTTCGCCAACTCGGCTTTAACCATTTCCAGGGCATCCCGAAAAAGCAAAGCAGCGTCCGAAAGCTGTAAATGCAGTTCAGTTTCCCACCGGTGATACGTGCAACGTCAAGCAAGTCATCTATCAAACTAGCTTCCAATTCGATGTTCCGACGAACCATCCGCACACCGTCTCTAAGCGATGGGTACAGTTGCCCGTCTTCGAGAGTGGCTTGAGTCCAAAGCAAGATAGGATTAAGCGGCGTCCGCAGCTCGTGACTGAGCATGGCCAAGAATCTATCCTTAGCCTGGTTAGCCGCCTCCGCCGCCGCTGTCCGCTGGCGCACCTCGGCGAGGGCGTCCGCCAGTTCCGAGTTCAAGTTGTTTATGCCTTTTTGCTGTTCTTCGACAAACTGCTGGCTGAGTCAGTGACGAAATCGTCGACGGCACCGTGATTATGTATTCGGCGGCTTTTCTAGTTTCCCCATCGAACGCCGGCACTTTTTGGGCAGATGCTTCGACCCAATTAAACCTTGTCGCCAGCGATATTTACCGTGGACTCGCGCATCACCAGACACCTCACTGTGGTTTGGGTCAGATTGCGGAAATTTTAGGAGTTCGGCCAGATCTTGGAAGAGCGCTGGCACGTGATCAACAAGCTCTTTGTACTCAAGGCGATCGGAAGAACTAATGACGGCGTCCCGTTCCACAGCTCGCAACCACTCGCCGGTAATTTTCTCGCGATGGGCTAGCAGGTAATCACGGAGTCCGGAAAGAATTTGCTGGTCCACCGTATTCCTGACCGCAGGGTATCTTGAAGAGCCCCCGGGTCAATGGCCACATCTCATCCCTTGAAGCGAAGGCCGCTCGCGCTTACGTCTTGTTAGGCGCGCGGGCCGCGGACCGAGCCGACCGGATTTAACGCACCCACCACGGCGCTGGCTGGTAAAGCCGCGGGTCGTTAGGCCAATTCATCCGCCGCGGACGGTTCCGGGCCTCCTGCATTTCGCGCCCGCGCGGGGTTCGGCCAAAGACAGTCACAGGCGTGCCGACATCGACAGCGTTGAAGATCGCGATGGCCTTTTGCTCGGGCAGGCGCACGCAACCGTGCGAGGCCGGATAACCGGGCAGGTAGCCGGCGTGCAGTCCAGTCGCGCTGTTGAACCGAACAAAGTATGGCATTGGCGCGGGGACGAACTTCGCGCCCGTTGGCACCGGCATGTCGGAGTCGGCGTCGGGCACGATAGTGTGGCCGCGCGCGTCCGCGATCCGGCCATAGAGGGTCGAGTAATGGTTGCGCTCCTTCTCGATAACTTGGAAGGAGCCGGTCTCGGTGAGATGACCGTAGCGGCCGGAGGAGATCGGGGTGGAAAGAACGGCGCGCCCGTCGCGGATAAGGTAAGCTTTCTGATCCTGGAGATCGATCTCGATCGAAGTGGCGGGAGTTCCGGCAAAAGTGCCGGTGGCCGTAAGCCAGAAAAGGAGGAGGAGGAGGAGTTGCCATTTCACGAGGAAAGTAAATTCGCCTGACGACCGGAAGCAACTGGAAGGTAGCGCAGGGTCCACGCTTGCAGATAGTACGCCGTAAGCTTCATGCTAGTGCCACTCTGCCGTCCAGAACTTCGAGCGCGATCGTAACCGGGAACGGGAACAATCTCCAGCCAGCTACGAAGGCGGCGAGCTATGGTCGATCAATAAGTGTTGCCTTAACTACGGCAATTATAGTAGTTCTGATGGATGTCTATTCGCCGTCAGGAACGAGTGTTTACCATTGGTCAAGAACCCCTCGTCGCCGGGACGATTGTCCTTCGGAACCACATTCGTGCACGTCGCCGACAGGAAAGGCACCTCAGGTGGAACGCTTTGGCTTCTCGTCTTGGACTTTTACGGCGGACTCGGCGGAGCAACACCTGAGTTTTAATGTGACTGTGCGCTTTCGCACCTCAATCCGATAGCTGCTTCAGGAATTGGGAAAGCTCGTTCCGCGAACCGCACCCTCATAGGTCTCATCGTTACCGATCGAGCCCTCCGCATGCGCTGAGTTTTCAGTCATTGGTTTTGAGCTGAGAAAAATCGTGCCGGCGAGAGCGGCGTTGCCAAACAATCCGGCGCCGCCGCCCGGAATCACGAGCACTGAGTCGATCGAATCCGGCGGCACCTGACTCCAAAGAACGTAACCCGCGAAGGGATCGTTGAGCGGAATGCCATCGAGCAAAACCAGCGTCCGCCCGGCGCCGCTTGGGCCGAAATTTCGCAGTGTCACACCTTGCGTGGTCGGCTTCGCCGTCCGGCTGCTGTTGCGCCGGAACAAGCTGAAGCCCGGCAGCTCCGCGCCCAGAATATCGTTCAGCCGCGATTGCGGTGCGCGCTCCAGCTCTTGTGCGTCGACTACTTCCACGTCAAAGGGCTCGCTTGACTCGGCGTCTGGCAGCCGATCCGCCTCCACCGCGACGCGATCTGTCGTCGCGACCTGCGCTCCCGCCGAAGGCAAACGCGCCAGCGCGATCAGGGCGATGCCGCAGGGGAGGAGAAACTTTGGTCTCAATGCAACCTGTCCAAAATCATCTGCCACACGGCACGGAGGTGAGACTCATTCGTTAGGATATTTCCGAGGCCGAGGCGGATGGCGGTTGCACCGCGCAGCTCGGTCAAGGTCAGGTAGGCGCGGCCTGAAGCGTTTATTTCTTCGACAATCATGCGGCAACTTTCGGCGGAGCGCTCCGGGTGATGCGTCACCGCAGCGAAACAGACGACGCCCATCACGACCGGCGCGCGCAATTCCAACCGAGGCTCTTTTTCCATCCAGGCAGCAAAGAGCTGCGCGAGCCGCATGTGCTCACGGATCCGCGCCGCCATTCCTTCGCGGCCAAATGTTCGCCAGACCATCCACGCTTTCAGTGCGCGAAAACGACGGCCGAGCTGGACGCCGTAATCCATGTAGTTGATCGCCGCGCCGACCGAGTCGCCGCGCAGATATTCCGGAACGAGTGTGAACACATCCCGCAGCCGCTCAATCTGCCTAACGAAAAGCGCGCTGAAATCGAACGGCACGAAAAGCATCTTGTGCGGATTGACGACTAGCGAATCCGCCAGCTCCCAGCCTTCCGTGACCCATTTCGCCTCCGGCAACAGCGCCAGTCCGCCGCCGTAGGCCGCGTCGATGTGCAGCCAGATATTTTCTGCGCGGCAGATGCCGGCGATTTCCTTCACCGGATCCACACTCGCAGTGGATGTAGTGCCGACGGTCGCGACCACAGCGAGCGGCTGAAAATTTTCCGCCCGATCTTGCGCGATCATCTTTTGCAGCGCCTCCACCTCAAGGCGGAACTCGCGATCGCTTGGAACTCTGCGGACATTTTCTTCGCCAAGCCCGAGCGCGATGGCGGCCTTTTCGACCGAACTGTGCGCCTGGTCGGAAGCGTAAATGCGCAGAAGCGGCGCATCGCGCCCGGTGAGACCGAGCTGGCGTACGCGGTGAAGCGCTCCTTCGCGCGCCGCTGCCAGGGCGTGCATCGTTGAGATGGAAGCGGTGTCGTAAACCACGCCACGAAATTCGCCCGGCAAGCCCAGCCATTGGCGCAACCAGTCGAGCACAACGCTTTCCAGCTCGGTTGCGGCCGGAGAGGTGCGCCAGGTCATGGCATTGACGTTGAAGGCGGCGGCGACCATCTCCGCAAGAATCCCAGGGGCCGTGGTCGTGCATCCGAAGTAGCCCATGAACTGCGGATGTCCCCAGTGCACCAAACCGGGCGCGATCACGCGATCAATGTCGCGGAGAATGTTCTCGACCGGCTCGCCGCTTTCCGGTGCTTCGCGCGGTAACGCTTTGGCGATTTCACCCGGCGCGAAGTTGGGCGAGATCGGTCGGTCCTCGATCTTTTCGCGGTAATCCGCGATCCAATCGGCGACCTGGTGAAGAAGCTGGCGGAATTCCGTGTTTGAAATGTCGCCGAGATCAGCGCGCGATGGGTCCGTGGAGTCTTTCACGAAACAACCTGCCGCCGAGCAGCACGCGCGGCAATTCGACCGCCGCGACGCCAGGCGCGCCCGATGCCCCGCGAGAGGAGTTGTCCGCCGAAGGGATAACCGCCGTGCACGAGGAACCAGTAGAGCGCCCAATAGGTGCTCAGCGCCCGCTCACAAACCCAGAGCGGCGCGAAAAGGACCACGCGCAGCGGAAAATGCTCCCGAGCGCGACCGCGGCACCAGCCGTAGAGCGCGAGTGCGGTAGAGACGAGGGCGACGACGCCGAGGAAACGCGCCAATCCCTTGCCGCCAAATCGATAGGCCGCGCCTAACGACAGCGGCGGGAGCGCGAAAAAGAGCGCGGTTTTCGCTCGCAGGCCGAAATCCTCATAAGCCTGCCGCGGCCGTTGCTCGAGCCATTTCCGAAAAGCGGGCGGTCGTTTGCGCACAAACAGATCGAGCGCGTAGGCGATGGTCGCACCGCTCTCCGCGAAATGGCGCATGATCTCCTCGTTATCGAAGAGCACGTCGCCATCATAGTCGCCGGCGGCGAGAAATATCGTGCGCCGAAATGCGCAGGTGCCGGGATAATCACCGGTCCGCAGCGTGGCCCGATTGGTTAACATCCGCGCCGCTTCCATCGCAGCCCACCAGGGGAGCGGCGCGAGGAAGTTCTGCGGTCGCACGACTTCGCAGCGGTCGAGCAACTCGACGACTCTGCCTAACGAGTCCGCGCCGTAGCGAATGTCGTCATCGGCGAGCACGATCTTTTCACAGGTCGCCCGCTCCACGCCCGTCCGAATCCCGTTCACTTTGTCGTTCCGATATCCGAACCGGCGATCGACCGGCTCGTGCTGGCAACAACTTCTCCACAACGCAGCGTGACGGGCGAGGACTTCTGGGGACGAACCGTCGATGACGAGAACGTCGCAACCACACGCGACGAGGAGCCGGAAGTAATTTGCCAACTCTGTGGCCTCGCTCGTGGAGAAGGCGGCCCGCCGAATCGGAAGCAGATAAGTGCAACGCGGCGGCGCCATCTTCCTTGTTCGCTTTTCGGTTCTCCGGCGCGTCTTGAGATCGTTCCGAGAGTAGCTACAGCCGGGAGTTTACGCGGAAACGTTAAGTAGTTGGCTAAGGATGAAGACTGACCTCGCTGGCTCCGAATTTTCCGAGATGGTTCAGGCGCAATTTAACGCTTTCGTAGCCGATCCTGCCTTTCCGTGCCTGGGCGCGAAAGCAGCCCTCAACGCCGGCTCCTACCAGCTTCGCTCCTACGCGCGACTCGCCGATCCTGCGACCTCGGCAAAACTTTACCTCGATCTCACCGCCTTCACCGGCTGGGAGCTGGCGCGCGCGCACGAATACGCCAGCTTCATCGCCGTCTTCCAAGGGCCGCTGGGGTTAGGCGAAATGGCTTTCGAGCGGCTACTTTGGTCGCAACTCCACCAACTGCATGCGCTCGATCAGGAATCGTGGGATCCGCTCGTCTCTTCCGATCCAGCGAGCCCGCGGTTTTCTTTCAGTCTGGCGGGCCAGGCGCTTTATGTCGTGGGTCTGCACGATGGCAGCTCGCGTCTCGCCCGCCGTTTTCGCTGGCCGGCTTTGGTCTTTAATCCGCACGAGCAATTCGAGAAACTGCGGGCTGACGGGAAATGGAAGCGCATGCAAAAAATCATCCGCGACCGCGACAGGGCTCTCCAGGGCAGCGTTAATCCGATGCTTAATGACTTCGGCGAAACTTCTGAAGCGCGCCAATATTCTGGGCGTGCGGTTGAGGAAAATTGGCGGCCGCCGTTGCCTGCCGGCGACAGAAAATCCGGTTGCCCCTTTGCGCATTAGCCCATGACTGCGGGTCGACTCGAGGCACAGACTGGGACCGCTTTTGAATTGGCCCGGGGCCGGTTGCTGAAGGTGATCGATCCCGAAGGCGAGCAAGTCTCCGACTTAATCGCCTTCAACCGAGCGGATAAATCAGAATGGCTCTCCTCCGGCCGAAGCATCGATTACGCGAACACGATTTACCTGACGACCGGCCACATTCTCTACTCCAACCGCAGCCGGCCGATGCTGACGATCGCGCAGGACGACGTCGGCCGGCACGATTTTTTGCTTACGCCCTGCAGTCCGGAGACGTTCCAGATCATCTACAAGAACGAGAGCTATCACCCGAGTTGCTTCGAGAACCTGCACACGCACCTCGCGCGGTTCGGCATCGCGCCCGACTCCATTCCGACCACGTTCAACATATTCATGAATGTGGAAGTGAAGGCGGACGGTGTGCTGGCGATTCTTCCTCCGCGTTCGCGTGCAGGCGATAGCGTCACCTTTCGAGCCGAGATGGATTTAGTCGTCGGCCTGACAGCTTGCTCCGCCGAAATGTCGAACAACTACGCGTTTAAGCCGATCTGCTTTGAGGTGACCTGAGACCCCGCTCGCGGAGTCTTTCGTTTTGCACCGCCCTCAACAGGAGTTCGCCGGACTTAGATTTGGTGGTTCATCTCCTGCGCCTTGACGTAACCTTGCTGGAGAAAATCGGCCATGCCGCTGACCGCGAAGATGCTCGCAATCGTGCGGGTGAGGCGGGGGCTGAAAATGTATCCGTAGATGAAGCCGGATGCGATCCAGGTGCCGAGGCAAAATGGACACGTCAGCAAATCACCGATCGCGCGCTGCAAACCATGGCCACGACCGCTTTCCTCCAGCTCGCCCGCGCCGCCTTTTCCCTCAACCTGGGTGAAGGGCGCGCGGAAAGCGCTCGTCACTTTGTCTTTGGTGATGACGCGGCTCAGCTTCTGCGTCGAAAGGGCGAAAAGGATGAGGTCCTTCGGCTCGACCCGCTCGGGTAATGGTTCGCGCGAACATTTACGCGCGAGCAGCGCAGTGGCGAGCACGCCGTTGAAGACTGCGACGAGCGCGGCGTAATCGCGGCTCGGTATCTTCTCGCGCAGATCGGGGGGCCGTTTCTGCTGGCGTTGGTTTTGTTCCTCCGGCTGGTCCTGACCAGCGCCGTCTGCTGCCGAAATCCTCGTGTCCATGTAAGGAGCAATCGGATGCCGACTAAGGTTTGACGCGAAAAAATTGCGAGCGGCAATCAATCTTGCTCTGAACCAAGTCGGCGCCTGCTCGGGAGATTTCGAAGGCTCTACGAATTCGAGTTGCTAAAAAGCGCGGATTGGCCGCGGCGAGTTTGGATTCTCGCAGCTCATTCCTCCAGGCATCGACGCACCTCTTCGTCAGTTGTCTGCGAGAAATCCTCATAGAACTGCCCGACGCCGAAGAACGGTTCCGGCGTGCTGGCGCAGATGATCTCGTCGGCTTCCGTCTCCAGCTCCGCGCAGCTCGATTCCGCGGCAACCGGGACGGCGATGATTAACTTCGCGGGCCCATGTTGCCGCACCGCCTGCGCAGCCGCGCGCATCGTCGAGCCGGTCGCGAGACCGTCATCCACTAAGATCACGATGCGATTGCGCAGCTCCGGGGAGGGCCGGGCGCCGCGGTATTTCAACTCGCGCTGCTGCAATTCCGCCAGTTCACGCTCCGCGACGCGCTCGAAGATTTCCCTCGCATCTGGACCGATCGCTTCAAGCACGCTGCGGTTCAAAACGCGCGTCCCGCCGCTGGCGATCGCGCCCATCGCGAGTTCTGGTTGCTGCGGCAGGCCGAGCTTGCGGACCACCCAGACATCGAGCGGCACGCGTAGCGCCCGCGCCACTTCATAACCCACCGGCACACCGCCTCGTGGCAACGCGAGGACGATGACATCCGGCCGTTCAGTCAGCCTGACGAGTTGCCTCGCGAGGAAGCGGCCGGCGTCCGCTCGATCCTGAAACTGCATCCCTTAGATGATCGCGATCGCGGCTGCGGCCGGTTGGCAGGTTCCCCCTTGTGCAAGTCGGAGCTGAGATTTGAAAGTTGCAAGGATCTGGTCGGGGGCCGGGGAGAGAACCGTCGAAGAAGTCTTTATTGTGCGCATGGGCAACTCGGCGCTTGCGATCCGCCAGGCGCAATTTCTTCGCTTGGATTCTCGGGCAAGTCAGGCGAGTGAAATCGCCTTGGAAAGCACGCCGCCACCGTTCCTCGATCGACGCATCGCTTCAGTCCCATCCGGAGTCACCGGCGAGCCGCGCCGGGTCGCGACCGGCGGAGTCTCCTGGCGCCGGACTTTTTCCGCCTTCAAGTATCGCAACTACCGGCTTTATTTTACCGGGCAGCTCGTCTCGCTCATCGGCACCTGGATGACGAGCACGGCGCAAGGCTGGCTGGTCTATCAACTCACCGGTTCCAAAGCGTTGTTAGGCATCGTCGCCGCGGCGGGAACGGCGCCAATGCTTTTCTTCTCCACCTTCGGCGGTTGGGTGGCCGATCGTTATCCGAAACGCTCCGTCCTGGTCTGCACGCAGACCGCGATGATGATCCTCTCGTTCATCATGGCGGGACTGGTTTTCATGAACGTGATCGAGCCCTGGGAAATCATCGTTCTGGGACTTTTCGGCGGCGTCGCGATGGCCTTCGACATGCCGGCTCGCCAGGCGATCGTCGTCGAGATCGCCAGCCGCGAAGACCTCATGAATGCGATTTCGTTGAACAGCGCAATGTTCAACGGCGCCCGGATTGTGGGTCCGGCGGTCGCGGGCTTTCTCATGGCGCAGGTTGGAATTGCGCTTTGTTTCTTCATTGATGGCGTGAGCTTTTTTGCGGTCCTCGCAGGGCTTTTGTTGATGCGCCTGCCGCCGCATGTCGTGCGGAAAGGGGCGGGCGGCGCGCTCCAGCAATCGCTCGAAGGATTTCGCTATGTCTGGAATCACACGCGCGTGCTCACCATCTTCTCACTCTTCGCAGTCGTGGGAATTTTCGGCTGGTCCTATTCGGTGCTGATGCCGGCTTTCGCGCGCGACATCTTGCACCTTGGCGAAGAGGGCTACGGCTTATTGTTAGGCGCGAGCGGCGTCGGCGCGCTGATCGGCGCGCTCGTCATGGCGACGTTTGGAACCGCGATTTCGGCCCGCAAGCTCGCCTTCGGCGGCGTCTGGCTGTTCTCGGCGATGCTCCTGATCTTTTCGCTCAATCGCAACCTGCCGATCGCGCTGCTCACTTTGGTCGGCGCGGGCTTTGGCATGATGCTTTTCTTCGCCACCTCGAACACGACCGTCCAGACAATCGTGCCGGATGAAATGCGCGGGCGCGTGATGGGAATCTGGGCGCTGATTTTTGGGGGCATGATTCCGTTCGGCAGCCTCGAAGCCGGCGCGGTCGCGCATTATTTCGGAACGGCGGCAACGCTTTCGGTTGGCGCGGTGGTTTGTGCACTGGCGGCCTTTGTCACCATGATCATCGTACGGCGGCGCGATGCACAACTCGCGGCGGCACCGGCCCAGTCATCCTGAGGGCAGCGGAGTCGAAGGACCGCGCAAACT
>JAICMR010000096.1 GCA_025929155.1 Chthoniobacterales bacterium | reverse complement strand
GAGGATGCTCGCGCTGCCATACGGCGCCCCCGCGACCGGGCCGGCCGCGTTCCTGGTTATTTGTTGGTCATTAATGGTGGGGAAAGCCGGGAGGAACTTTATCAGGTGTTCGGCGACACCGATCGGGCCGACGCCGGGGCCGCCGCCGCCGTGCGGGATGCAGAAGGTTTTGTGCAAGTTGAGATGGCAAACGTCCGCGCCGATGTCGCCGGGACGACAAAGACCGACCTGCGCGTTCATGTTCGCGCCATCCATGTAGACCTGGCCGCCGTGCTCGTGCACGATCTGGCAGATCTCGCGGATTGTGGTTTCGAAAACGCCATGCGTCGAGGGATAAGTGACCATTAGAGCGGCGAGAGCCTGGCTATGTTCGCTGGCTTTGGCGCGAAGATCCGCGAGATCAATGTCGCCGTCTTCGAGACACCTTACGGGCACGACTTTAAAGCCGGCCATGACTGCGCTGGCCGGGTTGGTGCCGTGCGCGGAGGTGGGGATCAGGCAGATGTTGCGGTGCGTCTCGCCGCGCGATTCGTGATGCGCGCGGATTGCGAGCAGGCCGGAATACTCACCTTGAGAGCCGGCATTCGGTTGCAGGGAAACGGCGGCAAAACCGGTGATTTCGGCCAGCCAGCTCTCAAGCTGATCGCACATCTCGCGATAACCTGCGGTCTGATCGTTAGGCGAAAACGGATGCATCCGGGAAAACTCCGGCCAGGAGAGCGGGAACATCTCCGCGCTCGCGTTTAACTTCATCGTGCAGGAGCCGAGCGGGATCATCGAATGGCAGAGCGAGAGGTCGCGTGATTCAAGCCGCCGGATGTAACGCAGCATCTCGGTTTCGCTGTGATGGGTGTTGAAAACCGGATGCGTCAGGTAGGGAGATTCGCGGTTCTCGATCTTCGACTTGTGGTCATCAGGCGCACCGGTGTCGAAGAGAATCGCGCGATTTTCGCCGAACAGGCCGAGGAGCATTTCGACGTCCTGCGGCGTCGTCGTTTCATCGACAGAAATGCCCACGCTGTGCGGACCGAGGTGACGCAGATTGCAATTTTCACGAGCGGCGCGCCGCAAAATTTCGGAGCTGCTTTTTGTCCCGAGCTCGACCCGGAGGGTGTCGAAAAACTCCCAGGAGGCGATGCGGTAGCCGAGACGATCGAGACCTTCGGCGAGGCGGCAAGCCATTGCGTGCACGCGGCGCGCGATCTGTCTAAGCCCATCGGGACCATGGTAAACCGCATACATCGAAGCCATCACGGCGAGGAGAACCTGTGCTGTGCAGATATTGCTCGTCGCCTTGTCGCGGCGAATGTGCTGCTCGCGGGTTTGAAGCGCGAGACGATAGGCGGGGCGACCGGCGGCATCGTGCGAAACGCCCACGAGCCGGCCTGGCAGGTGGCGTTTGTATTGGTCGCGCGTCGCCATGTAAGCGGCGTGCGGCCCGCCGAAACCGAGCGGAACACCGAAGCGTTGCGTGCTCCCAACGGCAACGTCCGCGCCCATTTCCCCTGGTGGGCGGAGGAGTGTGAGCGCGAGAATATCCGCCGCGACGATGGCCAGCGCGCCGGCGTCGTGCGCGCTCTGGATAAACGGCTCGTAGTCAAGCACCGCGCCGTCGGTCGTCGGATATTGTAGAAGAACACCGAACGTATTTTCGTTAGGCACAAACGTGCGGTGGTCGCCGACCACTACTTCGATCCCAAGCGGCCGCGCGCGGGTTCGCACCACTTGGATCGTTTGCGGATGGCAACTTTCCGCGACGAAGAAATTCTTCCGGCCGCTCACGACGGCGTGGCAGAGCGCCATTGCCTCAGCCGCGGCGGTCGCTTCATCCAAGAGCGAGGCGTTCGCGATGTCGAGTGCCGTCAGGTCGGTGATCATCGTTTGGAAATTCAGGAGCGCCTCGAGCCGGCCCTGCGCGATCTCCGCCTGGTAGGGCGTGTAGGCGGTGTACCAGCCGGGATTTTCGAGGATATTTCGCTGGATGACGGGCGGGACCACGCAGTTGGAATAACCCGCACCGATGAAGCTGCGCGCGACTTTGTTTTTGCGCGAGATCGCGCGGAGTTCCGCGAGCGCTTCCTGCTCGGAGAGGCCCGCAGGCAGTTCGAGTGGAGTCGTTAGGCGGATGTCTCTTGGAACCGTTGCATCGATGAGATCGGCGAGGTTTGCAAACCCGATTGTCTCCAGCATTTTCTCGATTTCTTCATCGTTAGGCCCAATGTGGCGGCTGACGAAGGGGCTCAATTCCGGACCGGGATCGGGCGCGGGGGTTGCGGCAGTTGTGTCGAGTTCGGGCTCTGCAACGGAATCCATCGAGCAACCTACGGAGAGGAAATTTTGCCGCAAGAGAGGTCGAACCTAAGGGCGCGGGAATGTCCGGGCGGCGCCAAGGTGTGCGGTCCCGCTATTCTCCCGGGCGCGCAGATGTTTGTCATCCTGAGCGAAGGGCAGTGGAGTGGAAGGATCCCATGGGATTTCATGAGGCTGGTGCGCGTGCTCTTCGCTTTCACGCTTCTCGACAGCTCTACGGGATCCCGCGACTCCGTTGCGCTTCGCTCCATCCCGCTCGGGATGACGCAATGAGCCGGCTTCCGCGTTATTCCGTTGCGATGCCGTGCTCGGCGAGAATTTCGCGGAGGTCGGCGAGATGCTGCCGATCACGGGTTTCAACTGTGCAAAGCACCTGCACCGCCGAAACGTCGGAGCTCGCGAAGGCCCGGTCATGCACCACTTGTTTAATGCTCGCGCCCGCTGCGGCAATCTGTGTCGTAAGATCGGCGAGACCACCGGGACGATCGCTGATGATCGCGCGAAATCGGGAAAGCCGGCCGTCCGCGACAAGGCCGCGTTCGATCACACGGCTAAGCACATTCGGGTCGATGTTTCCACCTGTGAGAAGAGTGACGACGCGCTTGCCTTTCAACTCATCGAGCTGACCGGAGAGGCACGCGGCCAATGGAGTCGCAGCCGCGCCTTCGACGACGCCTTTTTCCAGCTCCACGATGCGTAGAATCGCGAGCGCGATCTGCTCCTCGGTGACCAAAACCGTTTTATCGGTGTGTTTGCTCGCGATCTCGAAAGCGTTGTCGCCGACCTGTGCGATCGCAAGACCGTCGGCCAGTGTCGGACTGGTCTTGATCCGGACCGGTTCCCCGGCTGCAAGCGCCGCGGTGAAACTGGCAACATGGTCGGCTTCGACCCCGATCACTTTTGCTTCCGGCCGGAGGGTTTTCACCGCAAGCGACACGCCAGCGAGCAATCCCGCGCCGCCGATCGGCACGATCACCGCATCGAGGTCGGGAACTTGCCTAACGATCTCGAGTCCTGCCGTGCCCTGGCCCGCGATGATGTCGGGGTGGTTGAAACCGTCGATGTAGGCAAGGCCTTTCTCCTCCGCGATCTCGTGTGCGCGTGCTTTCGCGTCGGCAAATTCCTTCCCGAAAAGCACAACATTGGCGCCAAGTTTCTGGCAGTTGCTAATCTTGATCAGCGGTGCGAACTGCGGCATCACTACCGTCGCCGGCACGCCCAGCAACTTGCCCTGGTACGCCAACGCCTGCGCGTGATTTCCGGCGGAGGCGGCGATCACACCTTTCTTTTTTTGCTCGGGCGAAAGTTGAGAGAGCGCGTTGTGCGCGCCGCGCTCCTTGAAGCTGCCGGTCCGCTGGAGGTTATCGAGTTTGCAGTAAATCTGCATGCCCGTGAGCTCGCTCAGCGGGATCGATTGCGGGCAAGGCGACTCGTAAACGGCGCCTTTGATTCGCTCGGCAGCGGCTTCGATATCGGAAAAAGAGATCAAGCGCACGCAGCCTAACGGCGCGCTCGCGGGCGGGCAACTCTCAACGCCGTTCCGCTGCGCTCCCATCCGCTCCGGGATGCCGAACGAGTGCTCTTGAGTTGCCTTCTTCGTCAGCCGTCGAGCGCTTCGCGGACCTTGGTCGCGAGTTGCTCGGCCGTGAACGGTTTCGGCAGGAAAAGCATGTCGGGAGCCAGCCGATCCCCCGGCGCCATCGACTCCTCGAGATAGCCAGAAACGAAAATTACCTTGGTGAGCGGGCTCGCGATGCGCAGCCAATCGGCAAACGTGCGGCCACTGATCTCCGGCATCACCATATCGGTCAGCAGAAGATGAATGGATTGTTTGCCACGCGCCGCGATCAGACGTTTGGCGTCTTCGCCGTGGGCGGCTTCAATCACGTCGTAGCCAAGTTTGCGCAGAAGACGGACGGAGACATGCCGCACACTCGCATCATCCTCCAGAACGAGAACCGTTTCGGTGCCCGTGAGAAATGCTCGGGGACCGCGTCGTTTGTAGGCCGGCGGCGGGGGCGCTGGGACGCGTGGGAGCAAAATGCGAAAAGTCGTTCCCTTCCCCGGCTCGCTCTCGACGCTGATGTAGCCGCCGCTCTGCCTAACGATGCCATAACTGGTCGCGAGTCCGAGACCGCTCCGGTCCGGGCTCGGTTTGGTAGTGAAGAACGGCTCGAACAAACGCGCCTTCACTTCCTCAGTCATCCCGGCGCCATTGTCGGTCACGTTAATCGCGACGTATTCGCCGGGCTGGACTTCCGCCACATAAGGAGGCTGCGCCCCTTCGCGCACTTCCTCCACAGAAGTCTTGATTGTCAGGCGTCCACCCCGACGCATCGCGTCGCGCGCGTTGACTGCGAGGTTGAGCAAAATGTGGGTGAGTTGGCCCGCGTCGGCTTTGACGTGCGCGCCTTCTTTTCGATGATGCAGATGCAGCACGATGGAAATGTTTTCTCCGAGAAGGCGGAGCAGAGAACGCTCGAGGTTACTCACAAGCGTGTTGATCTCGAGCACGGTCGGCTCGAGCGCCTGCCGCCGGCTGAAAGCCAGCAGGTGATTCGTGAGAACGGCTGCCCGATTGGCGGCGGCGTGGATTTCGCCGATCTGATTCGTCAGCTTTCCGGGGAGCGATTCTTCGGAAAGAAGCAGATCGCTGTAGCCGAGAATCGTGGTCAGAAAGTTGTTAAAGTCGTGGGCAACGCCGCCGGCAAGTTGGCCGAACGCTTCCATCCGCTGCGATCGTGTGACCTGAGTTTGGAGTTGCATCCGCGCGGTCACGTCCAGCATCGCGCTGACGACCCGCGGGTCGGGAGTGCGAAGAATCGCGGCCCGCTCGAGGATGTGCAGATAACTGCCGTTGGCGTGCTGAAAACGATATTCGCCGATCCACGACTCGTCCGGCCCGGCTAGCGCTTGGTGAATGCTTTCCGTGGTCCTGGCGCGGTCGTCGGGATGGATGTGATCGAGCCAGAAATTGATTTCGCCGGTCGCGTCGGTCTCCTCGTAGCCGAACAATTCGGAAAGTCCCGACGGCCAGATCAGGGTTCCGTGTTTCACCTGCCAATCGCGGACTGCGTCGTTCGTGGCCCGCGAAAGGATGGCGAAATACTCGGCCGCGGTCGCTCCAAAACGCCCGGCGCTTTCTCCTGCGCGAACGCTTTTACGCGAAGCGACCGCGAGATTTTTCGTTGCGCCACGCGGGGCTTTGGAATGAGTGGTGGGCATGAGCGGGAGATGCAATGCGGGACCCAGAGAGGTAGCTAGATTTATGCCCCACTCGCACGCTTCACGTGGTGCGAAATCCCTTGCTTTCGCAGCCATCGAAAACAAGGCTGCGCAAAGCCATGGCTGCCGAAATCGCCTTCAATCCCGCCCGCCCGCTCCAGAATCAAAAGGCGCTCGTGACCGGCGCCAATTCCGGAATCGGCGAAGGTTGCGCGATCGCTCTCGGTGCGGCCGGGGCGGACGTGGTGGTAAACTATATCAGCCGCCCGGAGGACGCGGAGCGGGTCGTTAACCTGATCCGAGCCGGGGGCAGCAACGCGATCGCGATCGAAGCGGACGTGAGCAACGAAGCCGAAGTGCAGGCGATGTTCGGCGAAATGCTGAAGAGTTTCGGAACCATCGACATCCTGGTGAACAACGCCGGCTTGCAGCAGGACGCGGCGTTCCACGAAATGACGCTCGCACAATGGGACCTGGTGATTCGCGTGAACCTGACCGGCCAATTCCTCTGTGCGCGCGAGGCGGCGCGCGAATTCTTGCGTCGCGGTGTCGTGCCCGCTGTTTCCACCGCGGCCGGGAAAATTATCTGCATAAGCTCCGTTCACGAAGTGATCCCATGGAGCGGTCACGTGAATTATGCGGCGTCGAAAGGTGGCATCATGCAGTTGATGAAAAGCATGGCGCAGGAGCTGGCGCCAAAAAAAATCCGCGTGAACAGCATCGCGCCCGGCGCGATCAAAACTCCGATTAACCGTCCGGCCTGGGATACCCCTGCAGCACTCGACGCACTCCTCACTTTGATCCCCGACCAGCGCATCGGTCTGCCGCAAGACATTGCGCGGACAGCGGTCTGGCTCGCGTCCGATCAATCAGATTACATCACCGGCGCGACGCTTTTTGTGGATGGTGGCATGACGCTGTATCCCGGCTTCGCCACTGGCGGCTAACCGCTAACGAGTTGTGGAATTTACTCTCGAGGAATTGGCCGCGATGTCTGGCGGCAAGATCGACGGCGATCCCAGCCTAACAATCACGGGTGCGGCTTCGCTCGCGGAGGCGAATCGGAGCGAGGTGACCTTTTACGGTAATCCGCGTTACCTCGCCGCCTTCCGCACGACCGGCGCCGGCGCGGCCTTTGTGCCGGAAGGTTTCACCGAGCAGATCGTGCCGGGGCAGATCCGGGTGGCGAATCCAAGCAAAGCTTTCGAGCAGGTGGTGCTCCGATTCGCGCCGGCGCCGATCGAATTTCCCGCCGAGATCCATCCCACCGCGGTGATCGCGGAAGATGTGTCGCTAGGCGAGAAGGTCGCGATCGGCGCGCACGTGGTGATCGAACCGCGCGCCTCGATCGGCGACGGCACGCGGATCGGCGCCGGTTGTTACATCGGCCACGAAACGACGATCGGAGCGGGCTGCACGATTTCTCCAAACGTCACGATTCGCGAGAGAATCAAAATCGGCGACCGCGTCATCCTCCATGGCGGTATCGTGATCGGGACAGATGGTTTCGGTTTTGAAGAGATCGCGGGCATCCGCAAGAAAGTGCCGCAGATCGGAATCGTGCAGATCGATAACGACGTCGAGATCGGCGCGAACACGACGGTGGATCGCGCGCGTTTCGGGCGCACCTGGATTCAGGAAGGTGTGAAGATCGACAACCTGGTGCAGATCGCGCACAACGTCGTCATTGGGAAACACACTGTAATCTGCGCGCAATGCGGCATCGCCGGGAGCGTGCGGATCGGAGCGCGGGTCATCCTTGCCGGCCAGGTCGGAGTGGCCGGCCACCTCGAGATCGATGACGACACGCGCATCGGCGCCCAGTGCGGTGTCGCGAAAAGTCTGCGCGGCGGCGGCGGCTGGTGGGGTTATCCAGCGGTCCCGATAGCCCAGGCGAAAGAGCAAATGGTGTGGGTGCGCCGTCTGGGAAAATTATTCCAGCGAGTGAAAGCGCTGGAAGAGAAGGCGCGGTGAAAGAGCCGCTCGGGATTTCGCACTCCGAACCTGAGCGCAGCCGATTCGAGGATGTCGTGAAGCGAGCAGTGCGGTTTTCGCGAAGATATTCCTCGGGCTCCGCTCAGGTCGAACCGTTCATACGCTTACGGAACGAGAAAGACTTTCCCGCTGTAAGGATCTTTCACTTTGCTCCCGGGGGCGAATCCGGTGACGTCAACATAACCGCCATTCTTGTCGTAGGGGCTGAAAACGTAGCCCGGTTTGCCCGGCACGGGCTTCGCATACGGCAGACTGGTTTGGCCAATAGCGTTGGGTTGCGTCGTTGAAGTGGAGGTGGTGTTCGATTCGGATTGCCGCGTCGTGGAGGGACTCGTTGTATCTGTGGTGCTCCGGGATGTGACACGCGGAGCCGGGGTCGGTGTGGGCGGCGGCGCAGATTTCCGCTCAGTTGTCACAACCTCGCTTCGCGTCGGCGGTGGCGGCGGTGGCTGAGACGTGACGACCCGCTGTTGCGAATATGTTTGCTGTGTCGGCGGCGCGACCTGCTGCTGGAAAGGCTGTGGAGAAGTGCTGTTGTTTGGTGCCGCGTAGGTCTCCGACGTTGTGGTGGTGGTCGTGGTCTGCGGGTTGTCGTTCTCGTCAACCGCAAGGGCGCGCCGGATGTATTGGTGCGGCGCGTCGATTACACGAAAAGTGCTAACCGCCGCGCGATGCGCCGTCTGGCAGGATGTAAGGACAACGGTGGCGGCGAGTAAACCAAGAATCGGACATTTCATTTCTATAATAGCTTTCGGTCGCAGGCGGGTCGCTGAGTGGATGAAAATCGACGCCACGTCTCGCGAATGGACAAACGCAGCACCGGCGGTTTCCTCCACAAACAGCGCGAGGTCGGCGTTGTCGCAGCGCCCTTTCACCCTGCAGTCAGACTTAAACCTACACCGTTCCGAAGCGGGTGTAAGTGCAGGTGTAGGATTAAAGTTGGTCAGCGTTCCTGCGCGACCCATTGCGTCGCGTAGCGCACCACTTCCCGCGCACTCGGGACGCCGAGCTTTTCCTTGATGTTGGCGCGATGCGCTTCGACGGTTTTTTTGCTGAGATGAAGCTGGCCCGCGATCTGGTGCATGTCGCGCCCCTCGCCGATGAGCTGGAACACTTCCAACTCCCGATCGGTCAATCGCTCAACCGCGTTGCGGGCTTCGCCGCCGCCTTGGATGTGATCGAAAAGCATCCGCTTCGTCATCGTTGGACTGATGTAGATCTCGCCTTTCAAGACGCCGCGAACAGCGGCCAGGATTGAATCGAGCGCCTCGCGCTTCATCACGTAACCGCGCGCGCCGGCGCGGAGGGAACGTTCGGCGTAGAGTGCCTCGTCGTGCATCGAGACGATCAGCACCGGCAGCTCGGGTCGTTCGACCTTCAGCGTTTTTGTGAGTTCGATGCCGTTGGCGCCGCCGCGCAGCCCGACGTCAATGATCGCCAGATCGAATTTTTTCGTTCGGACCGCATCAAGGGCAGCGCCGCTGTTTTCCGCCTCGGCTCGCACCTCCAGATCCGGCTGCGTGTCGAGGAGCTGCATCATGCCTTTGCGGAAAAGCGGGTGATCGTCCACCAGGAGAATGCGGTGCTTCTCGATTTCGGGCTTCTTCCTGGCGATGATTTTTTTCAAGATTTTGGGTTCGACGAAAATCGGGACGGTCCCCGCCCGAAGGAATGCGGAGAGGTCATGTAAGTATTCGCATCGGCCGTCGCAGAGCAGATGCAAAATTCGGCGAGGTTCTCGCGTGGAAACGGAGCAGGTCTCTGGCCAGGGCTGACCTCGCGACTGAGCGCGGAGTGATGCCAGATAACAGCTGGCATCATCCCGTACGCACAGCCGCGGAAGCCGAAGTTTGACAGAGCCGAAGGCGGGGATTGAACCCGCGACCTACGGTTTACGAAACCGTTGCTCTACCACTGAGCTACTTCGGCGCGAAATGGAGAGGGCGAAGATGGCATCCGTTCACGCGCCGGGCAAGAGCACGGGGAGTGGACGCGACCGGGGGTTGCTTGGGGCACCCGCCTCGCGTCCTGGCGATGGCGCCCTCGCCATCGTGAACTTTATTCCGGTGTCAGGTGCCGCGGAAAAGCCTGTTCGGCGAAGCGCGCCGAACCAGCGCGCGAGGGGCTGTGCTCCAAAGCGAAACACGTTCGCGCTTTTACTCAGCACGGCATTTGCTTCAGCCAGACGCGTCACCTCACGAGCAGCCGCGGATCAAATGCGAACTCGATCGGCTTCGGAATTCGCACCTGCTGGAAATCTGGGTGTGCGGGGTTCAACAGATAGTTTTCTTCTTCGGAGATGATCGTGCTCGGCACCGCCAGGATGAGAGAGCGCTGGGCCTTCGCCCATTCGTCACCGATTGCCATGCTTGCGGGGCCGGGCGGCGAGTCGCGCCAGCGCGGCGGCAGACGTTTTGGGGCGAGCCGCTCGGTTTGATCATCTTCCCACCTGATTTGCCACGCGAGATATTTTTTGCGCGGGATCAGCGGTCGTTGATGGACAAGGATTTCGAGCGCCGCGAGCGACAGATGTGCGCTCAGGTAAACCACGGCCACGCCCGGAGAATTCCAGCGGCCCCCGAAAAGTCGCGCGCCTTCGCCGCCAAAAGCATCGCGGCCGGGTTGATCAATCCGCCAGCCGGAAGGCATTAGGAATAGACGCCGTAATCGATCCGCCCGAGCAACTTCTCCACTTCGCGCGCGCCTGCCTCGGTCTGCGCATAGTCGAGAGGAACGGCCCCGCCGAGGCCGCGTTGCGGCGTCTTCAGCCATTGCCGCGCTTCCTCGGCCCCGTCGAAAGTCCGGGCGGCCTGGCCCAGCAGCCGCGCGTAGCGCACGACCTTGTCCGATTCATCACTCGTTAGGCGCCCGCTCGCTTTTCGCCGGTGGAGCGTCGCGCGCGAAAATCCAAGCCGGGCCGCGAGCTGCTCCATTGGAAGATCGAGTTCATGCCGTAGCGCGGTCAATTCCTTGAAATCGGCACCCGCTTGGACGGCTTGGATCACCTGGCCCGGTGAAGGATTGGGCTGCCTCGCCGCGACATGAAGAGCCACCAACCCGGTGCCCACAGCTTTGATCGCCGAATGTTTCATATGAAACATTCTTCCATGTTAAATGATACGATGCAATCGTTAGTTACTCTCAGCAACCCAAGGAAAGGCTTGCGGCTGACGACGCGCAGTCGATCATTTCTCCATGAATACGCACCCGACTCGATACGCGCATCCCGAGGCGCTGGTGGAAACCGATTGGCTTGAACAGCACCTTCACGACGAGGGGATCCGCGTCATCGAGTCGAATGAAGACATCCTTCTCTATGATACCGGCCATATTCCTGGCGCGGTCCACATTGATTGGCGCGCCGATCTTCAGGATCCGGTAATTCGCGACTACATCGCTCCGAATCAGTTTGCGGAACTCTGCGAGCGCAACGGCATTGGGCCTGATACGACGTGCATCTTCTACGGCGACAAAGCGAACTGGTGGGCTTGCTACGCGCTCTGGGCGTTCCGGCTTTTCGGTCACAAGAATGTCAAGATCCTGAACGGCGGCCGCGATAAATGGAAAGCGGAAAATCGGCCGATGACGCGGGAAGTGCCGCACTATTCCCGCACTCACTATCCCGTGCCGGCCCAGCGCAACGACAAGGAAATCCGCGCCTTTGCCGATGAAGCACTCGCCCAAAGCAAATCGAAGAAGCCGCTCATCGACGTACGTTCGCCCGGCGAATACAGCGGCGAAGTCACGCACATGGCTGAGTATCCACAGGAAGGTGTGCTCCGCGGCGGGCACATTCCGGGCGCGAAAAGTATCCCGTGGAAAACGGCGGCGAAAGAAGACGGCACTTTTAAGTCGGCGCCTGAGCTGGCGAAGATTTATCTTGAAGGCGCAGGAGTGAATTCGGATGTCGATACTGTGGTTTACTGCCGCATCGGCGAACGCTCGAGCCACACCTGGTTTGTCCTCACTTACCTGCTCGGGCTCGATAACGTCCGAAACTACGACGGTTCCTGGACGGAATGGGGTAATAAAGTCGGCGCGCCGATCGAGCGGAGCGCCTGATTTCTCCTCGTGCTCGTCCTGCTGAGCGACTTGGAAGGTTGCTCGGTTCGAGCACGGGCACGATCATGAGCACGTTATGAGTGCTTACCCCGCGAAACTGCAAAATATCATCGAGCTGTTCGAGACCTTGCCGGAAATCGAACGCCGGGAAACGCTCGTGAATTACGCCGAGAGCGCGCCGAAACAGGAGCCGCGGCCTAACGAAAAGTTCACTTTGGAAGACGTCCGCAAAGATGAGGAGTGCGCCGATAAAGTGGGCGTTTACCTGCAGGTCGATGACAACGGCCGCGCCCACCTGCGCATGACGCTCGGGCCGGAAGTGCAAACCCTGACCCGTGCCATGACCTCCATTCTTTGCAAAGGCCTGGATGGCGCGACGCCGCAGGAAATCCTCGATCTCCCGAGCGATTTCGTCACCCGGATCGTCGGTGCGGAACTCGTCCGGGTGCGGAGCCAGACGACCTACTACGTGCTCACGCGGATCAAAGGGATCTGCAAAGTTTACCTCGATCGGCTCCGTACGCGGCAGGTGGCCTGATTCGTGAGGCGCGCCTTTTGCCGAGGTAGCCGTTCTTAACCAGCACCGGTTCACAGAGCAGGATTGCGAGCGCGCAGGGACCGTTTTTCATTTTCCCTGCCTGCACAAACGCCAGCACTTCAGCCACCGGCATCAGTTCGGTCCGGAGCGTTTCGCTCGCTTCGCGCGCCGGCTCTTCGGAGAGCTCGACGCCTTCGGCCAGATAAACGTGACACTTCTCATCCGTGATTGAGATCGCGGAGTAGAAGGAATCGACAAACGTGAGCGACTCACAAATTCCACCCACTTCCTCCTTTAGTTCCTTCCGCGCCACCTGCTCGAGCGATTCGTTAGGTGCATCGTGTGTCCCGCCAGCTGGAACTTCCACAGCCCACTCATCGACAGCGTAGCGATACTGTTTCACCATCACCATTTCGCCCGATGACGTCACCGGCACGATGATGACCGCTTCCGCGCGCTCGACGTAGGCGAATTTTGTCTCTTCCCCATTGGGCAATCCGACTGTGTCCTCCCGGAGAGTCAGGATCGGGTTCTGGAAGTGAATCTTTTTCCCGCACAAAATCCAGCCCGCTTTCGCGCCGTCCGGTTTTTCCTCCTGCGGTTCGCTCGCCACGCCTCTTAATTCGCGCTGACCCGGCGCGGCGATTGTCTCGACCTTGGCGCGTTTTTGCATAGTCTCCCGCTGCGCATGCCGCGGAACGATCAGCTTCACAAAATCCTTCTCATTGGTTCCGGCCCGATCGTCATCGGGCAAGGCTGCGAATTTGATTATTCCGGCGTGCAGGCGTGCAAGGCGCTGCGCGAGGAAGGTTACCAGGTCGTGCTCGTGAATTCCAACCCGGCGACGATCATGACCGATCCGGAATTTGCCGATCGCACCTACATCGAACCGATTACGCCGGAAGTGATCGAGCTGATTCTGGCCCGGGAAAAACCGGACGCGATCTTGCCCACGATGGGCGGCCAGACCGCGCTCAACGCCGCGATGGAATTGAATCGCAGCGGCGCGCTTGTTCGGCACAACGTCAAACTGATTGGCGCGAATGCTCAGGCGATCGCCAAGGGCGAAGATCGGCAGCTTTTCAAAGAAGCGATGATGCGGATCGGGCTCGAAGTGGCCCGGTCAGGGATCGCGCGCTCGCTCGCGGATGCCGAACGTGTCGCCGGGCAGATCGGCAGTTTCCCGCTCATCATTCGGCCCGCCTTTACGTTAGGCGGCTCGGGCGGCGGCATCGCCTACAACCGCGAGGAACTGGGCACGATCGTGGAGCGCGGGCTTGATCTCTCGCCCGTTAGCGAGGTGTTGATCGAGGAGTCATTGTTAGGCTGGAAGGAATTCGAGATGGAGGTGATGCGCGACTGCGCCGACAACTGCGTGGTCGTCTGCTCGATTGAGAACCTCGATCCGATGGGCGTGCACACCGGCGACTCGATCACCGTCGCGCCTGCGCAGACGCTAACCGATCGGGAATACCAGGCGATGCGCGACGCCTCCTTT
>JAICMR010000032.1 GCA_025929155.1 Chthoniobacterales bacterium | reverse complement strand
TGTCAAAGGTGCGGACGGCCCAGTTCACGAAAGTCAGCGCGTTCAGGTGCGAGAGCATGACTCCTTTTGGTGTTCCGGTCGATCCCGAGGTGAACAGGATGTAGGCCAGATCATGCTCCCCCATTTCTACCGCGGGAAGCTCTCGCGGTTGATCGTTTAGGTCCGCAAGGCTTTGGCCCTGCGGTGCGCCAGGGGGAGTCCGATCAACGAAAAAAAGCGCGATCGGCGGTTGGATCTGCTCCAAACCCGTTTTGAGGTTTTCGTATAAGGAGGCGCTCGTAATCAAGGCGCGGAACGAACTTCGTTGCGCGATTTGCAGAAGCCGCGGGCCAGGGGCACTCGCGTCAACCGGCACATAAGATGCGCCAGTCTTTAGGATCCCAAAAATAGCTACGATCGCGGCCGGCGATTTCTTGACGTAGAGACCGACTCTATCTCCAGGAACGACCCCACACGCAATCAATGCGTGAGCCAGCTGGTTACTCTGAGATTCCAATTCGTCGTAGCTAATAGCTTCATCAAGCAGGCGCACGGCTTCGGCATCGGGCCGTCGCGCCGCGCTTTCGCTCAATAGTTGGTGCAGTAGATTCGGCATAAGCTGGTAATTGGACGCTGCAGAAGGCAAAGTGGACCGGGATGCGGCGAGAGAAAGAGTCCCATTCAACCTCTCGCCAGACGCATTCAACACACCGCGCTTTGCTTTTTTGGCATAATTTTCTCCTCTCGACAAGATTTAAGGCTTCTGGCCGTTCGGCAGCCCAATGCAGCAGAAAAACCTGTGGCGGCTTCACGCCGGATAGCGAGTAACGATCGGAAGAGCTTGATTCAGCAGAAACTCGGCCGCTGCCTTCATACTCGGCCGCGGGCCGAGACAGCGCCGCGGGACGGGCGAGCCGAAATATCGAAGTAAATACGATCGGGCACGCCAGATAGCGAACTTTCCAGACCAAATCAGCCCGGAAAGAAACCGACTCCAGCTCGGTCGCCACGCGCGTGGAAATCGAGAGTCCGAGGCCGACATGGGCCTTCCAGAGAAAGCGGAAAACAGCGTGGATCTTGGCGCTACCTCGGGAGTTAATCCAGCCAGGAGACGATAGTCTTTCCCAAGTCCGAGGTCGAGGCCGGCGCTCCAACGGCGTACCTAGCCGTAGTGGCCTCGAGTAATTCGAGACCACCACCGCAGCCTCGTTTCCCCGTCGCGGGACTCCTCGAAGGCCAGAAATTGCAGCATCACCGGCAAACATTTCTCCAACGGGCGGATTATCCCGCAGACACAGGATGCGCCTCTTGTGCTCTGCATGTTACATCGCTGTGAGGTTTCTTTCGTTGACATCGGAGAACGAATATTCCAAAAAAGGCAGAAGTTATGGGCAATCGCCACTGAGGTAGGCGGCAACTTTGATGCTGGCGCAGAGGTCTCTGCTCCAAGCCTGTTTAGGAAAACGAATGAAAAAGCCGCAGGTAATGTTTCCGGGGGTGGCGTGTAGTGCCGAGGAGCGGCTCTGCATGTGCCAAACTGCGACATCCACCTTCTCATCATCGAGCAGTGATCGGTCTCGCGTCGCCACATATCTAAGTGCGTCACGGGATGATGACGCTGTTATCTCGCCCATGCCGGCTCGTCGGTGGAGTTCGGATCAGATTAGGTTCCGGCCGCTGAGTAAAGGCCGTGCCCTCGGATGCAGTTACCTTTTGTGGTAGTTCCCCCATTTGCTCGACCGAATGCCCGCCCGTATGATTGAGACAATGGATAGCGAAGCGCTTATATTTCTGCACGTTCCCAAGACAGCGGGCACGACCCTCAATCGCATTATTGAGTGGCAGTATGATCCTCGCTTGATCTTTACGATCGACCCTCACCGGATCAGGGCGACGGCAGAACGATTCAAAACATTGCCGGAAGAGCGGAGGCGCCGTCTGCGATGTGTCCGAGGTCATCTTACCTACGGCGTCCATGAATATCTACCGCAGGGAGCCACCTATATCACGATGCTGCGCGATCCCATCGCTCGCTTCTTCTCGACTTATTACTTCATCCTGCGTCGTCCGTTGCATCCTCTTCATCGAAAGCTCAAAAGTAAAGGAGTAGGAATCGAAGACTTTCTGAGGCTGACGGCGCAACGGCAGAATATGCAGACGATGATGATCGCCGGAGGTCCTTTCGTTGAACCTTGCAACGAGCAGATGTTCGAGAAAGCCAAAGAAAATCTGACCAAGTCTTTCCGTGTGGTTGGAATCAGCGAGAGGTTTCAGGACAGCTTGATCTTGATCGCTTCCTCGTTCGGTTGGACCATTCCCTACTACGAAAACCGTAAAGTCGCGAAAGGAGATCGTCCCGCCTATGACCCGGCCATGCTCGAGAGGATTCGCGAGTGCAATCGTTACGACATTGAACTCTACGAGTTTGGTAAACAGCGGTTGGAAGACGACCTGCGCAAAAACCACGACCTGATTGCAGAGACCACCTTAGGTTTGGAGTCGAGACTAAGACCCGGCCGGGTCTCACGGTTCGCACACACAACCTTGGGCACGGGCCGTTTCCTCCTCAGCAAGGTTACCTCGGCCCTATGATTCGGACTTTGGCTGGCCTCGTCCGAGCCACGCTTTGGACGTTACTCTGCGTTTTCCTACTCGGCGTTCCAGGAAAGGCTTCGGCTGAGCCGGAGCCGCCCATTCGCACCGGTCTGTGGGTCATGCAAAAGCTACCGGAAGACTCACGAGCCTTGGCAACGTTTTCTCGTGAGATCCGCTCGAGCAAAGGCCTCAACGGCGTTTGCCTTCACTTCGCCTGGAAGGTGATCGAAAGAGAACCAGGAAAACCAGACTTTTCCTTGCTCGATCAGACGGTGAACGTCCTCCGGAAGCTGGGAATGAAATATCAGCTTTGTTTGAAACCCGGAGCAAACACTCCGGCTTTTGTTTACGACGAGGGGGCGCGGTCCTTTTCTGCTCAGATCAAGAACCCACATCGGGCCAGCTACGGTCAAACCGTTTCAATCCCTCTGCCCTGGGATCCGATCTATCAGAATGACTTCAGCAGAATGATCCAACAGCTGGGGAAACGCTACGCTTCTGATCCACTCTGCGTCAGCGTTGTTCTTACCTGTGCAAATTTTCTCAGTGCGGAAATGCATCTACCCAAGACTCGCTCCGATATCCAGAGATGGGCTGCGCTGGGCGATTACGGCGAGAACCTTTTCCAGGTTTACAAAAGGTTCACAGACGAGTGGCTGCGAGCTTTCCCTCGGCAGGAGCTCTCTCTTCACCTCTCGAAAGTCCTGGATCTACCGCCAGCCTTCAACAAGCGGATTATCGACTACGGTCTGACGAAAGACCCTCGACGATTCACGATCCAAAGCTGTCAGCTCAACGGGCGCAGAGAAAACAGTGGAATGATGACGTACGATCTGGTTATGGAGTATCGAGGCCGTATTCATCACGGCTTTCAAAGTCTCGCCAGTCTTTCCAGGCCAAACGAACGGATGGGCTCGATCGAGATGTCCGCGCTCAATATGGTTCGTGCCCAGGGCGAATACTGGGAGCTTTGGCATGGGGACGGCATGAGTGTTGAAACGTCCGCGGCCGTGAGCAAGGCCTGGAATGAGGCCAAGAGCCTCGGTTATGAAGGCTATAAGGCCAAACTGATCTCAGAAGGAAAATATCGCGAATAATGATGGATACTTCACACGCAGTGCAAAACCAAAACTCGGCGTCACACGGTGCTCCCGCGAAGGAGACCGTTATCTTTCTTCACGTGCCGAAAACCGCCGGAACCACACTTAACCGGCTGATCGAATGGGAGTACCCGATCCTGCAGATGTACTCCATTGACCCCGTCTTTTTTATCTGGTCGAACAAGCATCTGCGGAAGCTGTCGCCCTCGCGGCTGCGGAGCATACGCATGTTCAAAGGACATATGCTCTTCGGCTTGCACGAGTTCCTGCCCCAACCAGCCAGTTACATCACGGTCCTGCGCGAGCCGGTGGATCGAGTTCTGTCCTCGTTCTACTTCATGCGTAGTTATAAGTTGCACCCCCTGTATTGGAAGTTTCGCAGAGAGAACTGGACCCTGGAAGACTTCGTCCATTGGTCGCCCAGGACTGACGTTCATTGCAAGATTATCGCCGGAGCCGACTACGAGTCGCCTTGCACGCCTGAGATCTACGCACGGGCACTGGCTAACATCGATCGCCATTTTACGGTCGTTGGCCTCTCAGAACGTCTTGAGGAGAGTCTAGCCCTGATGAAGCTCCGCTATGGATGGAAACTCGAGTCTTATTCAAGTTTTAATGTTACGCGCGCTCGTCCGAAGAAGCGCGACCTGCCGCAGTCAACGCTCGATTTGATCCGAGAAAAGAACTCCTTCGACGTCGCTCTCTACGACTTTGCTTCGAAAAGATTCGAAGAAGAGGTCAATCGGAACGCTTCGGAGGTTGCCCGAATCACTGGTGAATTGAATGCGGCCCGGGAACGAGATCGCGAAGGCTCGGCCGCGACCCTCTTCTCGCTCCGCTCGGCCGGCCGAAAGGCTCTCAGTCGAGCTTATTCCGCTATTTGACGCTGGCGCGCCCCCCGTTGCGTTCCTCTTTGATCTGGCTCTGGTTTTCTATCAAAAGGACCTTCGCGCGGTAGCTCTCGAAAACACTATGCCCCACGGAGTCCAAATACTCCAAAACGGCGGGACTATTAAGACGATCCAAAGCAGCAATCGGCACAGCGACGACCCAGACGCGACGGGCGCGGCTCGTCACCTCTTTCAGTTCGTCCAGGTTTCGCAAAACGGGTAAGCCACCGAATTTATCGATGAACCCTGGTTGAGGCAGGAAAGGATTATAGGGCACTTTCGAGGCGAGGAGAGTGTCCACAAAATAATCGCCAGGCCTTCCCGCGTAAAAGGCAAAAATGTGCGGCACACCGGGAAGCACGACATCGCCTGCCTGATAATGCGCGCTCACATAATGAGCCGCTCCGCGATAGTCGTATCGGTAGGTGTTCATCCGGGTCATCAAGCCTGGTTGATCGCCATTGGTGGAGAGTTGGTACTCCTTAAACAACCAGTCGTTACTGGTGAGAAAAAGGAGCGCCATCAGCACGACCGCGGATACTTGGGAGCAAAGAATGGCGATTGCAGAACTGCTTTCACGCCGAGCCAGCGCGACCAACGCCTCACAAAGGATGACGGTTGCGGCAACCCCGGAAAGAACCAGAAGCGGTTGGTAATAATAGGCGTAGCGGGGAGCCAAAGCGGCAATGAAATTCGTGTGCAGAATCCACAGGCTCACCAGCATCGCGAAGACATAACGAAAGCCCCGGTGAGACCAGCAGAAGGGAAGGCCGACAATCGCGACGACCGTGAAGAAGACATGGTTCTCCGTCAGCCATAAGTTGTAGACGTAAAACAATGGCTGATATGCCGGGGTCAGGAAAAAGAGCGACGGCCCAATCAGATTGGAGAGGCCCGACCCAACCTGCAGATAGGGCGCGCCGGCCAGCATTCGGGAACAATACTGTGCGATGACCACGGCTCCGATAAAGAAGAGGCAGCGGTAGAGATGGAACTCTTTCAGCCACCACCATTCGCCCCAGCGCAGGACGAGCAAGCCGATGAAGAGAGACGGAAGCAGAAAAGCGCTTCCTTCCCAGGAAAGATAGGTTAGACAGAAGCTGACCGTGGCTGCAGTTAAGTAGCCATGTCGGAGAGGGCGAAAACGAACCGCTTCATAAAACAGATAGATTGTCAGAAGCCCCATGAACTGGCACTGCTGAGGGTAAAACGAATTTTGGGCCCAGCGAATATCGAGAGGAAGGCAAGCGTAAACCAAGGCCGCGATCAGCCCTGTTCGCCAGTTAAAGAGTCGGCGGCCGAGCAGCGCCATAATCCCAATGCAGAGCGTGCCCATCAGACAGGCGGGCATTCTCAGTGTCCACTCGGTGTAGCCGAAGAGCCCAGCCAACGCTAAAGGATAGGGAACTGCCTCGTAAGTCGTTATCCAGCGAATCACGCCGGCGTAGACCGAGTAGGGAAACCCAAGGGAATAGATCCCTTTCGATCTGACGATCAATCCCATCTCATCGTGGTCGAAGGATATATAGCCCAAGTTATGAAACCGAAGCCCAAAACCGAGACCCATGATGATCGCGAGAAAAAGATAAGGAACCAGGCTTCGATCCAGCTGCGGGAGGCGAATCCTGGGCTTGGGCACGACGGCACCCGCCGGGACGAAATGCAAGCAGCGAACCGCGAGAAGACCGACTATCGCGGCAAAGACGATCCACGGCTTAAACGACCAATCTCCAGGGAATCGCGGGTCGTAATTTGGGAGAAGCAGTAAGAGCAGAGCGACGATGATCGGGGCGTGGAAAAGCGCGTCGCGCAGCATCACGTCTCGTAAAAGTCCGCGCCGCCGCTTTGTCACAAATCCAGAGGCAAACAGCCAGAGTCCGAGAGTTGCCGCGGCGGTCACCAGAAGCACGAGGCAGGATCCAATAAAACTAGTAAAACCTGTCCGATCAATCGGCTTCGCTACTTCCTGAAGAAGATATCCCCACGGGGCGGACCCGTTAGATCCTAGCTGCACGCCTCGTTGGCTTTTCGGTTCTGCCGAAGCGTTCAGTCGATCCTTTGCCAGCCAGTCCGAATTTGTTGCAAACGGGTGGACGGTTCCATCCGACCTAACGAAAAACCCTGAGATCAGAAGACTCGCCGGCCGGTGATCGGCGCGCACAGTTGCCACGATCGAATTCTGGCCACTCTTAATCCAATAACTCACGTCGGAAATCTCCAACGCGGCTTTCTCTGAGGTTATTTTGGCACTCTTGGCCGATTGCGCCGTTGCGCGCTCGATCGTTTCAGGCCTTGCGGCACTCGCCAAGGCAGTGTTGTGAGGGGCGGGCGGAAGCTCCGGTAGTCCTTTGTTACCTGATAAAGAATCCATCGCCGTCACAATGAGGTGGCCGTTAATGACCAGATCGACATCCCCAGAACTGGCGATTTGCAGCCAGGTTTCCTCGCGAAACCGATCAGCCTGCAGAAACGTCGAAAATGTCACTTCGCTCGCCGCGTTCTCCGACGTGATCCAAGAACCAATCAGCGGGGCTTGCAGCACGAGCGGGTTAAGATCAACCCAGGCGATCGGCACGGAATTTTTGGCGATCTCTGATGGCATTGCTTTCGGCCATAACTCCTGGTCGACGGCGGCCGATGTCCAATCAGCAGAGCCGCGAACGATGCCGGTTTCGGTGGTGACTCTCCACTGAGCGTCGGAAATCAAAGGAATCTCTTCGCCGCCCCGCTCTTTGATAAGACCGCGAACCAATAACTGGGCCGATCCGGGAAAGGAGGTCCGCGCGATCGAGACAGCAATTACGTTCGTCCCGGCTTTCAACGCTTTCTTCATGTCGTAAATTCCAGCGACCCGGGTCTTGACGTTGCTCTCTACGCCCAAAGTACGCGAATTGACGACAACTCGGAAATTATCTGTCGCGGCGATTTCCAGCCAGGCCTGCTCTGGCGCGCTACTGAGAAAAACCTCCGTCCGAAAATAGGCGGTGGGACCGGGCTTGGCAGGCTCGATCCAGCGAGCGTCGCCAAAATCGAGCTGATACTGTCGAGTCTTTGGAACGAAGTAGGTTTGCAGGATGTAATAACCCAAAAGCAATCCACAAAGGCTCACCAGCGCCAGCGACCACGCCACAGCCGAAGATCGCGGCGGGACTGGATTTATAGGAGCGAAGTCCTCCATGCTTATTCTCCGACCAACCCGGTCAAGGCCCAATAGTTCACGATCGGATCCGCAACAATCGAACGATTATAAAAAGTTCGCGCCTCGCTGTTACGACCTAGCTTGGCGTAGGAATCAGCTGTCAGAGAGTAGGCATTACTCAAGAGTGAGTTATGATTTTTCACGACCTTAGCTAGTTCAGCGGCGGTCTGGATTGCCGCATCGTAACTGCCAAGGTCGAAGTAAGCGCGGCCCAGGTAAAGAAGGGCATCAAGTTGAGCCGGGTCCTCGGCCAGAGCTTGTTGCCAGTTCACGATTGCACTACCGATCCCACCAGCTTGATAGAGAGCCAGGCCGAAAGCGACACGGACATCAGCTGCCTCGTGACGCGCGGTGAGACCAAGCGGACCGGCTGTTTGCGCAGCGATTTCCAGCTCAAAGATGGCGTCCTCGTAGCGTCCCATCTTGCGCAGCATCCTGGCGTTGTCGATGTGCTCCTCCGCAGAACCTGTGGCGAGGCCGCCAAATCGCTGTAATTCTCCTATCGTGGCGTAGAGATCGATATCATGCGCATGCCAGCGATCCCAACGCATCGCCTTCCGAAAAGATGCGATCGCTTCTCTATTTCGCCCTTCCGCTTTGGCGAGGGATCCACGGGTAAAATAGTACTGTCCAACCATCGCTGGAGTGAGGACGATAATTAGTGCCAGCGACGGCAGACCGACGAGCACCAGCAGCATTGGACCGCGCTGACGTCGAAGCCTTTGGAGAACATACAGGGCAACCAATATTGAGCCGATTCCAAACCAATACCAACCGAGACGCAGAAACGACCACGCGGCGACAAACCTGCCCCAGGCGCTATAGAGGGCCATCCGCTTCGGGATTGTCTCTGAAGCTCCGAGATTCGCGGGAAGATAGCTTCTCGAAAAGCTTTTGACGAGGGGAGTTGTTTGATCCTCTTCGACCAGCCGCTGAAGGATCGTTGGCTCTACGAAAGCGAGATTGGCCGGAGCCAGGACAAAGATCGTAAGAAGAATAGCTCCGGCAACGCCTAAGGCTACCAGAGAGTAACGCGAGAAGACAATCCCGCAGATAAGAGCCACTGCACCGAGGACACCGAAAGAGAATAATGAAGCGTGAGGAACCAGCCCAATCCCGTGCAGGAAAGGAAACTGAAAACCCGACAGATTGCGGGAGAAAGGAAACTGCACCCACTTAAGGATCACTGCGCCGAAAATGAAACCGCTCGCGATGATCAGAAGCCAAAACCTGGCCCAGATCGTTCCGATTAGTTCCGCCCATGAAGTCAGACGTTCGAAAAGTTTCACGTGTCTCGCTTCAGCTTCTTCGACCAGGATTCAATGAAAGGAGAGACGAACGCGATCCCCTCTCGAGCTTGTCCGATCTCCTCGGTGGAAAAAGTCTTTAGGAGAAACAACGCGCCGAGGTAAACAATTCCTCCGAGAACAGCGGCTCCGATTTGCCAAATAAGCGACGCATCACGAGCAACGAAAAGAACAAGAGCCATAGCTCCTCCCGCGATCAGGGGACGCAAGAAGACTTGTCCCAGATTTGGCGGATAGCCCAAACGAGCCAGTTGGTAAATCCAAAGACCAACAATAAATGTTTCCGCACAGACAAAGGCCACGGCCGGTCCTACAAATCCCAGCCTTGGAATAAGAATCACGAGCAATCCAACCCTTATAACGGAACTGACACAGGTGCTGAAGAGAAAGCGTTTCTGCTCGTCCAGCGCGGCAAAGAGGTATTGAAATAAGACCGAAAGGAAGAAGGGAACGGTTCCAATGCCGAGGTATTCCATGGCCGGCAGCGCCGGGACAAACTTTTGCCCCAAGGCCAACCGCAAGACCGGTCCCGACCACGCAAGGAAGAAAGCGGCCACCGGAATGCTAAGAATCGCAAAGAACTTCATACTTTGCTGATAAATCTTGCCAAAACGGTCGGGCGAAAAATGAGCCGTGCGAGAGTAGAGCGGATAAAGAGGTAGAGCGAGGGTCTGCGGAATCACGCGCAAAGCCATGCTGATGCGGTAGGGACCGCTAAAAAGACCGACAGTCGTCAGGTTGGTCATCCAGGTAAGAACAAGAATATCCAGTTGCAAAGCCAGTTGCCGTAACATCACTCCGCCACCCATCGGTAGAGCGGAGAGGATCAATGACTTCCAGAGCGCCTTATCCACTCGCATCGGAACGTGCGCGTAGAGGCGTGAGACAGTGATCTGATAAAAGAACCAAAGCAGCAGATTAGCGACAAGATGGGCGCAAACGAAACCTAGCAGACCGGTGCGCAGATGAATCGTGACCAGGATTAACCCGAACAAGGCAATCTTGTGAAGAATGGAACCGAGATAATTAAGCTCGTTATCCTCGAAGGCGCGCAAAACCGCGCTGTAGCCAGCGGCATGGAAGGTCGATAAAGCCGCGGCACTCATCACAAGGGTGGCGATCTTGACGTGAATGCCAAAGTGCAGAAATGGCACGATCGCCGCGATGAGCAGGAAGATACCTCCCGAGATGAGCCAGATGAGCGAGACCGACGCGCCGAGGATGGGCGCCAGGTTTGCCGGATCTTTGGCAATCTCCCGAATCATCATCCGAGGCAAGCCCGAATCGGCGATTAGCTGAAAGAACATCGCAAAGGCTAGGACGAAGGAATACTCACCGAACTCGACGACGCTCGCCTTGTGGGCGATCGTTAAGATCGTCGCCAGATAGACCGCGCCCCCGATGACCGAGGCGGCGATACCGAAGACCGCGTTTTTAACGATCGTTTGCGATTGCTTCATTTAATCCACTGCCAGGAGCCGCCGGCCGCCTTCTGCAGAGCTGAGTAGAGAATGAGCCGGCGCACCATCAGACTGTCCAGGTCGTCCCGCTTCGCGATCAACTTGAGCTCCTGTTCCACGGCGGTCAGTGGCGGAGCTATTCCCTGCTGCTGCTGCGAAGTGGTTACCTGCAGATCCCGTTCATTCTTTGCGACTTTGTCTTGCAACGTCAGGATGTTTTGGCTGAGCACATAGATCTCCTGATACGTCTTGACGACCTCCGCGGTGACGTCATCTGCCACCGAGAGCAGCCTGGCCCGTTCCGCTTTGTACTTTAAAAGCTTCGCGCGAGTGACAGAGAGCTGCGCGCCAAAGTCGAAGATCGGGACGCTCACGGTGATCCCGCCCGCGAAGATACTCGCGTTCGAAGAACCATAGTCGTCGATATAAAGTGCCGAGCCTTCCAGATTCACTGAAGGATATAAGCGATAGCGCTCCAGCTTATAATCTTCTTTAGCCTGATCGATCGTGGCGCGCTGGACTTGGAGAGACGGATGTTGATTAAGTGACGCACCGAGGATCTTCTCCGCCGGCGGCGGCTCAGGCGGCTCCGGCAAAGTGCTTTCGAGCCGCAGATCAGAGGTCGGCACCAAACCGAGAGAGCGGGAGAGTTCGATCGAGCCGGCAACCGCCTGTTCCCGGAGAATCTTGGCGAGAGTTTGCGCCCCTTTGAGCTGGCCCTGCGCCACCTTCAGATCGATCGGCAACGAGAGTCCTTGTTTTTGCTGCTCTTCCGTGATGTTCGCCAACTCCTGCAGCAGTTTGACCCGCCGTGCCGCGTATCCAGCACGGTTTTGCGCCGAAACTGTCGTCACAAAGGTATCCGTAATCCGGTCGATCACCTGGTCCCGCGCTAGCTTATTGGTCCAGGCAAGATTCCTTTTTCTAGCCTCCTTGCCCGCCACCGCCGGCCCGTTGTTCAATCCCAGGATGCTGCCATCCTTGAATAGCGGGTAACTTAGGTGTGCGGAATAGGACTCGACTTCCCCCAGGTCGATATCGTTGGAGTTCAGTCCGACGTTGCCACCGGTTCCTACGTTAACGATCGAGAACTTATTTGCCGGGCTTCCGGAAAAAAAAAGGTAGGAAGCCGCGCCGTCTATCCGCGGAAGCAATTTTTCCTTGGCCGCACGCACTTCCTCCGTCGCCGCGGCCAGTTCGAAGCGACCAGCCTCGAGGGTGGGACTTTCCTGCAAGGCAAGGGCGATACATTCGTGTAACGATAACGGATGAACGATGGGAGTTTCCAAAGGCTCTTGCGCCTTGGAACCGACCGGCAGGAGAAATGAGGCCAGGGCGAGAACCGAAAGAAGGTTACTTCTCAGGGTTCGAGAGCGATGATGTATGGACTTTGTCATTTTCTTTCAGATACAGCTGACCCACCGTTACTACTTTATCTCCTTCTTTGAGACCGCTCGTTATTTCAGTCATCGCGTTGACGATGCCTCCGGTTCTCACCTTAACCTCGTGGGCGCGGTCGCTGTCGTTCACAACAAAGACAGAAGCCTGTTCGCCCGACGGATTCATGATGGCAATGCTTGGCACCGCCAGCACGTTCTTAAGGCTGCGACGGATGCGGACGAATCCGGAAAGGCCAGGCTTTAGGCGCAAGTCGGGATTCTTAATTTCAACATAACCGGTGAAGGTTCGCGTCACGGGGTCGATGTTGGGATCGATCTTCACAATCTTGCCGGCAAAGACTTCTCCGGAAAAGGCTGGGAAGGTCGCCTCGGCAGCCATGCCAACTTCCACTGAATGCATCTTCTCTTCGCTTAACTTCGCAGCCACCAGAACCGTGTTGAGAGAACCTAGTTTGAACACGATCTGGTCCCGATGGGTTGATTCACCGGGATTAACCAATCGTTCCAACACGATGCCGTCGATCGGCGACGTGACCTTCACGTGCTCGAGATCGATCTTAGACTGACGAAGCGAGAGAGTCGACTTTGCCAAGTCCTGACGGGCGTCAGCCAACGCGATTTCGCTTTGCTCGAGTTGGAGCGGAGTTCCCATCGCCTTCTTTTCCAGAGCCGTATAGCGTTCTACTTGCTTGGTTTGATCCTTAATCTTTATGTTGGCCACCTCGACATATTGCTGGTCCGCTTCCACCTGAGCTTGAATAAGGCGATCGTCCAGACTCAGGAGCAGTTGCCCCTTTTTCACCAAGTCGCCTACTTTTACAGGCACCTCGAGCGCCTGGGCGTTTACCTGACTGGATAACTGCACCGTGCTGGCCTGCTCAACCGCACCGCTGCCCCCAATGACTTCATCCAGTGATTGGCGCTTCACAACGACGGTTTCCACGGGCGTCGGAGCGCCGACGCGACGTGCCATCGTGCTTGTGGTGCCAAAGATATGAATGACTGTCTCGAAAACGAGGAAGGCCAGAGCGGCACAGATAACCAGGAAAATAATCCAGTGAACCGGCTTCATTCCGAGTCGTGTGGTCCGCGGATCAGGTTGAACTTCATTGGCCTGTCGAGGCGACGATTTCGTGTCCATAATGCTAAACTAGCTGTGTGTTTACCGAAGAATTCCGAGTCATAGGCATGCCGTTGCCCATTGTCGAGACGAAAGAATACTGTCAATATCTATGCGTAGAACCGCAGGACGAGCTCGCTGCCGCGCCGAGCTGTGTAAAACCGAGTCAGAAGTGGCGGGCATGGAGGGGGGTTAACTTTCCACTGCAGCGGAAACAGCCGTCTCTTTCGGAGCGGCGGCGGAGTTGAGCGGCGCACCGAGCAGCCGGTCGTAGATACCTTCGATTTTGCGGCAAATCGTGCGCCAATCAAAATCCGAAAGGACCGTCCCGCGTCCGTTCGTGCCAAGCCTCGCCGCCAGGGCGGGATCTTTCAGCACGGTGCTGATCCCGCGACCGAGTGCCTCATAGTCATGGTTGGGAACAATGAAGGCGTCATGTAAATGGCTGACGCCTTTCGCCGAACCGGAGAAGCAAACGACGGGCTTGCCGGCCAGCATGTAATTCAAAAGCTTCACCGGATGTCCCGGGCATTCCGGCCTTGGCACAACGGTCACATCAGCAAGCGCCAGATAGCTGGGCAAATCAGCCAAGGCATGCGGTGCAATCCAGATAACCGAGTCAGCGATTCCGAGTTCCTGCGCGAGTTGCTTATGTTCCCGTTCATCGCCAGCTGAGACTAAGGGACTGACCATGAAGAGCAGAGCATCCGGCTGTGTCTCCAAAGTGACAGCAAAGGCGCGTAAAAGGTAATCGATGCGCTGGAAGGCATTCAAGACTCCCGTATACATCACTACCGGCCGCTGATTGATGGGATACTGAGAGCGAAACTTCTCTGGTTCTGGGTGATCGAACATTTCCGGTTCTATTCCTGCAGGAATCATCTCCACCTTATTCGGGGAAACGCCATGTTCGACAAACCAATCACGTAATTCTGGGGATACAGCCGTGATATAGTCGGGGAAAATCGGAATGAACCAATCCAGGGCGCGGGCCAAACCATGCGCAAGGAAATCAGGCCGGATGAAACGGTAACCGGCCAGTTCGTCCGACATCAGGTTGACGGCGTTATAAAGAAGTGGCCGCCGCGTAATCCATTTGGCGACAATCCCGACAAGCGCGCCTTCGTAGTTATGAGCATGGATGATGTCAATCTGGTGCTCCCGAATAACCCGGCAGAGCAACTTCAAAAGTTTGAAATCGAGCGCGAACTTATCTGCCGATGGCCCAACTTTGGCGTTGGTCTCCGAGCGAAACGGTCCTGTCCGATGTACCTTGGCCTGGCGCACTCGAATTTCTTCCTGGCCGATTGGATAGGTTACGATATGCACATCGTGACCCATCTCGGATAGCGTATCGGACATTTCCCGGATACTTGCTGCCGAACCGTGGTTGGCCGGAAAGGGACAGGCCGCGACCATTGCGACCGCATAACGTCTAGAACCCTTCTTCATGACTGATGCGAAACCGCATCCGGCCGAGCAATGGGCGACTTCAAATATGGGCTCGTGGCACCTCGTGAGATAATTCGAGCCGGCACTCCCATGACGGTGCAGTTCGTCGGCACATCGGTAACCACCAGTGAGTTCGCGCTCACGACGACGTTATCGCCAATCGTCACGCCTCCCATCACCTTACAGCCGGCTCCAAGATAGACATTATTGCCGATGACCGGCCAGCCAGTGCCACGGACGCTCCCGACGGTGACGCCCTGATTCACGGTGCAACTATGTCCAATCCGCTTTGCCAGAACCATAATGTTGCTAAAGTTATGGATCACGAGTCCCGGCCCGATATCACTCTCGCGCTGGATGTGGATGCCGGTCATCATCATACAAAAGACATTTACGACCAGGTAAATGAAAATGATCAGCTGCCGAAGGACCGGGACGTGAATGCTATAGGCCCATCGACCGAAGCGGTGAACGATTACGGCCAGTGTTCCAAGCTCAAGAAACGGAGTGATTCGCTTACGGAAGAAGGTCTGATCCTGTGGACGAACACCATAGCTGCTCGCTTTCCGATGAAGATCAGATCGAATGATTTCGAACATAGATAAATGCCAGGTTAAAATTGCTATTCGAGGTATCCAAGAGCCTGCAGACGTTCCTCCACTTTGGCCGACTCTTCGTCCGTATATCCTCCTGAACGATCACTCCCAGAAATGCCCGAAGCAGCACCGGAGCGAAGGGGATGCATCGCGAGAAAATCAGACTTGAAAATCTTCTCCAAGACGTGTCCATCCATGTCTTCCGGCACTGGTACGCCTAACAAATGAAGGATTGTCGGGGAAACATCGATGAGCCGGGCGTTTTCCAGTTCCAAGTCACTCTGGAAAATTGGCGAGCGAGCCACGAGGATACCGAAAAGGCGATGAGTCCCTCCCCATTCGGAGGTGTCGGATGGCTTGTGCTCACGTATCACCAGAGCGGGTTCGCCGGTATCTTCGGGAAAGCTCGGCTGGGTCGAAAACAAGCTGTCCTCACTCCACCAATCAAGAATCAGATCAGCGGTTTCCTCCGCAAACGGTCCGTGAAAGATTTCACTGCGACGCCAGACCTTCTTTATTACAGGCTTGCCATCGCGCGGATCCTTTAACTCTCCTATCCTGACTATAATCTCATTGACGAGCGCATCGTAGTCCTTCGGATCGACGATTCCTTCCGGCTTGACCCCTTTTAGATTAATCAAGATGCTTGGCGGCGCGGCCAGCACTTCGCTGCAGTAGGCTTTCGTCCGACTCCAGTCGATCGCGGTAAACGATGAGTAGGCGAGTTCGCTTTTCCGCCGCATTTCCGGGAAGAGTGCAGCGAGTTTGACCTTCTGGCGGGACGTCAGTGAAGCGCGAATGAGAGAGAAGCCGGCACGGAGAACCTTTTGACTCAAAGCGCGCAGACTCGAGGTGGCGTTCGGTTTATAATGAAGAAGCCCTAACTGAGCGAGGTAACGATTCAGAAAGATCGTTCGGTCAACCACTGGTCCTCCGCCGTGATCGGACACGACAAAAACGGACGTCTCCGCCGGAAGTCGTTCGATGATTTTCCCGACGGTGACATCGAGGCGCTCGTACACCTCTCGAATCGCGCGACCGAACTTCACGGCCAAAGCCGGATCATGGAGAAAGTGCTCCTGATCCATGTGCTGCCAGAAATAATGCTGAACGGTGTCGATGGACATAAAGACAAACATCATTACGTCCTGCGGGTGATGTTCGAGGAGATAAAGGGCGACCTTTGTCCATTGCTCATCCATCTCCCGCATCTCTTCCAGCACCTGATTCCGCCGTTCGTCGGTACTCATGGCGCCAAGGTAACGAAGGTCGAGCTGAAGCTCGCGTCCCAGGTGCTTGACCAGCTCTTCACGCAACTCCGGCGGGTGGATGAACTGACTGGTCTCTGAAGGAGTATCCATCCCTGAAATCTGAAACCCATTCAGTTGCTCGGGCGGATATGTGAATGGGATGTTCATCGTGCCGACGGTGAAGCCGGCGTCATTCAAAAGCTTCCAGACAGTTGGCGAGCGCCGCGACGTGGCGTTCGCATAATTCATGGCATAACCGCCTTTTTCACTCTCGATGAAATTGAAGATCCCGTGTTTGCCGGGCTGCTTTCCGGTCATGAAGGAAGTCCAGGCCGGCGGTGTAATCGGTGGAAGAACCGATTGCAACGCGCCCGACGCGCCGCTCTTCATCAGCTGCGCCAGATTTGGCATGCTCCCTTCGGCCATCCACGGGCGGATCAGTGTCCACGTGGCGGAATCGAGGCCGATCACAACTACTCTGGGAACTTTCTTCATTTTTCTGAAATGCTATACACCGTTAGCAAAGTGCGTAAAGATTCGATCCTAGGACGAATGGAAGCTACTTGTAAACCCGCCATGTTTGCATGCCGATTGGATCGAAGCGGAAGTCGGTCACTGTCGTTCCAAGCGCACTCAGACGTTCGCGGACGATGTGGCGCTTGTTGAAAGGACAGTAAAGCAGGAGATGCCCGCCCCCGCCGGCGCCAGTGATTTTGCCACCGATCGCGCCGGCTTTTCGGGCTTCTTCGTAAAGTTCATCAATGCGCGGTGTGCTGATACCCTTAGCCATCTTCTTCTTTTGCAGCCAGCCTTGGTGCAAGAGTTCACCAAACCGGTCCAGATCGCTCGCCAAAAGCGCCTTTTTCATTTCATAAGCGATGGTTTTAACCTGATCCATCGCCGCCATCGGATCGGCCTCCTGGTTCTTCGCGCTCTGCATCTGGCTCTCAATAATCGGTTGCGATTCGCGACTGCCGGTGAAGCAAAGAATGAGGTTATACTCGAGCTCATTAATGAGATACTCACTTAACCGCAGGGGAGTAACGACGGCCTCATCTCCGCTAAACTCCATGAAGTTGAATCCGCCGTAAGCTGCGGCGTATTGATCCTGGCGCCCGCCCTTAATCCCGATCTCGTTCCGCTCGATATCGTAAGCGAGTCCAGCCATTCCTTCCGATGTGATAGGGAGCCCGAGTAACTCCCGAAAGAGGCCAATCAAAGCCACCGTAAAGGTAGAAGAGCTACCGAGACCGGAACCAGGAGGCGCATCCGCGTGCACGAAAAGGTCAAAGCCATCCGTCCGAAACTTATCCAGCTCAAAGCGTTTTAGGACCCCTTTGACCAGATCCATCTGCCCGTCGAACTGGAAATGTTCCTCCTGCGTCCAGTAAACAACAGTTCCGTAATCGAAAGAGCGAAACCCGATGGAACGCTCCGACTTAGGCACGAGGGTCGCGTAGACATAGCGCGAGATGGTGGCATTGAGCACACACCCCCCCCTTGTGTCCGCATACGGAGAGACGTCCGTGCCGCCACCGCCAAAGCTCAGGCGGAGCGGCGTCCGGGCGCGCACCATTTTGATCTCGCTGAGATAATTCCTCGGCGAACTTTTCATACCGAAGCCGAATCGACGAGCGTCCTGCCTTCCATATCCGTGGGGATCGGAAGCCCGAGTAACCGCAAAACGGTCGGGGCAACGTCAACGATCTTTGCGTCCGTTATTACTTCGGCTTTGGCTAATCCGCCTGCTGGTCGAAACATGATAATCCCGTGTTGAGCATGGTTTGCGCCATCGGGGCCGGTGTCGTTTTCAAAGGTGTGCAACTTACCACCGCCGATCGTGCCGACGGAACGCCAGTACAGGTCCCCAAAGTAAACAATCAGGTCCGGCGCAACTCCTCTCACCTCCTGGTAAAGTTCTTCCGGCCGATACACCTTGGTCCCGATCTCTTCTCCGTTCTCATCACGAATCGATTTCAAGCCAGCGATTAATTCGTCGCGCACTTTTTCGTAATCTTCCGGCGGAATCGTTCCCTCGGGTTCTCGACCGGCCACGTTGAGGAAGATACGCGCGTAATAGCCGCCATCGCCCCAGGCCTTCGTTCTCGGCCAGTCGATCTTTACTTTCGAAAGCGGCACCGTTCCTTCCGGCTTTTCGCGAATCGTGAGGTAGCCATTCGACATGAGCCATTCATTGACACAGATGCCGCCATCCATGCGTTTCGCGCCGTGATCGGAAACGACCAGCACATCAGTGTTGCCGTCCACGAGTTTGAGTAACTCACCGATCTCGCGATCGACCTCCACGTAATAGTCGTGGATTGCCGTTTCGAATTCGTTTCCGGCCTCGTAGAAACGGTGCGCCGGGTCCATGTTATCCCAGAGCGCATGGTGAATACGGTCGGTCCCCATCTCGACCATCATGAAGTAGTCCCAATCTTCCTTTTGAATAAGATGCCGCGCGAGCTGGAAACGCTTGCGTGTCATCTCATAGATATCCGCCAGAATCTTAGCCTTATTCCCAGAGCGGAAATCTCGAACATCGAGGATATACTCGCCAACGACTGTCTCTATCTCAGCCTTGAACGCCGGCGGATAGGTATACTCACAGCTGATATCAGGAGTAAGAAAGTCAGTTACCATTATCCCTTCCAAAGGCTTGGGCGGGTAAGTCCCCGGTACGCCAATGACAATCGACCGCTTCCCGGCACGAGAAAGAATTTCCCAAAGACGATCTTCCTTGATCGCGCGGGAATTCGCGATCGCATAGCGATCATAGGAATGGTCGGCGCGATTACGGAAACCGTACACCCCAAGGATCCCAGGACTTTTCGACGACATCATGACCGACCAGGCCGGGACAGTGATCGGTGGATCACACGAACGCAGCCGGCCGTGCGCCCCGTTTTCATAAAGCGCCTTTAAATTGGGGAGGTCGTCGAGCCAGCGATGGAAAACCAGGTCCGGCTCGGCGCAATCGAGCCCGATCAGAAGAACCCGCTTCTTCGGCCGGGCGGCGGATGGCGCCGTGGCGTCCGGCGCAGGAGGCCGAGAAAATAACTTCTTCAACATGATAAGAGGTGGCTATTGCTAATTTCGATCATGATCACTGCCGCTTTGCCGGATCTTCCCGCCTGCGCGGCTCTGGAATCGCGAGTCAAAGGCCGTTTGCAACGACAAAAGACCGCCGCTGTTACGCTCGATCAAATTCGCTCAGCCGAAGTAGAGGCCGACAGGCAGCCTGTCAAACTCCGGCGGTCCGGCCGAAATCAGTCCTTACTCCGCGAAACACCCCCGGCTGGAAGCGGACTCGTTGGCGGGCTCCACGCTAAACCTGCAGGAAACGGCGCCCACTCCGGCTCCCATTGTCTCAGAAACTCCGTGATGCCTGAAGACCTTGTGATGGATCTGTTTATCCGTCCGGTACAGCCCCTCCTGCTCGTGCGTAACTGTGCGGAGCTGCCGATAGAGCCGGATTAACTCGCGGAACGCCTTCGCGATCACCCGCAGGTTGGCACCGGATGGTTTGCCGAACTGCCGCGGATAATGACTCACTCGCACTTCATGGATCCGCATCCCGAATGCGTTGGCTTGTGCGAGGATTTCCGTGTTTACCATCGCACCGACAGACCGGATCTGCACGCGATCGAAGACGGAGCGATGGAAGACTTTAAAAGCGCAATCGATGTCGCGCACTTTCACGCCGAGAACCATCCGGACGAGCATCTTCCAGCCGAACGCATTGATCAGCCGGTGCGGAGGGTCCTGGCGCTTGCCGCGGTACCCTGTCACGATGTCATAATGGCTGGCCCACCCGATCAGATGTTCGAGTTCCTCGAGATCAAACTGCCCGTCGGAGTCGGTGAAGAAAATGAAGTCGTGGCGGGCGGCCAGGATGCCGCTCTTCAAGGCAGCACCGTAACCCCTATTATCAACGTGATGAATCGCGCGCACGTCGGGGTAGCGGTCGGCCAGCTCGTCGCAGAGCGGCGTGGTCCCGTCTTTGCTGCCGTCGTTGACGAGGATGATTTCGTAGGTTTGCGCCAGCTTGGGCAGGATCATCCGCGCCGATTCGACCGTGCGCTCGATGTTTGCTTCTTCGTTGAAGGCCGGAAAAATGACTGACAGGCTGATTGCTGGAACCGATTTCGTTCCGTCGTTAGCGTTTGGGCCCTCTAGTGTAGCAATTTGATCTTTCATGCGGTTTTAAATAAGTAGACTTCCGAATTCGTTATGGAGCCTATGAAGTTTTGAAATTTTTGTATATGGAAATTTCGCAATCGAGGCGACGAGCGCCCGATTACGCGCGGGCGACTCAGCCGCGAGTCGCTGCTTCTGGCCCGACCAGAGAGGATGATCGAGCGGTGTGGAGCGCAGCGCCCACAATTAAGATGGTGCGTTTGCCCATGAGGGGTAAGTCCTACCAAATTTCCCGCCATTAGGCAACGGAAAAAGCAGTCAGGCGTCATCGCTTCCGTTGAAAACCCTTTGCCAGCTTCGCCAGCGGAGGCTAATGGCATCCATATTCATTTTGAAAATGACCAGTTCAAAAACCGTCCTCGAAGAAGCCATAGCGACAGCCTGCCAAACTCTCAAATCGCTCGAAGAACTCGCTGAACCGGTCGGCCAGGCCGCCGACGCAATAGTGAACTGTCTGTGCTCCGGGAAAAAACTTCTCGTCTGCGGAAATGGCGGCAGCGCGGCCGATGGCGCGGATTTCTCGGCAGAATTCGGATGCCGTTTCGTCACCGATCGGCGGCCTTACCCCGCCCTCAATCTGGCGCAAGGCGGCAGCTTGATGAGCGCCATTGGGAACGATTATGGCTTTGATGAAGTTTTCGCGCGCCAGGTCGCGGGAATGGCGCAGCCGGGCGACGTGCTGATAGCGATCACCACCAGCGGGAATTCCAAAAACATCCTGCGCGCGCTCGAAGAAGGAAAAGAACGCGGCCTAACGACGGTGGCGCTCCTCGGTCGCGATGGCGGCCCGGCGAAGGGGAAGGCGCAAATCGAGTTGCTGGTGCGCAGCGAGACGACCGCACGCATTCAGGAGGCGCACAAGTTCCTCCTTCACACCATCTGCGGCATGGTCGACGCGCGCCTGCCAAAGAGCTAACCGAGCAGGGCGCGGATCGCTTCGTCGAGCCGCTCGAAGTTGATGGGTTTTGTCAGGTGCTCGGAAAATCCCGCGGCGTGTGCTTTTCTGATGTCGTTTTCCATCCCGAAACCGCTCAGTGCGATCCCGCGCATCGAGCGCATCTTGCTCAGCTCTTTCATCAGTTCATAACCGCTCCGATCAGGCAGGCCAATGTCGCTGATAACGAGATCGAACTCTTCTTCGCGCGCTTTTTTGATCGCCTGGTCAGCGCTGTTTGCGATCGTGATGCGATAACCGCGGCGCTCCAGCAGCATCTTCATTCCGAGACAAGTGTCCTGATGATCGTCAACCACAAGCAGATGTGATTTTCCTGCGGGCTTCTGCTGCACCGCACCGTCGTTAGGCGCGCGGTGACCGTTCTTTTTCGCGGTCGCGGGGGCGTTCACGGTGTTCAGCAGGATGCGAAAAATCGCGCCGCGATCTTTGCCTTCGCTTTGCACTGAAATCGATCCTCCGTGCGCCCGAACCATTGCCTTTGAAATTGCGAGCCCGAGGCCAAGACCACCAAACTTACGCGTAATCGAGGTCTGCCCCTGCTCGAACGCGTTGAAAATTTTGTCGATCTTCGTCGGATCGATGCCGATGCCGTTATCGATTGTGCGGATCTCGATTTTTTCGTCCGTCGGATTGCTCGTTTCCACCACGATCGCGCCACCTTCCGGCGTGAATTTCACCGCGTTCTTAATCAGGTTCCAAAAAACCTGCTGGAGCCGGGCGGGGTCGCCATTGACGTGATCGTGCGCCGCTTCGAGCCGGAACTCGAACCTCAGCTTTTTCTGCAGGACATCTTCGCGGCAAATGTCATAGGAACGGCGTAATGTTTCGTGCACAGAAGTGATCTCGAAGCTGAGCTGCAATTTGCCTTTCGCAATCCGCGTGACGTCGAGCAGGTCGTCGATCAAACGCGCTTCGAGCTCCACGTTTCGGCGAATGACCGCCAGCGCCTGGCGCACTTCGGGCCCGTCCGGCGCGCGGGCTTCGAGCTCCGAAACCATCGCGATGACCGGTGAAAGCGGGTTGCGCAATTCGTGTGAGAGGAGCGCGAGAAACTGATCTTTGGCAGCGCTCGCAGCGATCAGTTCCTGCCGCAATCGCACATCGCGCGTTTTGTCTTCGACCAGGTAGAGAACTCCCTGCACCACCTGTTTGGAGTCCTGCAACCGCAGCAAGTTGACGTTCACGAAATTACTCGCGCCCTCTGTGTCGGTCAGGGGTTGTTCGACGAGTTGGAACGGCGTTCCGAACCCGAGGACCTTCTCGATCGCGCCGCTCGGTGCGATTTTCACCTCGGAAAAAGTGACGTCGCTGATTTCCTTCTCCGGCGGCAGGCCGCCAAATCTCCGCGCCATCTGCGCGAAGGCTTCGTTAGCCTGCAGGAAACGCTGCGAATCCGGATCGATGAGCGCAATTCCGCTCGGCATGTTCGCGAGGATCTTGTCATTGAAAGTCACCTCGCGCTCGATTCGCGCGGCCGCTTCGCTTTGGCGACGATACACTTTGCTCGCCAGCCAGGCGATGATCGCTGTGACGACGATCAACCAGAGCGCGAGCAGCGTCGTCTTTTTCAATAGTTCATGCACCGGCTGGTAAGCGATTGCTCTAGTTTGTGTAACGATTGCTGTCCACTCCGTGAACTCGATTGGCGCGAAGGAATAGATGCTGCCGTCGTGCACGATGTGTCCGGCGCGGCGCCTGCGGATGTCGTTGATCAACTCCTTCCCGGCGCCGGAGACTGGGCCCGGATTCGCCTTAAAATTTTCTGAGAAAAGCGCCTGACCATCCTGATCGACGATCTGGCAGGTGGCGCGGTCGGCGAAGTCGATCGTTGAGAGTCGTCGGCCAATCCGCTCGGTTAGCACGGACACGCCGACGAATCCGAGCCTGCGGCCATCGTCGGCCCGAACGGTCCCGACGATCGCGGTCGCCTTCCGGTGATCTCCCGTGCGGGAGTGCACGGGCGATACGTAAACAGCGCTCGCCCCCTGCGCGCCGGCCAGCCAGTTCGTCGCGAAGCTACTACTGCCGACCAGACCCGGTTCGGGTGGGATCGAAGCGATCAACGCGCCGTTTGCATCGGTCAAAAACAGGCCGTCGATTCGCGGATGCGAATAATACGTGTCGGACACCCATTTCTCACCTTCAGTGAAAACGAAAGGCGAGCTCAGGATTTCGCGAAGCGGCTGAGAAGTCTGGTAATAATCAACGACCGCACCGGTCCGACTGAGATCGTCGCCCACAAGGTGCGCGATCAATTTCACGAAAGCCTGACGATCACGCAGAATTTTTGATTCCAACGTCCGAGTGAGAATCGTGTAGGAGATCGCCAGCATCAGGATCGACGGAACCCAGCCGGCGATCAGGATGCTCACGATCACGTTCAACCGCTCATAGCGACCGCGCCTTCGCTCTGGAAATTTGCTCGTTTCTCGCACGATGGTTGGTCCTTGGCCCGCTGCAGCTTTCGACCGGTTTGGGCGTGAAGCAAACCGCGAAACTTACCTACGCCCTTCGGTTTTCCCATTCGCCTCGGACGGGCTCGGAGCCCTACTTCCTGAGGGAGATTTGATTTGACGCCTCTCGCGGAAGCGGCATCATGACGCCTTTCCCCGCCGGTGGCGGATCGGAATTACTATGGGAGGAAGCGTTGCCGATGTCATCTGGACGTTCTGTTACCTGAGCGTCTTAATCGGCCTCTCCGGATACGGCTTTCACCGTTACGTGATTGTCTATCTATTCCTGAAAAACCGGAACCGTCCGCCGCAGGCCCTCGCTCATTTCGCTGAGCTGCCGGTGGTGACGATGCAGCTTCCGCTCTTCAACGAAATCTATGTTGTCGAGCGGCTCCTGAACGCCGTCAGCGAACTCGATTACCCGCGCGAAAAGCTGCAGATCCAGGTGCTCGACGACTCCACCGATGAAACCCGGGACCTCACCCGCTCGTGCGTGCAGCAACTTGTCGGTCGCGGCTTCGATGTGGAGCTGATCCAGCGAACGAACCGCGTCGGGTTCAAAGCGGGCGCGCTCGAGACCGGCCTGGATACCGCAAAGGGCGATTACGTTTGCATCCTCGACGCCGACTTCGTGCCGCAACCGGAGTTACTGAAAAGGACCGTCCACTTTTTCACCGATCCGCAGGTTGGAATGATCCAGACCCGCTGGGGACATATCAATCGCAGCTATTCATTATTGACCCGGGTGCAGGCAATGTTTCTCGACGGGCATTTGTTGCTGGAACAGGTCGCGCGCAGCCGGAGCGGGCGGTTTTTTAACTTCAACGGCACCGCCGGTCTGTGGCGCAAATCCTGCATTCAGCAATCGGGAGGCTGGCAACATGATACCTTGACCGAGGATCTCGATTTGAGTTACCGCGCGCAATTGGACGGCTGGAAATTTGTCTTCCTGACCGATGTCGTGACGCCGGCTGAACTACCGGTCGACATGAACGGCTTTAAATCGCAACAGCATCGCTGGACGAAAGGTTCGATCCAGACCTGCAAAAAAATCCTTCCGCAAATCTGGCGAAGCCATCTGCCGCTCACGATCAAAGTCGAGGCCACCGTTCATCTTTCCTCCAATTTCGCTTACCTGCTCCTTGCCTGTCTTTGTGTCCTGCTCCATCCGTCGTTAGGCGGCGGCGGCCCGCAGACCGGTTGGCTGCGCGCTTTCCTGATCGATGTTCCGATTTTTCTCTGCGCCTCGCTCTCCGTCGCGGTCTTCTACATTTGCGCGCAGCGCGAATTGCATCCGCGCACTTGGATGAAGGAAATTCTCTTCCTGCCCGCGCTCCTCGCGCTCGGGATTGGCCTTTCGATTAACAACGCGCGCGCGGTGCTCGAGGCGGTCTTTAATCACGAATCAGAGTTCAAACGCACCCCGAAATACGGAATCGAACACAAAACCCAGCGCTGGCGCTCCTGCCGTTACATGCCGCTCAAGTCGCTCCTCCCAATCATCGAGATCGCCTTCGCGGCTTACTTCAGCTACTTCCTCTATTTTGCGATCGTGCACGGGCAATTTTGGAATGTGCCGTTTCTTCTCATGTTCCAGCTCGGTTTTCTTTACGTCGCGCTTTCCTCGGTCGCACAATGGTGGCCCGGGCAACTGATCAACCGCACACGAGAGATGCTTTTCCTGCGTGACAAATTCTCGTTAGGCCGCTAATTAATCCGCCGATGTTTCTGCGCTCTGCCTTTCTCAGCCTCGCGCTTTTTGCCGCCGCGGTTATCGCGGTCCAGGCCGGAACGGAAACCGTTGTCGTTCCGCCCCGCATCATCATCAGCGTGAAAGATCAGAAGTTGATGGTGATCCAGGATGGGAAACGGGCCGCGGTTTATCCGGTCTCGACCTCGAAGTTCGGGCTCGGCGATCGTTGGGGCAGCATGGCGACGCCGTTAGGCTGGCTGCAAGTCGCGGAGAAAATCGGGGATCACGCACCGGTTGGCGCTGTCTTTCACAAGCGCCGTTTTACCGGCGAGATTCTAAAACCGAACGCACCCGGCCGGGATCCGATCGTCACTCGCATCATCTGGTTGCGCGGGTTGGAAAAGGAGAACGCAAACGCATTTAATAGATGCATCTACATCCATGGCACCGCCGAGGAAAAAACCATCGGCAAACCCGCCAGCTACGGCTGCGTCCGCATGTGCTCGAAGGACGTGGCTCAGGTTTACGCGCAAGTGCAGCTCGGCGCTCTCGTGAAGATCATTCCAGATTCCCTTCCGAAGTTGCCGAAATTTAAAGCGGCCAAATCGACTGTGATCGCTGCCGCTCCGAAGTCCGCGCCGATCGCAGCGCCGGTAAAAGCGGAAACATCGGCAAAAGCAGCCGCGCCTGCGAAGAGCGCTTCAAGCCGTTCGACGCGCCACCACGGCGACCGCGCCTGACTCCGAAAAGAGACTGGCTCAACAGCGCGTCATCCTGAGCGAAGGGCAGCGAAGCCGAAGGACTCGATGAACTGCTGGAAAGCGTCTGCGCAAGTCCCGTGACGGGACGCCTTCGCGACAGTGCGCTGCAGAGTCATCCCAGCGGTCCTTCGACTCCACTCCGCGTCGCTCAGGATGAGGGCGGACTGGGCGCAGATTCAAATTCGCCCAGCGCTCTCAGCCGTTCGCTCTGCGCAAATTTTTTGCGCGGCCGCTCGCGCATTTCTATAGTGTCCTCCCCCGCTCAACCTCAATCGGAGATTTGCTCATTATGCCACTCGCAGTCGGAACCAAAGCGCCTGATTTTACCCTTCCTACCAAAACTGCCGATGGACCGCGGCCGGTTCGGCTGAGCGAAAACCTCGGGAACAAAAACACGCTCCTGTTGTTTTTCCCGATGGTTTTCACCGGCACCTGCACGACCGAAATGTGCACCGTCGGCAACGGCCTCCGCGAATACGCCGACCTGAATGCCGAGGTTTATGGCATCAGCGGCGACAATCCCTTTTCGCAGGAAGCCTGGGCGCAGAAGGAAAAAATCACCGTGACGCTCCTGAGCGATTACGAGCACAAGGTGACGAAAGAGTACGGTGTCGCCTACGACAGTTTCCTGCCGCAGCTCAATCTCGGCTTCGAAGGTGTCGCGAAGCGTTCTGCATTCATCGTCGATAAGAACGGCGTGATTCAATACGTGGAGGTCCACGAGGATGCGCGCGAATTGCCAGATTTCGAGAAGATCAAAGCAAAACTCGCGGAGCTGAAGTAAGCGCGTCACAAACACGAGCCAGGGTTCTCCTCCCAGGCCGGCCTGAGGGGAATGTCGTTAGGCGAGAGCACCTTCCGCAATTTCATTCCTAATCCGCGCCTCGCACAACCGAAGCGGCCAGAGCGTTTTCCTCGCTTGCTCGCCGAACGCGGCGGCCACCTCTCTCCTTCCAGGAAAAACAGCTGCATTGCTTCCACGCTCGGCCCTTTTATCCTGAGAACATGAGCGCAGACACTTTCTCTACCTTGCAACAGTTCGACGCCGGGCTCGGCCGCACCGGTTCCTTCTATTCCCTTCCCGCCCTCGAGGAGCAGGGCGTCGGGCAGATCTCGCGCCTGCCGGTCAGCATTCGGATCGTGCTTGAGTCGGTGTTGCGCAATTGCGACGAGAAAAAAGTGCACCGCAAAGATGTCGAGATGCTCGCGCGGTGGAAAGCGAAGTCGCCGGCCAACGAAGAGATTCCATTCGTCGTTGCCCGAATCGTTCTCCAGGATTTCACCGGCGTGCCGCTCGTTGTTGACCTCGCCGCGATGCGCAGCGCGGTGGCCCGGCTCGGCGGCGATCCCAAAATCATCGAGCCACTCGTGCCGGTTGATCTCGTGGTCGACCACTCGGTGCAGGTCGACTTCGCCGGCTCCGCCTTCGCCCTTAAGCTGAACATGGACATGGAATTCAAGCGCAACCGCGAGCGCTACGAATTTTTAAAGTGGGGCCAGCAAGCCTTCCGGACTTTCGGGCTTATCCCGCCGGGCATCGGCATTGTTCATCAGGTCAATCTCGAGTATCTCGCGAAAGGCGTTCTCTCGCGGCAGACACAAATTGGAGATAAGGAGTCGGAAATCTTCTATCCCGACACGCTCGTCGGCACCGATTCGCACACGACCATGATCAATGGACTCGGTGTCGTCGGCTGGGGAGTCGGCGGGATTGAAGCGGAAGCCGGCATGCTCGGCCAGCCGGTTTATTTTCTCACGCCGGAAGTCGTCGGCGTGCATATGACCGGATCGTTAGGCGAGGGCGTCACCGCGACTGACCTGGCGCTGCACGTTACACAAATGTTACGCGCGGAAAAGGTGGTCGGGAAGTTCGTGGAGTTCTACGGCGAAGGCGCCAGCAAATTGCCGCTCCCCGATCGGGCGACGATCGGCAACATGTCGCCCGAGTATGGCGCGACCATGGGTTACTTCCCGGTCGATGCCGAGTCGGTCAATTACCTGCGCGCGACCGGCCGGACCGATGAGCAGTGTGCCGCGTTCGAGAATTATTTCCGCGCCCAAAAAATGTTTGGAATGCCAAAGCGCGGCGAGATCGATTACAGCGTCGATCTCGAGCTGGATCTGGCCGACGTGCAGCCAAGCGTCGCCGGGCCGAAACGTCCGCAGGATCGCATCAACCTGCCGGAGCTCGGGCACGCTTTCCGCGCGCTGCTCGAGAAACCCATCACCGAAGGCGGCTACGGCAAATCCGGTCTCGACCTTGGCGATCTCCATCCCGTTGATCTAAACGGCACTCGCGTCGAGACCGAAAAAATGGTTTCGACCGATCGCGTCGAGCAAGGGATCGAGCCCGGCGATCAATTGAACAAAATCGAGATGGTGAGCAACCGGCCGACGCCCGATACCGCGGAAGAGATTGAGTCGGAAAGCGCTCGGGTCTTTCAACATGGCCATAGCCGGATCGGTCACGGCAGTGTCCTGATCGCGGCGATCACCAGCTGCACAAACACGAGCAACCCGAGCGTCATGCTGGCCGCCGGATTACTCGCAAAAAAAGCGGTCGAGCGCGGCCTCACGATCGACCCATCCGTCAAGACTTCGCTTGCGCCGGGCTCGCGCGTTGTCTCCGATTACCTCGAGAAAACCGGATTGCAGAGTTACCTCGACCAGCTCGGGTTCAACATCGTTGGCTTCGGCTGCACCACCTGCATCGGCAACTCCGGACCGCTTCATCCGAAGATCGAAGAAGCGATTAACGACTACGACCTGATCGGCGCCTCCGTTCTTTCCGGAAACCGGAATTTCGAGGCGCGCGTGCACCAGAACATCAAGGCAAACTTCCTCATGTCGCCGCCGCTCGTCGTCGCCTTCGCGCTCGCGGGCCGAATCAACCTTGACCTTGCGAAGGATCCGCTCGGAAAGGACAAGGAGGGCCGGGACGTCTATCTGCGCGAACTTTGGCCATCGTTAGGCGAAATCCGCGATGCCATGCGCTCCGCCCTTAAGCCCGAAATTTTCCGCAAACTGTATCGCGACTTCGCGGATCAGAATCCGAAATGGAACGAAATTTCCTCGAGCACGGGTGACGTTTACCAATGGGACGAAGAGAGTGATTACATCCACGATCCGCCGTTTTTCGCCGGCTTCACGATGGAAGTCGGGAAGATGGAAGATATTCTGGACGCGCGACCGTTAGGGATTTTCGGCGACTCCGTCACGACCGACCACATCTCGCCGGCGGGCGCGATCAAAGCTGATTCGCCCGCGGGGAAATACCTGCAGTCGCGCGGGATCAAGCCGGCCGATTTCAACAGCTACGGCAGCCGGCGCGGGAACGACCTCGTGATGACGCGCGGGACGTTCGCGAACGTGCGGATCAAGAACCTGATGGTGCCAGGTGTCGAAGGTGGCGTCACTGTGCATCAGCCGAGCGGCGAGCAGATGTCGATTTTCGAGGCAGCCGAGAAATACGCCGAAACCGAGACGCGGCTGGTTATCATTACCGGCAGCGAATACGGCACCGGCTCGAGTCGAGA
>JAICMR010000104.1 GCA_025929155.1 Chthoniobacterales bacterium | reverse complement strand
TCTTAAGCGGCTCTGCGACCTGATTGCTTCGATCTTTGGCATGATCCTTTTCGCACCCGTCTTTATACTTTGTGCGGCGCTGATCTGGCTTGAGAGCGGCCGGCCGGTTTTTTACTATCAGCCACGGGTGGGGCGCGGCGGGCACGATTTTCGCCTCTATAAACTGCGCACGATGTCGACGAGGGAAGGGTCAGCCGACGACGACATCTACACGCGGAAGAATGACCCGCGCATTACGCACGTCGGCTACTGGCTGCGCAAGCTGCGACTCGATGAACTGCCGCAGCTCTGGAATGTTTTTTCGGGCGAGATGAGTCTCATCGGGCCGCGCGCGGAGTGGACCCGCTGCGCGGAACGCTATGAGCGTTTAATCCCTTTCTATCACTTCCGTCATCTCGTTAAGCCGGGGATCACCGGCTGGGCGCAGGTGAACTATCCCTACGGCGAGAGCGACCGCGACGCCGTTGAGAAGCTGAAATTCGATCTCTATTACATCCGGCGCTATTCACTGAAGCTCGACGCGATGATAGCACTGAAGACGGTGCATGTGATGCTCTTTGGTAGTGGTCGTTAAATGAAGCAACGACAGGCAGTTCTGGATCGACTGCTGCCCAAAACAATCTCGCTCGTGCGCAGGGTTAGAGCGCTCGTCCTCGTACGCTTTCTCCATTGAGCGAGAAACTCCCTTTCGCTTGGGAAACGGTTGAGAGTAGCTACTCGGAGGCGTGGGATCAGTATTGGCGGATCTACGGCTTTCAGTCAGAGCCTGGCGCCCACACCTTGTTGGGTATAAGGAGTAGGGACTACGGCGCGAGTTGGCGTTGAAGAAAAAGCGAGCCTAAGCTGGCCTTTTTCCCATTTCCATCATGCCATCCGCGCTTTTGCGGCGTTGATCCCAGTCGTACTTTCGCCGCCACGGTCGGCGACTTGTTTAAAAGAAGCCCATGAGAAAGGGTACTAAAGGCATCTGCCTCTGTCCGGGGATGCGAGCGCACCACCCGCGAAGAGCGGATGACCGATTATCTAAGTGTCGTGGGCCTAAGGAAGGAAGGATGGAAGCCGCAGATTTTGGCTTAGCGCAATAGACATCGAACCGAACCCGTATAGTCAGAAAAAGGAACGGCCGCCGGAGCGAACTCCGGCGGCCTTCCTGCGTCTTTCGTTAGCTTTACTAAGCTCCCATCCCAAGCGAGTCCAGTGTAGGCTGGTCGATTGCGGCGGTCGTGTAGAGGCCGTTGTCCGATTGATACTCCGTAAGCGCTTCGCGGGTTAGCGGTCCAAGCAAGCCGTCTACTTCGCCTTTATAGTAACCCATATCCTGCAAGGTCGCCTGGACGTCTGCGATCACGCGGTCAGGTGGTTCGGCAACAGTGCCGGTGTAGATCGGGCCGTTGTAGGCATAGTAGGCTTGAGCAGGATCGTAACCCCAGGCGGGATACCAATAGCCCGCGTTCCAGTAATAATATCCGCCGCCGATCAATACGATGCGATCATAGCGGGAGCGATACCAATGCGCATCGTGCCGTTCCGGGCGGTAGTTACGAAAGGCGGCGTAGCGTTCGCCCTGCCAGTTCTGGCTGTTAGAGATCCGATAGTCTTGCCTGAACGTGACACTGGGGACTTGCTGCGGCCGGGCCTGGGCATGGAAATTTGCATGCTTTTCCTTAATCTGCCTGACCACCTGAGCGTCGGGCTTCTTTGTTTTTTTGCCCTTGTTCGCTTTCGGCTGATTAGCGGTCTGCTGGCTAGCCCTCTGTTGCTCGGTTGTCTGCTGGTTGGCCTTCTGCTGATTAGCTGTCCGACGGTTAACCGGCGTATTAGCGGCATTGGTCTCGGCATGGGCATTCGCTCGAGCTTTGGATTTTTCGGTCGAAGAGGGCGCGGCGTTATTCTCGTCCCTTTCCGTGGCGGCTGTCTGGGCCCTATGCCTAGCCGGGCGTTGATCGGCCTGCCTGTTCGCCGCACCCGGAGCCTTCTCGTGCTCAGCGTTCATAGGCGCACGGGCCTTGTGACGGTTCTCGTTGGCATTCATGGGCACGGCTCGGTTTTCCTGCCGCTCTTTGCGCGCCTGGGCTCGCTCGTGCTGCTTTTCTTTCTTGTTCGGAGTCGGCTGTTGCGCTCCGTCCTGCTGCGCCATCGCGCCGGTGACAAGCGCCAGGGAACAGCTGATTACTAGCGTGGTGAATCTTTTCATTGTGTTGTTAGTCGATCTCCTTGGTTTGTTATTCAGGCCTTCTCCAGGTTTGACGGAACCGCGTAGGCTTGACCGCTGCCCCGACGATGATTCGGAAATCCGCGCTTCGCCGGACCTCTCGGGAGCGCTAAAATCTCCAAGACGGAAAATCACGAGTGGCTGTTCGCAGCGGGGTCGAAGCGGAAACGCATTGGTTTTGATCGCGAGTCTTGTTCGGGTGTGAAACATTCGGCTGAGCATGCACGGCGAACTCGGCACAGCCAAAATTCAAACTGCACACAGAGGCGTGTCCGAGAATTGAGGAACCGGCTCACCTGCGCTTATTCGAGCCGCAGGCGAATCAGGGAGGAAGCCATCCGACCAAGCCGGCCGGGAAGCCACGTCCACAGATCGGTCGCTCCACGTTTGACGCGGTTCGTTCCCGCTTTATGTGCGTAGGCGTCTCAGATGAACGAAACACTTTCCGAGGGTCAGATCACGGCGTCGCCAAATCCTTTGCCCCCGGGAACTAGTCCAACGCTCCTTCATTGGCAAACAAACCCGCCGGCGCCTGCGGAAGTCATTGTGTCAGATAATGGCGGACCAGAGAAACTGGTTAGCCAGGGAAGCAAAGGCCGCGCGAAGATACCCTGGATCCGAAGCGGACGGCACTACGATTTCCGGCTCTATAGCACTGAAGAGCCACGCCGTGAAATTGCCAGCATCCGCGTCTCTCGAAGCGAGATCGCAACCGAATCGCTCCTCGCGGAGGTCACTGGTCGTCTCGGTGCGGAAGAGGTGGAACCCGCGGAGCTTGCCACATTCATCAGCGGCTTGATTAAGCCCCGGCTGGACCAGCCCGGATTTGCCAAACTTTTCGCTGCGCTTGAAGAGAGTGGCTTGCACGTCATGCGGGTGGGCGACGACGAACCGGGATGGGATACCCGCAAATTAGCCGGCAAGGCCTGGACAGAACCGCAGGAGCTTGCCGGTCTTGATCTAAATCCCACGAGTCAGCGCCATTTTGTTCAGGATATCTTCCCCAATTACCGGAAAGAGCTGGCGCAGACGCCCACGAGTCATTCCAAGGCGGGAGATAGGTCTTTCCTCGACAACGGGCGCTATGGCGGGCTGGACGCAGCCATCGCTTATTGCATGGTTCGCGCCCTTGTTCCGCAACGCGTCATTGAGATCGGCGGAGGGCACTCCACCCTGATTTTGCGCAAGGCGATGCGAACAAACAGGAGAGGTTGGCTGGTCTGCGTCGAACCGCAGCCGGAAAAATTCCTGCTGGATCCCAAGGGCGCTCCAGATGAGCTAGTCCAGCAAGACTTCGCTACTTTTGATACTGCTAGAATCCTGGAACTGGAACACGGGGACATACTTTCCGTCAGGCTTTCGCATGTTATCAAGCCTTGTGGCACGGTGAATCGCTTCTTTCTGGAAATCCTGCCGCGCTTAAAAACCGGTGTGATCATCCAGCTTCAGGACATCTTTCTGCCGTTCGATTATCCCGAAGAATGGATCCTGCGGCGGCGTCGGTTCTGGACGGCGCAGTATCTCCTTCAAGCCTTCCTTAGCGGGAACGTTGACTTCGAAGTCCTGGTGAATACCGGCTACCTGCTGGCCGCACACCGCGCCGATTTGAGATCGGCCTTTCCCTGCTGCGAGAGGCTGGAAGGCGGAAGTTTCTGGATGCGCCGCAGGCGCAGCCTGGGTGCGAAGCGGGTTGTTCTGAGACCGCCTGCGAATCCCCTCTGATCGCGACCTAAGGCTGGGTAGAAGGAACAGCGGCGGTCGGCGGCATGATCGCGTCTTTCAGGAAGTCACTAAAGTCCTCCTTAAATTTCTGGAGTGACGGCTGGTAGACGTAGAGCATGTGTCCACTATCGTAGTAGGTCAGGTGGATGTTCTTTCGAATCGAGGGAGCGAGTTGCATCTGGTTTACCGTGTGCTCCGCGGCAAAGTAAGGCGTTGCCAGGTCGTAACGTCCGCAACAAACCCAGACCTTCAGATACGGATTCCGTGTCATCGCCTTGCGTAGATCCTCCGCGACATTCAGGTAGCGATTCTCGGCGTTTTTCCATGGCCTGACGTTTGTGATCGTCTCGTAAGGCAGCTCGCTTTCGAAATGTAGTTCCCGCCTGACGTAATCATTGAAGGTTGCGGTAAAGGGGCCGTTCACGGCTTCATCGCTCGGGTCGAAATCCGGCTGATCCGTCCCTGGCCGATAACGAAGGCCGGTAAAGCGACTGTCATAACGACCGATCTGGAGGTTCCGGTCCATCAGCAAGTGAGTGAAAAAGATTCGCGATGGAATTCGTAGGTTGAGTTGGCTGATGTAATCAGCCGGCAACCCGATGAAGCGCGAAAGCTTTTCCGCAATCTGCTTCCTTGTCTCCTGACTGATGGAGTCGCCTTGGAAGAGCGCCAGCAGATAATCGTGCGACGCGAAGTCTTCCGCCTGCTTCAGCACTTCCGGCAAGGTCTCCTTTTGCAGGTCCGGCGCGATTTTCTTATGATACCAGGCCGCCGAAGCGTAGGAAGGCAGATAGAGTGAGTAGGGAACGTCGTTGCCCGGAGCGAAGTCCAGGGTTTCGAAGTTGAGCACGCTCGAGACCAGGACGATGCCATTCATATACATGCCGTAGCGATCCTGCAGAAAGTCGCTCAACCCAGCAGCGCGGGTCGTGCCGTAGCTTTCGCCGGCGATAAACTTCGGCGATGTCCAGCGTTCGAATTTGGTCGTATAAAGGCGAATAAACTCGCCCACGCTTTCGATGTCCTCCTTGTAGCCATGGAATTTCTTGGCATCGACGTCGTCCTCGGGCCGGCTATACCCGGTCGAGACAGGATCGATGAAGACCAGGTCCGTCTGATCCAGCCATGAATAGTTGTTGTCCTGAAGGCGATAGGGCGGGGGAAGCGCTTCGCCGGCTTCTGTCAGCACGGCGCGGCGCGGCCCGAGCGCGCCCATGTGCAGCCAGACCGAGGCGGAACCCGGGCCGCCGTTGAAGCAGTAAGTGATGGGTCTCTTGGCGGGATCGCCAGCGTCGCCGCGGGTGTAGGCAATAAAGAAAATTTTCGCGAGCGGCTTGGGCTTATCCTTATTTTCGTCCTTCTTCCTGTCTTTGTCCTTTTCCTTCTCCTTGTCCTTGTGATCGTCGGCCTGCCAGTTTTCAACTATCTGATCCTTGTCTTTGTCCGGTTTGGGTGAGTAATCCTTCAGGACGATGAAGCCTGCGGTCGCCTTGTACTTTATCGCTTTGCCGTTGATCGTGGCCGTGTGTTCGGTCACGACCAGCTTTGGCTCGTTCTCCTCATCCTTCTGTTTGCTTTCGCTTTGATCGGCCTTTTCTTCAGCACGAGCTTGGAGAGTCTGGAGAGCAGAGGAGGAAAAAGCGGCGACAAGCGTCGCCGAAATAAACCAGCGAGTAGAGAATTTCACGACGGCAAATACGGCGACCGCACCGGGTTTGCAAGAAGGGAAAGAAAACTAGCAATGGTTCCTTCGGCTCTCTTGTTCGGGGTCGTTTTTCGCCACTCCCCTAATGTTTGTTATCGCCAGAATCACCTGCAGAGTAATGAGCGCGTAGGCCTCATCATGCCAGCCCCAGACGATCCAGAGTGTGTTGCTGGCAAGAAAGAGCCAGAAACCCCAGTTTCGTCGATGCGCCTTTTGTGAGGCGACAAACCAGGCGGATAGAACGGTGACCACCATGGCCGGCCATTGCAGAAGATCAATCGCTGACATTCCTACGACTGAAGAGTTATCATTCGATCATGCTGTGCGCCTCGTGTGCTGAAACAGGATCTGTTTCAACTACGAGCCTAACAAGAATAACTCTTCGGAGTGCGCAAGCAGATCGGCCGGGTCGCGATAGACTGCGATCGCTCCCGCGGCGCGCAGACTGGCTTCCGAAGAAACGCCCCCGCAAAGCATGCCTGCGACCGGGCAACCGGCTGCGCGCCCCGCTCTCATGTCGAAGCGGGTGTCCCCGATGACCAGGCTTTCGTTAGGCGGGATGTCGTCGAGCTGCGCGAGGGCGGACTCGAAAATGTCGGGATGTGGTTTGGACTTCGGCGCGTCGTCGGCGGTGGTTTGTCCAGTAATCAGGTCGTCGATGTTGAGTAATTTTGTGTAGTAACTCGTCTCTGACTTCTTACCGGAAGTCGCGAGCACGATCGGCGAGTCGGTGCGGCAGATGGATTCAAAAAGCTCCCGCACTTTTGAGAATGGCCGAACCTGCGGAAGATAATCGCGCTGGAAAATTTCCGAGCGATAAGCGTCGAGGTCTTTTCCGAAACGTTCGATTTCGTCGGGACTGAGAAATTCCGGCAAATATTGGTCGGAGCCTTTCCCAATCTGCCGGCGCAGTTGCTGGTCGGAAAAGCGTTTGCCGAAATGCCGAAAGGCCCGCTCCCAGGCGGCAACATGAAGCTCGTTCGAGTCAACGAGGGTGCCGTCGAGATCGAAGATGAACGCCTTGATCGACACTTTCGAAAACTGCTGAGGTGGCGCTGCTGGGGTCCTACTCCAACTCGGGCTTGCCTTTAACGTGCAGTTGCGGCTTTCCGGTCCGCTGGTTGACGCTCACTACGTAAGGCTTCTCGGAAAGGGAGGGGTCGCCCTGGCGGCTCTGGATGATCGCGCCCGCGACACATCCCAGCGCCATTCCTACAATCAGGCTGATGATAGCCGCTCGACGCATTCCTGAAATGACTCGCTGCGCCGGGACTTTGCAAGCAAAGAACGGATTTCCGCGGGGCGCGAAAAGCCAAATACGAGCGCTGGCAGTTTGATGTGGAGGGCGATTTTCGGACCAAACTTGGCACGGATTTTAGATTCGCGGTCATCTCCCCCGGAAATACCTCAGCTGGAAGAGCATGCGCAGGCGCTATCAATCCGAAGATAATATCTAAAAGGAAGAGTGCTCGGGGCATGGGACCTGCTGAAAACTATGGCAACTACAACAAACACCATGACCACCACCTACTCACATTCCGCGTTGGATTCTCACGGCACCGATTGGAAGTCGATCGTGGCTGAGCCGTTTCTTATCGCCGGCGTCTCGGCCTTCTGGCTGCTGACCTTGCCTTTCGCCGCCGTCGCTCTCGTCTGCGCCAAGGTCTGCGAAGGGGCTGTGGCTTTCGCCCACGGATCAACCAGAAGCAACCCGCTGATCCTTCGGAAGGGAAACCCGGCCAAATCCGAAGCGCCTCTCCCCAGCCGCGCTGCGGCGAAGAAGGTGTAAATCACGCGCGCGAGACCGCGCTGCATTTCCGCTCCGGACAATTTAGCGCCCGGGCTGCGGAGGAGGCAAACTTTGCAAAATGGACCGAGGCACGCCGGCTCGTTGCAGGCTCGCCACTCCTTCTTTTGGATTCTGCCAGAGCACGCGTCGGCTCACACGCTCGAGGGCTGTCGTTCGGGCGTTCGCATCTCCGATGCTTTGTGCCCAGCCGACCGCAGTCGCCACATCGGAGGAAGCGACCGTTGAAGCGAGCGCTGAGGCCGCGGCGTCCCGCACCCCTCCTGGCGGAATTGAATTGATCCAGGCCGCTGCAGCGCTTGCGTCCTGCCCGCTCCAGCGCCTAACGATGTCGCTGACGGAACGCGTCTGACTCTGCGAGTCGCTCATCGCCATCGCAAAACCCAGCGCGGCTTCCGGATCCTGCGACGCCCAGGTTCGGAGCACTTGGCTGAGCGGCGAACGCCAGCCGTCGTCGGATGTGTCTTGCGCTGCCGTAGCGGCTGCCGCCGCGGGATCGGTCTCAGACCATTGCCGGTAAAGCGTCTGGGTGAGCGATTCGGTGTGTGCAATTTTCGGGACCGATGACGCCACCTTCAATGCGCCCGCCGGATCATCCAACGCCATCACGCTGAGCGCGCCGCGCATTGCCTGATAATGCAGAGCCGGATCGGTGATCCCTTCCGCACGAGCCAGCGCGCCTTGCAGATCCCTGGTGGCAAGTTGCTGGAAGACCTCCCCGGTGACCTGATCGAAACCGCGATGTTCCGCGGCAAAGGCGAGCGCGTCGTCGGGATCGACTTCGGCCCAGCGGACCGCGAGCAGGCGCATCGCCAGGTCGCGATCGGCACCGGAGGGCAACTGTTTTGCCGCGAGCATTGCGGCGGCGAAATCCTGCTGCGAGAGCCGATCGACAAAGCTCGTGATGTCGCGCAGGCGATCGATGCTGTTGCGTTCCCTCAGAATCCGAGCGAGCGCATCCGGCCGGGGAGACTTCTGTTTGCCAGAGTTTTCCGTCGTGGCGCGCTCGGACAGTGGAGGGAGAGCTTTGGTCGTTAGGCTAGATTCATCCCCCGAAGCGCTCGACGCGGCCACGATTGGTTTGGCCGCTTCCTGGTCAGGCCCGGCACTCCAATGACCAAAGGCAAGACCGACGAGCAGCGCGCCCAGCGCAATCGCTGCTTTGACCCAGGCGTCTCGATTTTTCCCCTTCATTCTATTCGTAGCGCAATGCTTTCACCGGATCGACCCGGGCCGCGAAATAGGCCGGGATGAGAGCCGCGAGTGAGCAAATAACGAAAGCCGCCACACAGATTTTCAAAACATCGCCCGGCACGACATCCGCCGGGATTTGCGAGAATTGATAAACTTCGCGAGGGAAAATCTCGATATGGAAAGTGGCCGATAACCATTGGCTGAATTCATTTCGAAAACGGATTAGCGTCATGCCGAGCGCGAGCCCGGAGAGCGTCCCGAAAATGCCGACCACGATCCCTTGAAAAAAGAAGACGCCAATGATCTGCCAGATCGTGGCTCCGACGGCTTTCATGATGCCGATCTCGCGCCGCTTCTGCACCGTCACGGTGATGAGCGTGTTCATGATTCCGAACGCGGCCACGATCACGATGAAAAAGAGGAGGAAAGTCATCACCGTGCGTTCGAGTCGGACGGCATCAAAGTATTGTTTGTTCAACTCGATCCAGGTTTGGGCGTATTCATCCGGCGGCAGGAACTTCATGATTTCCTGCTTCACGTGGGCAACATCGTAAGGGTCAACCGTGCGGACGGTGAGGCCGTGGAGCGCGTCCCCCAGCCCGTAAAGTTCCTGCCCGATGTAGATCGGCACGAGCAAAAACTCGGAGTCGTGCAGGTATTGACCAGTCTCGAAAAGTCCGGTCACTTTCAGCTCCTTCGGGAGCACGACCTGCTTCAGGTCATCGACCGCCGCCTGTTGTTCCGCCCCCTTTTTCTGCTCGAGCGATTTCAGTTTATCGAGCACTTCCCCAAGGTTCCCGGGGGAATAAACCGTCACGGTGTCGCCGACCGTCACACCAAGTTTTCGTGCCAGCTCGATTCCCATGACCGTCGATTCTCCATCCAGGTCGAGCTTTCCCAGCTTGATGAATTTCGCCAGCGGGATAACCTTTTCCTCCTCGTTAGGCTGAATCCCCCGGATCATCGGCGCGAGCCGGCGGTTCTGGAATTCCACGATCACCGGACCCTGGATATAGGGTGCGACCGCAACCACGCCGGGAGTCCTCCGAATTTTCTCCGAAAGCGGCCGCCAGTTCTGCATGATCCCGTCGGTCGTTACGAGAATGTGCGCGTCGAAGTCGATGACCTTTTGGCGCAACTCGCGGTCGAAGCCGGTCATCACCGCGATCACCAGGATGAGCACCGTCACTCCAAGCGTGACACCAAGGATGGAGACGAGTGTGATGATCGAGATGAAAGTGCGCTTCGGTTTCAGGTAACGCAGCGCCAGGAAAAGACTGAACGGCAGTTTCAAGCAGCGACACAGTTGCCGAAAACGCGCGTTTTCCAACGGGAATTGCCCGCGGCACAAGGCATTTCCTTGCGACCAGAATCGCGCGCGGCTGCGATGGATCAGTATGCTCTGGACAATTGCAATTATCCTGTTGGTTCTCTGGCTGATCGGCTGGCTCGGCTTCCACATCCTCGGCGCGGCCATTCACATTCTTGTCATCCTCGCGGTCATTTTCGCGATCATCGCACTCGTCCGGCGAGCCTGACGCGCCTAACGAAAAGCAGCGCGGCCTCTCGTCTCTGCGCCGCGCCTAGGCTTATAGTGCGTCAATGAGTGACGAGATTGTTGGCATCGACCTCGGCACGACCAACTCGCTCATCGGCGTCATGGAAGCGGGTTTCCCGATCCTGCTCGCGGATGGGAATGGCCATCGCCTGACCGCGTCGGTCGTTTACTTTCCCGAAACCGGCGAAACGGTGGTCGGCGCGGTGGCGAACCGGATGCGCGTTCTGGACCCGGCAGCGACGGTTTATTCGGCGAAGCGCCTGATCGGCCTGCGCGGAGACGATCTGGCGGCAGAAGAAACCCGCGCCGACTACCACATCGTTAGGCAGGCGCGCCAGCCACTCCGCATCCAGGTGCGCGAACGACAACTCGCGCCGGAAGAAATCGCCACGGCAATTTTGGCGAAATTAAAACGCGACGCGGAAGCGGCACTCGAGCGAACGGTTTCACGCGCCGTCATCACCGTGCCCGCTTACTTCAACGACGCGCAACGCAACGCGACCAAAGCGGCCGGGGAAGCCGCCGGTTTTATCGTCGAACGAATCATTAACGAACCGACAGCCGCCGCGCTCGCCTACGGTCTCGATAAGTTGAAGTCGAAAGCGAAGATCGCGGTTTACGACCTCGGCGGCGGCACGTTTGACATCTCCATTCTCGAACTGAACGACGGAGTTTTTCAAGTCCTCGCGACGAGCGGGAACACCCATCTCGGCGGTGACGACATTGACGCCGCACTGGTCTCGGAGTGCCAGTTGCCACTCGCAAACTGGCAGAAGCGCGAGCTGGTGACCGAGGCAAAACATCGGCTTTCCAGCGAGGATTTCGTGCGGATCGACGCGCCCTTCGTGGAGGGAAAAAACTTTACCTACGGCCTGAAGCGCATCGAACTCGAGGGGCTGGCTCAGCCCATCATCCAGCGCACTCGCGCCCATTGCCTGCGCGCGCTGGCAGACGCAAAATTAACTGCGTCGGATCTGGACGAGGTGATCCTCGTCGGCGGAATGACGCGCATGCCTCTCGTTAGGCAGTTCGTTGCGGAGCTGTTCGGGCGCGACCCGAATACGTCGCAAAACCCGGATGAAGCGGTCGCGCTCGGCGCAACCATCCAGGCGGGGATCCTTTCCGGCGCGATCCGCGACGTTGTGCTCCTCGACGTCACGCCTTTGTCGTTAGGCATCGAGACTTTCGGCGGCCTCATGAATGTCATCATCCCGCGCAACTCGACGATTCCGATCAAGGCCGGCGAGATGTTCACGACCGCGGTAAACCAGCAGCGCGCCATGAAAATCAAGGTGCTGCAAGGGGAACGGGAGCTCGCAGCAGACAACTGGTCGTTAGGCGAATTCGAACTGGGATTTCCGCCGGCGCCCAAAGGAGTCGCGCGGGTTGGCGTGCAATTTGCCATTGATGCCGATGGAATCCTCCAGGTCCTGGCGCGCGACACGCAGACTGGCGCGGAAAAGATTCTTTCTCTGACAAGTGCGGTCGATGTCTCCGACGAAGCGGTCGAAGCCATGATTGCCGATTCGCTCGAGCACGCCTTCGAGGACATGAGCGAACGAGTCTGGACGGAGACGCGACTGAAGTCGGAGGAAATGCTCCGGGCGGTGGAGCAGGCGTTCGCGCAGCTGGCCGACGACTTTGCGGCCGGCGAGCGTGCGCGGATTGAGTCGAAAGCGGCGGACGTGCGAGCCGCTCTGGCGACGCATGAAACAGCGCGTTTGAAAGCGGCAAATCGCGCGCTCGATGATGCCACCCAGGAGCTTGCGGCATTTATCGTCGAACAGGCAATGCAACAGACGCGCGGCTGATTTCGCGCGACCGTCCACAGAAACCGGCACCGAATTCTGAGCTTCCCGCGGCACATCGCGCCAGTTGACGCGGCCGCCGGAAGCGTCCACGTCGTTGGCCGTGGATGCCGCCGCAACGACCAAGCAGCAAAGTACCAGTCGACCCAGCCGAGGAGTAATCGCCCGTTATCGCGATCACCTGCCCGTGACGGATGCCACCCCAATCATCTCGTTAGGCGAGGGCGGCACGCCGCTCCTTTTCTCTGCCCTCCTGAGCGATGAGGTGGGGCGCGGCTGCGAGGTCTTCATCAAATACGAAGGCCTGAATCCGACCGGCTCCTTTAAGGATCGCGGGATGACGGTCGCGGTGTCGAAAGCGGTCGAGCGCGGGGCGAAGACACTGATTTGCGCCTCTACCGGCAACACTTCCGCATCCGCGGCGGCCTACGCCGCGCGCGCCGGGATCGGCTGCGCCGTAGTGGTGCCGGCAGGGAAGATCGCCAGCGGCAAGATGGTGCAGGCTTTCGCATACGGCGCGCAG
>JAICMR010000014.1 GCA_025929155.1 Chthoniobacterales bacterium | reverse complement strand
CGTCATTACATTGACGACCTTTACGCCTTCCTGATCCGAGTGACGCAAGGCGCGCTCGCGTGGCTTTCCGGTTTTATCGATCGCTGGGTGCTGGACGGCATGTTCGTTAGGGGATTGAGCGGCGGCGCCTTTGGCGGCGGTTTTCTCCTGCGACTATTGCAAGTCGGAAATCTGCAGGCTTACGCGTTTTTGTTTGGCCTTGGCATCATCGGTCTCATCTACTTCACGGTTTTCCACTGATGCTGCTCTTCATCGTTTTCGCGCCGCTCGTGACGGTCCTCATCATTCTGTTCGGCGCGCCCGCGCGGGTCACGGCGCTGGCCGGTGCGGCCGCGACTGCGCTGGCCGCTTTTCTCGCCCTCTTTAGTTACGACACGGCATCCGCTGGTTTCCAATTCGTTACCTCGTGGACGCTGAGCGAGAGCTGGGGATTGCACTTTTCGTTAGGCGCGGATGGGCTCAGCCTGATCATGCTCGTGCTCGCGGCGCTCGTGCTCCTGTGCGCGGTCTGGTTCACCCCGCCGAACCTGAACTTACGGAAGGAAAGCCTTTCGAAAGAACCCCCCGACGCGCGACCAGTTCCGAGCGCGACCGCGCCGAACGAGCGACTTTTTTACGTCTGTCTACTGCTGCTGGCGAGCGGCGCGATTGGAGCATTCGCTTCGCTCGACCTGTTTTTCTTCTATTCCTTTCACGAGCTCGCGCTCATCCCGACGTTCCTGCTCATCGGAATCTGGGGCAGCGGCGATCGCTTCGCGGCAGCCTGGAAGGTGACGATTTACCTCGCACTCGGGAGCTTCATTTTGCTCGTGGGATTGATTCTCCTCTATCGCAGCGTGCCGGCTGCGGCGCGCTCTCTCGATATCCGCGCGCTGCAATCCGTTGCCACCGCCGGCGGGATTGCGCTGGGAGCGCAGCACACGATTTTCCTTCTGCTCCTGATCGGGTTCGGTGTGCTGATTTCGCTCTTCCCGTTTCATAATTGGGCGCCGGAAGCCTACGCCTCCGCGCCCGCGCCGGTGGCGATGCTGCACGCGGGAGTTCTGAAAAAATTTGGACTCTACGGCTTGCTCCGAATCGCGATGCCGATGCTGCCTGAAGGAGCGCGACATTGGAGTTGGCTGCTCTTGGCGCTTCTGATCGGCAATATCATCTACATCGGCCTCGTCACGATCGCGCAGAAGCGGCTCGATTGGATGCTCGGTTACTCGAGCGTCATGCACATGGGCTACATCTTTCTCGGCATTGCGAGCGCGAACGTCATCGGATTGAATGGTGCGGCGCTGCTCATGTTTGCGCACGGCATTTCGATCGCGCTGCTCTTCGCTTTTGCCGGGGAAATTCGGCGCCGGACCGGCACGCTGGTCTTCAGCGAACTTGGCGGACTTGCGAAAACTGCGCCGTTCCTCGGTTTTGCTTTCGGGGTGGCGACTTTTGCGGCGATTGGACTTCCGGGCTTCGCGAACTTTGCCGCGGAAGTGATGATCTTCTTTGGCGCGTTTCGGGTCGGAGCGGATCTCGGGAGCTTTCACTTTTTCCAGGTTGCCACGGCGCTCGCGCTCTGGGGTGTCGTGATTTCTGCCGTTTACCTGCTGCGAGCTTACCGTGCCATTTTCATGGGAGAGCCTAACGAACGCTACAGATCTTTCCCTGATCTCGCCGGAACCCTTCGGATCCCGGCGCTTCTTCTGATCGCCGCCACGCTGATCGTTGGCTTTTTTCCGAACACGGCGTTGCGCGTACTGCGTCCGACGTTTTCCCCATCGGCGGTTGCGGAGACTTCTCGATGATCCCAACGCCCGCGCTCGAAATCGCCGTTCTTGTGTGGGGCTTGATTCTGCTCCTGGCGGAAGCGTTCGCGGAGAGAACGGACAAGCGAGTCTTCGCAATCGCGGGGATCTCCGGGCTTGCGGTCGTGCTCGTGGCGAGCTTTTTCCTGGCGCCCGCGCCGCCGTTCTCCGCGACTGGCTTCTGGAGTTTCTACACGGCCGACCCGCTCGCCATCTTCTTCAAGCGCTTTGCGCTGGTGACCACAATCTTTGTGCTCGTGATGGCGATCGATTATGCGCCCACCGTGCGGCTGGGCGTGCCGGGCACGAATCCGCAGGCGGGACTCGGCGAGTTTTTCACGCTTCCCATTTTCACCTGCGCCGGCCTCATGTGGATGGTGTCGGCGATTGATTTCGTGATGATCTTTGTCTCGCTCGAGTTGGTCACGATCTCTTTTTATGTGCTCGTGGCTTTCACGCGACGCCGACCTGCGGCGCTCGAAGCCGGGATAAAATACCTGATCCTGAGCGCGCTCTCGACCGGGTTCTTAGTTTACGGGATCACCTGGATTTTCGGCATGACGGGGGAGACGAATCTGGACCGGATCGGCACCATCCTGGCCACGCAGGATATCGATCACGTGCCGATGTTGTTCGGGATCGCGCTTGTGCTGGTCGCGCTCGGCTTCAAGATCGCGGCGGTGCCCTTTCAGATCTGGGTGCCCGATGTTTACCAAGGCGCGCCGACGCCGGTGACCGCGTTTCTTTCCGTTGGCTCGAAGGCCGCCGGTTTTGTTGTCCTGCTGCGCGTGCTGGTGCCGTTTTTGATTTTGCCCGAAGTGAGCCGGTTGCTCATCGGGATGGCGGCGCTGACGTTGATTTACGGAAATTTCGCCGCGCTGCCGCAAACGAATCTGAAGCGACTGCTCGGCTACTCGAGCATCGCCCACGCCGGGTATTTGCTCATGGGCGTGGTCGCGCTTTCTGGAGTCGCAGTCAGTTATTATCTCGTAGCTTACCTGCTGATGACGCTGCTTTCGTTCGCAGTCATGATCCTGGTCGCGAATCACAGTGGCGAAGAAATCGAGGATTACGCAGGGCTGGCGAAACGCTCGCCCTTTCTCGCCGGGGCGATGCTGATCGGAATGCTTTCGCTGGTCGGGATTCCATTCACGGCCGGGTTTCTCGGCAAGTTCTTCATCTTCGATGCAGCCATTCGTCATCACGAAACGCTGCTGGTAGCGATCGGCGTGATTACCGTAGCTTGTGGCTTTTATTATTACCTGAAGGTGGTGCGCGCGATGTATTGGCAGGAGGCGCCTCACGACGCCCGGCCGATTCAGGTGAGCGGACTCTCCCGAGTCGCAATCTCACTGTTAATAGCGGGAATTTTCGTGTTCGGCGTTTATCCGCAGCCGATTCTCAACGCGCTCGACCGCGCGCCGCGCGCTGCGGCGACTAGGACCTCGTTAGGTATGCCTCCATTACAGCGGACGCGCATTCAGCTCTGGGACCTGGTCGCGGGAACGGCAGGCTTCCATTCTGCCTTACTCCCTAGACCGGCCGGGGTAGTAAAACAATTCGCAGCTGTCAAATTGGGGTCCGGAGAAGAGTCCGCCGCTTATGAGCACACGGCCGTCGTTGAGCAACGTGGCCGTGTGATTGGCGCGCGGCACATTTAGATTCGGCATCACGGTCCAGACGCCGCTCTTGGGACCATAGACTTCGGCGTTGGCCCGAGCTTGACCAACAAAGGTGTCCCCTCCCGTTGCGAGCACGCGGCCATTACTAAGCAAACTTACCGCCAAACTTCTTCGAGGTGCCGAAAGGCTGCCCGTTCTCTGCCAGGCACCGGTGACCGGATCATAAATCTCCACCGCGTCTGTCTGTCTGCCGTTCGGACCGATGCCACCAATCACCATGGCTCTGCCATTACGGAGACTGATGCTGGCATGTAAACTTCGGGCGGTATCGAGGTCGCTGGTGAAGCTCCAGGTCCCGGTCGAGGGATCATAAATTTCTGCGCTCGCGAGAGGATCGTAAAGATAACTGGTTGCGCCGCCCGCCACCGAGACACTCCCATCCGGCAACAAAGTCGCCGAATGACCGAAGCGACCGACATGAAGAGTTCCGGTGGCGTTCCAGCGGCCACTGGCCGGATCGTAGATTTCAACAGAGTTCCATCCCAGATCGTCCTCCACGCCGCCGGCCACAAGCACCCTTCCGTCGAGCAATAAAGTGGCTGTGTGATAGCGGCGCTTCTGGCTCATGTGGCCAGTTGCACTCCAGATCCCCGTGGCGGGGTCATAGACTTCGGCGCTATTAAGCGCCCCGCCAGGGGCTGATCCACCAACGACCAGGACCTTACCATCAGGCAGTAACGTCGCGGTATGATATGACCGGAAAGACACCAGTTTTCCAGTTAAGCTCCATACGCCTCTTTCCGCGTCGAAAAGCTCCGCCGTCCTACCGTCGATACCACCTCCACAGGCCAAGACATGACCGTCATGAAGCAAGGTCGCGGTGTGAGCTACATGAAACGTGTTAAGTGGGCCGGTGAAGACAAATTCGGGCGGCGTGGCAGGAGCCAGGGAGGCGAAGAAGGCGAGGACGACAATCTGAACCATCGTGAAGCAAACGGAGAGATGGGGTGCACTCCTGGCGCGATCCAAGGACATGGGTTGCATCCCCCTCTCTATCATGCATCACTCCCAAGCAAAGTTGTTGTCCCTTGCAACGCAGCAGTGCGTCCCGCTTCAATGATCAATTTTTGGTTCGCTTACGAAGTCATACCCTGCACGCGCGGGAGTGTTATTTCCTGATCAGCGACGAACTTTCCTGTGCTCGCATCCGTGCTCTCCGCGGTCAATCCGATGCGCGACGAACCTTAATCGCTCAGCTCGACGTTCCAGTAGGCGAGATCGACGAAATGCCGCCAGCTCTCGTGCTGCTGGCTACTGAAAGTGACGTGAACGAACGGGCGCCACTTCGGCCGCTTCGGTTTCCGAATCAACTGCATGTGCGCCTGGTGCGGGAGGCGGTTGGCCTTGCGCGTATTGCAGGGGATGCAGGAGCAGACGACGTTTTCCCAAGTAGTCAGGCCACCTTTATCGCGCGGCAGCACGTGATCGAGGTTGAGCTCGGTCCGCTCGAAAATCTTGCCACAATACTGGCAGGTGTTGTTGTCGCGCTCGAAGACGTTGTGCCGCGTAAATTTCACTTCCTTCTTCGGCAGCCGGTCGAAAAGCAAAAGCACGATGACGCGTGGGATCCGGATCTTCCAGGAGATCGTGGTCACCATCTCGTGTTCGGCTGCGGGCGCGCTCAGCGAGAAATCAAGCCAGCTCGCGAAGTCGTGGGTGGCAAAGTTGTTCTCGTGATCGGAGGAAACGACCTGTGCGTGGCCTTGGTAAAGGAGCGTGAAAGCGCGGCGGGCAGAGCAGACATTGACCGCCTGCCAGAGGCGATTCAGCACAAGCACCTGAGTATTTAGTAACGTCTGCAGAAGATTGAGTGGCGTTTTCCGCTCGACTCGGGGCGAGCCTAGCATTCGCGATTTTTGCTGTCAACGCACCTGCCTAACGAGTGACCACGGCTCACCACCAGCCGGCGCTGTTCGCGTTCGGCGCTGGCGTCGCTGCTCCGGGCACGTAAGCGGCGCCGGCTCCAGAATCCGGCGGACCGGCGATGTCGGTCGCACAGCCGGACAGGAAGAGAGCCACCGCGACGAGCGAGCAAAGCGCGAGCAAGGAAGAACCGCGCACCAGGTTGGACATTCGAAAACGTCCCGCAAAGAACCGGCGAGAGCAATTCGGAATTGTGCCTGCGCAGACCTCTATACTCGACCGCAGCGCAGGTTTGATTCAGAAACAAGAAACCATGCGCAAAATCAATACTGCAGAGCTTGAAGAATATTCGTGGACTTCGCCGAAAGGAGATTTCCGGGGCGCCGGGAAGGATCTTTCCCAAGCTCTGGGCTGGGACCCCGCGGCGGCGGGCGTGCGCGCTCGGCACCCTTTCGCGGTCGAAATCCTACGGGTTGCTCCGGGACAGAAGCCTTACCCTTACCATTCGCATTCGGCGCAGTGGGAATTTTACCACGTCGTCTCCGGTCACGGCCTTGCGCGTGACGACGAAGGAGAACATCCGATCGAACCCGGCGACGCCTTCGTTTTTGGTCCGGGCGAGGCGCATCAATTGATCAACAACGGTGGAGAAGATCTCGTGATTTTCGTCGTCGCGGATAACCCACTCGGAGAATCCAGCTACTACCCCGATAGCAAGAAGTGGATCGTGCGTTCGCCTGAACGACGTCTCCTTCGCTCGGAACCGCTCGATTACTACGACGGCGAAGAATGAACAAAAGTGGTCGCAAGACCATTTAGTAACCGCGCAAAGATTGGTCGAACCGCGATCATCTTTGTGAAAATGGAAGCGTCCGCTCTCGTCGCCGAGCAATACGACGACATCGAACAGCAGCATTCCGCTGCCAAACTCGGGATGTGGATCTTCCTCGCGACGGAGGTTCTCTTCTTTGGCGGGCTCTTTCTCGGCTACACGGTGAACCGGTTCCTCTATCCCGAAGTCTTTGCCGCCGCGAGCCGGCATACGGAAGTGGTTCTGGGCGGAGCGAACACCGGGATTCTGCTTTTCAGCAGCACTTTAATGGCGCTGGCGGTGCGTGCTTCCCAGCTCGAGCGGCGGAAACATCTCATCTGGCTGCTCCTCGGGACGGCCCTCTTCGGCATCATTTTCATGGGCGTGAAGGCCTACGAATATTACCTCGATTACATCAACCACCTTTTGCCGGGAGCGACATTTCTATGGGAAGGTCCAAACCCGCAAGTCGCGCAGATTTTTTTCTGGCTCTACTACGCCATGACCGGCCTGCACGCGATTCATGTGACCGTTGGCATCTTCCTGATATTAATTCTTGCGGTGCTGGCTTCACGCCGGCACTTCGACAACGGCAACTATATGCCGGTAGAAATCGTGGGACTCTACTGGCACTTCGTGGACATCGTTTGGGTGTTCCTGTTTCCGCTCCTTTATCTTGCCGGACATAGATGAAGGGGAAAAAATTCCAATCCGAACATCGGAACCCGAAACCAGTTCCAATGATTGAAACTCGAAAATTCGAAAGAGCGGCGCGGCACCGCCGATATCGCCCACTTGAGCATCGGCGTTCCCGATTCCTTCGATTTCGGTATTCGGATTTCGAGCATAACCAATGACCACGCATCCTCCGAAATATTACTGGAAAAACTGCCTCTACCTGATGGCGCTCCTCGCGCTGACTTGGGGGATGGGTTATGTGAATCTAGGCGAGTTTAACCTCGTCGTCGCCCTTGCGATCTCAGTCACGAAGATGCTGTTGATCGTCCTCTTTTTCATGAACTTGAGTGGAGAGAGCCGGATTCTCCATCTGGCTGCAATAATCGGAGTGCTCTGGCTACTCCTCATGTTTACGCTGACGTTAGGCGACTATCTCAGCCGCGGCTGAGTCTTTTGCTGATCTGACTGTCGGTGCAGGGGGACGAATTCTTGTTGTCCTACTTTGGCTGGAAGAAGCAACTCTAGATCTGGGAAGAGCCGTTCTTCTGGTCCGGTGCGCGCTTCAGGAACCGCCTTCTCATTCGTTAAGAGGAGCCAAGGGTGGAGCGAGTCCTCAGCCCTCTTAAAGTGCCAGTGCCAAGAAAAGGCGAGGGCAATTTGAGAGTTGAGAACTGAGAGATGAGAGTCCGAAGCAACAGGCATTTCTCTCTCAACCTCAGCTCCTAATTCCTAACTCCGTGTTGCTTAGTTTGCTCCGCATCAAAAACCTCGCGCTCGTCGAAGATCTCGAATGGGAATTGGCTTCCGGTTTCACCGCGATAACGGGCGAAACCGGTGCCGGGAAATCGATCATCATCGGGGCGCTGAAGCTTTTGTTGGGAGAACGCGCGGAGAAAGCGCTGATCCGGACCGGCGCCGAAGCCTGCGTGGTCGAAGCGATTTTCAACGGCGAGAATTTTGCCAAACTCAACGAGCGGATTGAGGAAGGCGGCGCCGAGCCGTGCGACGGCGAGCTCTTGGTAAAGCGCAGCTTCTCGTTAGGCGGAAGCAACCGGCAGTTCGTGAACGGTTCGCCCACCACACTTGCGCTCTTGAAAACGATTGGCGACGGGCTGGTCGATTTGCATGGTCCGCACGACCACCAGTCGCTCCTCGTGCCGGAACAGCAGTTGGCACTGCTTGATGGCTTCGCCCGCGCCGAGGCAACTCTCGAGGGCTATCAGCAGGGGTATCGGCGGTGGCAACTCCTCGTGGCCGAGGAAGCGGAGTTAAGCACGGCCGAATCTGCGCGCGAACAGGAAATCGATTTGCTTCGACATCAGATTAACGAAATCGGGGCTGCGCAACTCCAGCCTAACGAGGAAGAAGAAATCCACGCGCGTTATCGGCTGGCCAGTAACAGCCAGCGGTTGATCGAGCTGTCGACTGCAATCTCGCGGCAGCTTTCGGAGAGCGACGACGCAGTCTTGAATCGCCTGGCTGAGACGCAACGGCTCCTGCGCGAGCTCGAAAAAGTCGATCCCCGTTTCGCGGAAAGTTCGAAAGCGCACGCTGCGGCCGTGATCGAGTTGACGGAAATCGCGCGCGCGCTCGACCGGTATTCGGAGCGGCTCGATCTCGATCCGGAGCAGCTTGCGCAACTCGAGGAGCGGGTGAATTTGCTCGAAACGCTGAAGCGAAAATACGGACGTTCGCTGCAGGAGGTCATCAATTTTGGCGAGCGCGCCGAGCGCCGGATGCAGAAGATCGAAGGCCGGGACGCGGAGCTCGAGCGGCTTGCGGTAGAGATTAAAAAAAACCGCGACGAGTTGGAGCGCGCAGCCACGAACCTGCGAAAGCTGCGATCGGCCGCAGCGCCGAAACTGGCGAAGAATATCCGGCAAAACCTCGCTGATTTAGGTTTCCGGCAGGCGGACTTCGAAGTGGAAATTGTGCCTAACGAAGAGCTCAGGCTTACGGGATCGGAGTCCGTCGAGCTGTTTTTCTCGCCGAATCCCGGAGAACCTTTAAAGCCGCTGCGCACCGTGGCTTCGAGCGGTGAGATTTCGCGCGTCATGCTCGCAATCAAATCGGCGCTCGCGATGCAGGATGCGATTCCTTTGCTCGTTTTCGATGAGATTGACGCGAACGTGGGCGGAGAAATCGCGAATGCGGTCGGTGCGAAAATGCGAGCTCTGTCGCAGAAGCATCAGGTGCTTTGCATTACGCACCTGCCTCAGGTGGCCGCGTCCGCCAACGCCCATTTTGTGGTCACAAAAGAGGTCGTAAACGGCCGGACATTCTCGGAAATGCACGAAGTCAAAGGCAAAGCGCGTCAGGAAGAAATTGCGCGAATGCTCGGCGGCCGGAGTGAATCGGCGCTTAAGCATGCGGCGTCGCTTCTCTCTGAGTGAGCGGCTCCGCGACAGCGGAAGGTGAATCCGCCGCAGTGGAAGGAGTGGCGGAAACGGCGGCGGCGAAGAATTGCTGATCAGACCGAGCAGAGCTGGTCGGGAGGACTTTCTGTGGCAGGGCGATTTTCCCCAAAGTAGGACGTGTGGTAGGGCGAGACTCCGTCGAGGACAGCGGCCGCACAATTTCGCCAGCGGCTCGACCGAGTCTCGCCCTACCAACTCGTTTACACGCGCACTGTCGCCCGGCCTAGCCGCGCCGCCATTTCCTTCGACCAGCAGAGTCAATCGGAACCTGCCGATCCCTAGCGTTTGCGAGAAGCCTGCTTACGCAGCTTCGGCATTGCTTCCGCAGCGGAATCCGACTCTTATTTTCTCATGAAAAATTTAGCTCTCGTTATTCTTGCATCCCTGTTCATGAGCAACGTGAAAGCCTCTCTCGTGAAAAAGCCGATCACCTACGAAGATCATGGCACCAAGCTTGTGGGTTACCTCGTTTACGACGACGCGAAATCAGCCTCCGGAAAGGTTCCAGGCGTTCTGGTGATCCCGGAATGGTGGGGCGTGAATGCTTATGTGAAAAGCCGCGCGGATCAGCTCGCGCAACTTGGTTATGTTGCGTTCGTTGCTGATATGTACGGTGACGGGAAATCGACGGAAGATCCGAAGCAGGCCTCGGCATGGGCTGCTCCCTTTCACGGGAATCCGCTGATGGCTCAGCGGGCGCGGGCCGGCCTCGATCAGTTATCGGTGGCACCTCAGGTCGACAAGTCGAAGCTCTCGGCAATCGGATTTTGTTTCGGCGGCTCGACTGTGCAGGCCCTGGCTTATTCAGGGGCGCCGCTGCGCGGGATCGCCAGTTTCCACGGCGGACCGGTGGACGCGCCGACTTCGGCCAAGGGCAAAGTGCAGGCCCGCTTCCTCATCATGAATGGCGCGATCGACAAAGGGGTGACGCCGGAGAAACGGGCCGCGCTCGAGAAATCACTCGAAGCCGCCGACGTCGATTATGTCTCGATCGATTACGCGGGCGCCCTCCATGCGTTCAGCAATCCCGACGCGGATCGAATGGCGCGGGAACATGGGATGGAAGGCATGCTCGGCTACAACCAAAAGGCGGCGACCCGTTCTTGGAAGCAGATGCAGCTGTTTCTTCACGAGATTTTCGGCGCCAGCCAGTAGCTTCGGTATCCCATTCTAGTCGGGTCAGCTGACTCGCCGCGCCAAGTTCAAAAAATTCCCTCGCCATTTCGTTACCTCAGACTTTATCGTCCGCTTTTCCTAAATGATTCAACGCGACTATCTCATCATCGGCGGCGGCATCGGCGGGGGCAGCGTATGCGAAGGCATCCGCGAATATGACAAGAAAGGTTCGGTCACCTTGGTCGGTGGCGAGACCTTTCACCCCTACAAACGCTGGATGCTTTCGAAGCAATTCCTGAGGGACAAGACTCCGTCAATCAAGAAGCTGCCGCACCTCGACGAGAAATGGTACGACACCAACAAAATCGAGACGCGTCTTGGCACGGTCGTCACGCAGTTCAACATCGATCGCCGGCTCGCGGTGCTCGGAAATGGCGAGACGATCGAATTCAAGAAAGCCTGCCTCGCAATGGGAAGTCGGCCGGTTCGCCCGCATGTCGCCGGCATCGGCCTTGGCAATGTGATTTATCTGCGCACGATTCGGGACGCGCTCGCGCTCCGCGAGATGTCCCAGTCCGAGAAGATGATCGTGGTCGTGGGCGGCGGATTGCTCGCGTGCGAGGCCGCGGCGAGCCTGCGCCAGAGCAAGCTGAAAGTCGCGATGATGCACCGGCATCGGTCGGTTTTGAATCGTTACCTCGATTCGGAGACGGCGGCGTGGGTCACCGAACAATTCGCCAAACACGGCGTCACTCTTTTGCTGGGTTCAAGCTTGAATGGCTTCGAAGGCAAAACAGTCCTGCGCAATATCCAGACGAAAAGCGGCGAGCGTGTGGCTGCTGGCGTGGCCGTGGTGGCATGCGGTTCGGAACCCAACCTCGACATTGTGCGCAACACTCCGCTCTCCGGCCCGCACGGTTCGCCCGTGACCGATTACCTCGAGACGGAAGAGAAGGGGATCTACGCCGTTGGCGATCTCGCGTTTTATCCGGATCGATTGATGGGCGGCATGCGGCGCCAAACGCACTGGGAAAATGCGCGCGAACAAGGACTAATCGCCGGTGCAAATATCACAGGGAAAAAGCGGCAGCGTTATGAGCGGATTCCGTATTTTTGGACGGAGATGTTCGATCTGCACCTCGATTTTGTGGGCGATTTTTCGATCGCGCCGACGCGTGTCGACTTAAGCGGTTCCTATGCAAAGGCACGATTCGTTCTCCGATACTATCAGGGCGAAAAGCTGCGGGGACTCGTGCTTTGCCATCACAGCGCGGCCGATGTCGACGCTGCAAAGAGCGAACTGCGCCAGGCGCTAGGAAAATAATTCCGACCGGAGTTCAAACTTCGTTTCATCAGCAATCCACGTTCCCTGAGCAGATAGACGGAAACCGCCGGATTCGACCGGGGGATACTTTCGGCCTCGGGTGCGAATGTTTCGGCTCATTAGCTGTCGCGTCATCGCAAAATGCGATGTCGATTCGTGAGGCGATAATGTTTCACCGCGGATTTACCGGATCCTTCGACTGCACTTCGCGCCGCTCAGGGTGACAAGAATCCGAAGGCCCGTTCACATTTCCCGAGCGCGCCAGCTCCTCTGCGGCGGCTTATCGACCTTCATCCGGGATTTCCAGCGAATCGTTCGCGACTTTCAGGAGCTTCCAATCCCAAGGCTTCCAGCTTGCGCGCCGCCAATGGAACACGAACGGACTCGTTAGGCTGTTTACCCGGCTCTTGATTTCCGCGGCGGCTTCCCCGCGACCGTCGAGGTGAAGGCGCGCCGACCAGCGTCCATCAGCCCCGCTCACCTCTGTCCGTTCCTCCGAGATCGTGATCGTTAGGTCAAAGAACAAGCGGCCTACGAGGCGCACCCGCGTCAGCAAAGCCGCGCGGTCGTCGCCCCAATCGTCATGGTAGTTGGGCGCGAGGAAACCATCGACCGCGCTCCAACTGCGCCGCTCCACTTTCTGCAGCAAATGTTCGCTGTGCAGGCGCACCTGATTCTCCGCGCCCCAGAGTTGCGAGAGCCAAATCCCACCGATGAACGCGATGAGCAATCCAGCAAGGAAGCTGTTCCGAAAGGTGGACGACACGATTCACCACTTCATCGAAGAGACGGCGCAAACAACTCAATTGACCGCAGGAGGTCCGTTGGGCATGAAACGTGCGCACTTTTTCCACCGATACCGATATGCTCTCCTTAACCTCCTTTTTCCTCCTGCTCTGCAGCCTCGGCGTATGCGTCTGGTGGGCTTGTCTTGATGACCGCAACGAAACCTGATTCCGATGCTTGATCACGACGATCTGAAGTGGACTGCGTCAAATCTCACTGATTTGAACCGCCGTTTGCAGCAGGTAGCGCGTTATGCGGAGCAGGCACAGCAGGAAGAATTGGGCAACGAAAACCTGCAGCGCCTAACGGATGAAACTGCGCAAGCTGCGAAAATTTCCCAAGCTATCTTCGATCGAGTGACGTCCCGAATCCTCGCTGGTTCGAGCCGCTACAGGACCGCGCGGATGCCGGAAAGCGCAAACTTCCGCGTAACGCCGTCGGCAGGGAGCGCGATCAGTCTCACTCAAATGATGCCGGTCGGCGAAATTGCCGGGGCCAAGGGCACGGAGGATCTATTCGCCATTCGGAATCCATCTGGTGCGCGAGGATTAGTCCTCGTGGTCGATGACGAACCGGAGATTCTGGTACGAGCCGGCGCGATCCTGGAAGAGGAGGGTTATCGCGTTCTGGTCGCGAAAGATGGGTTGGAAGCCGTCAAGATTTACGAAGAAAGCTCGAACGAGATCTCACTCATCATTCTCGATTTTTTCCTGCCTGTAATGGACGGCGACGCGGTCTTTGACGAGTTGAAAGCGATCAATCCGGAGGTGCGGGTGGTGCTGAGCAGCGGGTTCGCCGAGCAAACGAAACTTGGCAGCATGCTCGCTCGTGGCTTGTGCGGTTTTATTCCCAAGCCGTACACGGGCGCTAAGTTGCTTGACCAGGTGCGCTCGATTATCGCGGCCTAACGACCAACGATCCTCCCGAGCGGAACTGAGGGACTGCGCCTAATCCCGGGGCAGTCGTTCGGCCGTTTTTGTGCTCGCTGCCTTCCTCCGCGGCTCTGCGGGTATTCTCCGACCGCGCTGCGCTCAGGATGGGCGCCGCCGTTAGCCTTCGACGCATTTCGTCGACTGACTGCGTCCGGGTTGTCCGACCCAGTTATTTCTCTGACTGGCATTGTATTAGCTATCTCAAGGCTTATCTCCCATGGCTCGAATCGACGCATTCTTTAAATTAATGTCCGAGGAAAAAGCGTCGGATCTGCACCTTGCCACCGGCAACCCGCCGATGTTGCGGATCAACGGAGAACTCGTGCGTGTCGATTATCCGCCGCTCGTGAACGACGAGTTGAAGGCGATGGTTTACGAGATTGCGCCCGAGGCGAAGATCAAAACTTTCGAGGAAACTTCCGATGTCGATTTCGGATACGAAGTGCCAGGCGTCGCCCGCTATCGAGCGAATTTCTTCCAGCAAAAGGCCGGCATCTCCGCCGTCTTCCGTCTGATTCCTTCCAAAGTTTTAACCGTCGAAGACCTCGGTCTCCCGCCGGTTTTAAAAAGATTCCCGCTGCTGAAAAAAGGCCTCATCCTCGTGACCGGGCCAACGGGTTCCGGCAAATCAACCACTCTCGCGGCCATGATGGATTACGCGAACCTCCAGCGCCACGACCACATCATCACGGTCGAGGATCCGATTGAATTTGTGCATCGCAGTCAAAACTGCCTCGTGCAGCATCGCGAAGTCGGAGTCCACACCCGCTCCTTCGGCGCCGCGCTCCGCGGCGCGCTGCGTGAAGATCCGGACGTATTGCTGGTCGGGGAAATGCGTGATCTCGAGACGATCGAACTTGCGCTCACCGCGGCCGCGACCGGTCACCTCGTTTTTGGAACGCTCCACACCTCGAGTGCCTCGAAGGCGGTCGATCGGGTCATCGATGTTTTCCCAACCGATCAACAAAACCAGATCCGCGCGACCCTCTCCGAATCGCTCAAGGGAGTGATCGCGCAGAATCTTTTCAAACGAATTGACCAGCCGGGCCGGGTCGCTGCTCTTGAGATCCTGGTGGTCGATGTGGCGATCGCGAACCTCGTGCGTGAAGCGAAAACCCACCAGATTCCGGGAATGATTCAAGTTGGAAAAAAAAAGGGCAACCAACCGCTCGACGACGCAATCATGGACCACCTGCGCCACCTCCGCATCTCACCCGAGGAAGCCTACGAGAAATGCATCGACAAGAAGAAATTCCGCCCGTTCCTCAAAACGCCGCCCGCGGAAGAGTTCGAAGAATAAAGGCCTAACGAGATGAGGACACCTGATCTCGACCGGATTTTATCCGCGATGGTGCAAACATACGACGGCATCTCGGATCTGAACCTGACGGTTGGTCATCCGCTTCAGGTCGAGGATTTCGGCGAGCTGAAGCCGGTCTTCGTCGATCCGCCGATCGAGCAGCTCACTCCTTTTCAAACCGAACAAATCGCGCTCGCCCTGATTGGCGGAAATCCCCGTTTGCTGCGCGATTACCTGCTCGCTGGCTCCTGTGATTGCAGCTATGCGCTTTCAGATACCGCGCGTTTCCGCGTTAATATTTTCCGGCAACAGGGCCATTTCTCGATCGTGATGCGAAAGCTGCAGGCCGTCATCCCGACGCTCCAGCACCTGAATCTGCCCCCCATTTTCAAGGAGATCGCGAAGGAAAAAACCGGCTTGATACTCGTGACGGGCGCAACCGGCAACGGCAAGACAACGACGCTCGCAGCAATCCTCGATGAGATAAACAGGACGCAATCGGTTCACGTAGTAACGCTGGAGGATCCGATTGAATTCGTGCATCCGCCGAACCGAGCGACCTTTAACCAGCGCGAGCTCGGGCATGATTTCGATAACTACCCGAATGGTTTGCGCGCGGCGCTCCGTCAGGCACCGAAGGTGATTTTCGTCGGGGAGATGCGCGATCGTGCGACGGTCGAGGTCGCTTTGATGGCAGCCGAGACCGGCCATTTGGTCCTGAGTACGCTGCACACGGTCGACGCCGGCCAGACGATCAATCGCATTCTCGGCCTTTTCTCGTTAGGCGAAGAACAGCAACTGCGGCTCCGGCTGGCGGACAGTCTGCGTTACGTCGTGAGCCAGCGCCTCGTTCCGAAAGTCCGGGGTGGACGGCAACTGCTAACTGAGATCATGGGTCACAATCTGCGGACGCGGGAATCGGTGGCGCTGGGGGAAGGCGAAAACCGTAGCTTTTACGAAATCACGGAGGCCAACTCGACCTTCGGTTGGATGACGTTCGACCAGTCGATCATGCAGGCCTACGAAGCCGGCACGATCACGGAAGAGACTGCGAAATACTTCGCTTCCAAGCGCGGGCGGGTGACACGGGCGATCGATTTATTGCATAAAACGCGGGGAGTGAAGACAAACTCGGAGCACAGTCTACGTCTCGATCATTTCGCGGAGAGTCGTTAGGCAGAACGGATGAACATCGACGAAGAGAGTCACATTTTCGATCCCGGCGATCAAACCGCGCTGGTCTGCATGACGGCCTCGGCTGCGCAGAAAACGGTCACGGCGCAATTAACGGACTTGCATTATAAAGTGCACCACGGCCTTTTCGAAGAAGATGTGCTCCTCAAGCTCTCGACCTATCACTACGAGGTCGTCGTGATCGATGAAAATTACTGCGGCGTAAATCAGCGGGAGAACCGGGTCCTGCGCGAAATGGTGAAGCGTGCCGGGGCATTACGTCGCGAGCATTTCGTCGTGCTGCTGAGCCGGCATCTGCTCACGAATGACACCATGAGCGCGTTTGTGCAGAGCGTGGATCAGATCGTGAACTTCGCGGATCTCGCAAATTTCAAGCCGGTTCTGCGACGCGGCGTCGCGCAACATCGCGATCTTTATCGGCCATTCCTGGACGCGATCAAAGCCGCGCAAGCAAGCTAATCGCGCCGAAAAAAAGCGCATGAAATTTCACGAAACGGCTGTTGCGGCAGGTCAAAGAGGCATGGTAATTTCGGTTTCTCCGCATGAAGCTCGTTCGCTGGGTTCGATTCACTTGGGATTTGGAGAAGTTGCCAGCAACTGAGCCGGCGCTACCGGCCCACTATCATTTCGCTCCGGCGACGGAAGCAGATGAAACGGAGGTGCGGACCGTGATTACCCGCTCTTTCGCGCACGACAGTTCGTGGGGCGAGGCGATTCACGAGGTGAACAGCCTCCTCGACGGCTGGCTCACGCGCGCCTTCGATCCGGAAAACCAGGCGCAGTGCCTGACTTTGCGTCACGGCGTGCGAATCATCGGCGCACTGGTTTTGGATCCCGATCCTGCGTCAGAAAATAATCTCTCACCCGGGCCGTGTGTGCTGCTGGAGTATCGCAATCGCGGGCTCGGCGTGGCTCTTCTGGGAGAATCGCTGCGCGTCTTGCGTCAGCTCGGGCTAAGTCGGGCGCATGCGCGGGCGAAATCGAACTCCCCGGTCGCCCGTTTTCTTTATCCGAAATACAACGGCACACCGGCACCTGACGACACGCCGCTGCTCGCTGCCTGAGTCTTTCAGGTTGGTTTGGTAGCGCAAGGCTCTATCGAGCAACGGGGCATCCGGAGTGAACCGGGATCGTTAGCCGGGCAGTCGGCCGGTTCGATCCGTGGATATCCGACGCATAGTCAGTGACGCTAACTGCGGCTCACTCGGGCCGCGCCACAAGAAAGCGAAGGCTAGCCGCAAGGCAGGTCAGGAGCGCTTGACTTGCCAACTGAACATTTCCAATCGGTGGTTTCCTATCTGCGCGTCATTTAGCGCCGGCCTTCAGGTGTCGCCGGCGCTACAAACGCAGCTCAGGGCTTTGTTGGCGCGCCTCGGCTTGGGGGCCCGATCTGCGGGAATGGCATCTCGGGGATCGAGTTCGTGTTTTGGAAAACTGCGATCAACCAATTGCCACTACTCTTTTGCAGGATCTGCGTCTCAATCCCTTCCTCCGGCTTGGGCAAAGTGTGCGGCGTTCGCGCGCCCGTCATCGTCCAGCGCACATGCGCCACGGCCAGATCCGGAGTCAAAAAGCGAATGTCGACGTTCCCGATCGTCAGAACGCTTTGGGCGAAGACATAGGCGTATGCGGCGGTCAGCTTTTTCTCGATCTCAGCTCGACCTTTCCACCACCAGCCCACCACGTTCACGCAGTCGCCATTTTCAGTGAACAAGTTGGCGTATGCTTTGGCGTCGTGACGATTCCAAGCGTCCTGTTGTCGGATCTCGAGTTGACGGATGGCGGCTTCGTCCGCTGAGTCGCCGGCGCCGAAGGTGAGGGGCGCAAGCGACATGGTGGACACGAGCAGCATGAGCCTCAATGGAGTGTGATTCATGTCCGTGTTTGGCGGAATCGCCGAGCTAGGTCAATCCGGGATTCGCTCTGCGATCACGCCGCGTTAACGATCGATTTCACTATCCTGGTTTGGTTATTCCAGTTTCGCCGAGACCCTTTTCTCCGACAAAAACTTCGGAATAACGCAGGGCAAAGGAACGAAATCGAAACTTGGCAACAGGCTGTCTGTAAACTCCCCCTCGATCTCCAACGCCAAGACTCCTACTTCGGGCGCCTCCTGTGAGTGGAGAAAAGTTTCCGATTGCCAAGCGGCTGGGAGCAGAGTCGCTTACTCTCGATGCAACGTTTTCTTCTCGTTAGTCTCGCTCTTGGTCTGGCCTTGCCCGCATTCGGGGAGGAACTCAAAAAACTCGCTGATTTTCAACCGGCCGCTGAGAAAGCGAACGAAATCCTCACCATTCCCGACTGGCCGCAAACGCCGATCGCAGTTCAGTCCGAGATCGACAAGGCGATTGCGAAGGCCAACGCCGCGCTCGAAGCGATTGGGCACCAGGACCTGAGCAAAGTGACATTCGAGAGCACGCTCGACGCGCTCGATAACATCCAGAACGAGGCAAACATCGCTGCCAGCAAAGCCGTCCTCATTCAGCAGACAAACAAGGAGGCGGCGATGCGAGACGCGGCTGAGAAAGCGATCAAGGCTTTCCAGGATTGGGCGGTCGGAGTTGATTACCGCGAAGACGTTTACAAAGCGGTGAAAGCCTTCGCCGACACGAAACCGAATCTCACCGGCGAAAAGAAGCTGCTCCTGGGATACACGCTACGGGATTATCGTCGAGCCGGCCTGACGCTTCCGCCTAACGAGCGGGCCCTGGTCGAGAAATTGCGCAAAGAACTCGCGCAACTTGAGACAGATTTCCAGTCGAACATCGTGGCGGTGAAAGCGCCCGTCACCTTCACCAAAGCGGAGCTTGCCGGGGTGCCGGAAAGCTTGCTCGGATTGCCGGGGCTTAAGACGGGCGAGGATTCCTATACGTTGCTCGCGAACGTGACTTTCCACTACAACACCCTCGAGCAAACGGCGAATAAGGAGGAGACCCGGAAACATTTCTACGAGGTGCGTTTCAACCTCGCGCGCGACAAAAATGTTCCGGTGCTAAACAACATCCTCGCGCATCGCAACGAGATCGCGCTCAAGCTCGGCTATAAATCCTGGGATGATTTCCAGACCGAAATCCGGATGGCTAAAACCGGCGCTGCGGCCAAGACCTTCATCAACGACCTGATCGCGGGGATTCAGCCGAAGTTTGACGCGGAGGTAGCAGAGCTTCGAAAGCTGAAGGTCGCTAAAGCGAAGGATCAGAATGCGCAGATCAACATTTGGGATTGGCGCTATTTCGAGAACGAACTGAAGAAGGAAAAATATACAGTCGATACCGAAGCTCTCCGAGTTTATTTCCCATTCCAGCAGACTCTCGATGGGATGTTCAGGATCTATCAGAACATCTTTGGGCTGAAATTTACGCGCATCGAGGCGCCGCAAAAGTGGGTGGACGACCTGCAACTTTACGTCGTGAGCGACGCGGCCAGCGGCCAGCCGCTCGGGCTTTTCTATCTCGATATGTTTCCGCGCGATGGAAAGTTTAACCACTTCGCGGAGTTCGGAATTATTCCGGGTAAGGTTTTGCCTAACGGAAAGGATCAGCGGCCAACGGTTGCGCTCCTTTGCAACTTCCCGCCGCCCGGCAAGGACAAACCCTCGCTCCTCAGCCATGCCGATGTCGAGACGCTCTTCCATGAGTTCGGCCACGCGCTCCACGCGATCGTGACGACGGCGAAGTTCGAGCGTTTCTCGGGCACGAACGTGCCGGCGGATTTTGTCGAGGCGCCCTCGCAGATGCTGCAAAACTGGGTCTGGAACAAGCAGGTGCTGGATACTTTTGCGGCCGATTACCGTGACCCGTCGAAGAAGATTCCCGCGGAGACAATCGCCAAGATGAAGGAAGCGAAGCTGGCGACCGTGGCGGTGAATTATCGGAGGCAATTCGCTTTTGCCGATATCGATCTAACGTTGCACGACGTGCATCCGGAAGGCCAACCTTACGATTGCGTCGCGATGTCGAATCCTATTTTAGAGAAGGTCTTCCTGCCAATTGATCCGAAGACGGCGTTCGTTGCCTACTTTGGTCACCTTGTCGGCTACGATGGCGGCTACTACGGCTACGCCTGGGCCGACGCGATTGCCGCCGACATGGCGACGGTGTTTGAGAAAGCGCCGCAAGGATTTCTCGATAAAACAGCGGGCATGAAGTTGCGGAAAGAGATCTACGCGCCGGGCGGTTCCCGTGATATCGACGTTTCGATCCACAACTTCTTGGGCCGGGATCGCTCGATCCAGCCATTCCTGAAGTCGTTAGGCATAAAAACGCCTGCGGAAGCGAAAGGCGGCCCCTCAAGCGAGAGCGGCGCTGGGGCGGCAAAGCCACCAAAGCCCTAACGCGCGGCTTCGATTGGAGAATAAATTCGCAGTCATCCTGAGCGAGACGATAGCGCAGCCGAAATATCCCGCAGAACTTGCCGTGCAGCGTTGGGCAGCACCCGGAGCAGAGGCGGCCGGCTAGCTGGGCGAAAGCTTTCAGCCTTGGCGGAGGTTTCCGAGAGCGGCGAGCCAGCCAGCTCCAAAACCAGCTCCGCGGGATTATCTGCAGTGCGCGCTGGGATCATGCTTGGGCTTGATGACCAGTTTGCACGGCGACCAGATCTGCAATGCGCCCTCGAAAACGTCTCTGGAATCGCAGCGCTGATCGAGATCGCGAGGCTTTCACAAAACTTGTCGCAATCGGCCGGCGGAGCATTTCTCCTGTCCACGACGGCCGAGGAAGCGGGATTGCAGCCGAAGAATTTCATCGGCAAGCCAGCGGGGCGTTAGAGTCGGGAAAGTTTGATGACGCCACGCAGCATCAGTATCACCAATGTCCGACAAGCTGAATGTTCAGTGAGAAAGAACATACTTGACATAAGTCGGGAAGGCAGAAAGGATGGCTGTCCACCCCGAGTCCCCGTAATTCCCCGGCAATGCAACTCCACACCTCATCAACTGGCACTAAGTATTCAGCAAAATTTCGCCGTAACGGCTTACTTATTCTCACGTTTGCGGCCGGTCTCATTGGCACGCTGGGCTCACTCTCAGCTGAGCAGTTCACGGAGGTGACAGACACGGCCTTTGCGACCAACCCCGCCACGCCGACGTTTGGCAATCCCATCTGGGGCGACATCAATAACGACGGCCACATCGATCTGATTCTGCCGACGTTCAAGGCAAGCTGTCCTTCTTATTGCACCGCGTGCATTGTCTATCGAAACAACGGCGACGGCACATTTACGGACATCACAGCTACTTCCGGTATTGTCTCCCCGGTACCGGGTGAGCTTCAGTGGCGCGGCTTCTCCCTGGGAGATTACGACGGAGATGGTAATCTCGACCTGTATGTGTCGGTCATGCCTCTCCCCAAGAACGTCAAGAAGTATGACTTGCTTTTCAAGGGCAATGGCGACGGGACCTTTAGCTATGTCAGTCCGAGCGCAGGAATCGCGAGCTCAACAAACTGGGGACAATGCAGTTTTTGGTTCGATTACAACAACGACGGCTTGCTCGACCTCTTCGTGAAGAATTTTAACCCGGCCCTCGCCCCCGAGGGTATGTCGAACACGACCCAGCCACCTCTGCTCGGTAAGACTTCACCGATCATTAGCCGTCTCTATATAAACAGTGGCAATGGAACATTCCGTTCGTCCCGTCGCGCAGCAGGATTGGTCGGGATTACAGAGTTCGACGGTGAAAAGGGCCATTCTACGAACGGCTCTTTTCAGGATGTTGATTTAGATGGAGATCTTGACTTCGCGTTCTCCCACGACAGCAACGCCCTCGTAACGAATGAGGCAAGAGGGTTCACTCAACAACCGGAGACAGTTATTCCTCGGAATAATGCATGGGATACGAAGAGTATATCCTGGGGTGACTACAACAACGATGGGTTCCCTGATCTGTTTGTGACAAGTGGATCGGCCGTTGTAAAAGAGCATAAGACCTTTCTTTACCACAACAATAACGGGATTTTCAATGCCAACGATGAAGTGGCACAAAATGCCGGGGTTTTCACCGGCGGCAATACCTGGGGCGCAGTCTGGGGCGATTACGATAACGACGGCAATCTAGACTTGTTTGTGGCCGTCCCCGCCGGAGTTGGGGTTCCGATAGGCACGAACAACGCTAATCTGCTTTTCCATAATCTGGGCCCTGATGGCAACGGTAACTATAACTTCGAGGAAGTGGCGCTCGATGCTGGTGTCCAACTCAGGGATAATATGGAGAGTTCCGCGCACAAGGGCGCGACTTGGGTCGATTACGACAACGACGGATTTCTCGACCTTGTCGTAAAGGACGGAACGGGGATAAACACTGACACCTCAGCGACCGGCAAGATCCATCTTTTCAAGAACGTTATTCCACACACCGCCCTTAACCGCTACCTGGAGGTAAATCTCCAGGCCAGGACGGAGTCGCCGCATTCCAACACGAGGGGAATCGGTGCCCGCGTGAAGGTGGAATACGGGGACGGTAAGATGGCCTTCCGGCAGAATGACGGCGGAGGAGGTGGCATGTTCGCTTCGCAGAGCAGCCAGCCACTGCACTTTGGAGTTGGAAACGCGACGACCGCCACAGTAACGGTTAGCTGGCCGAGCGGGGTTTGCGATCAGTTCTCTAATGTCGCTACAAATCAGGCGATCACCTTCATAGAAGGTTCTTCGCCCTGTCCTTGACTGAACGCGCGGTTCTCGCCTTTCGGGCAGAGGTTGCGCCGGTAGGCCTCGGGCTTCCCTTTGGGAGCCAGCCGGCGCGAATCGTATAACAGGTACGATGACGACTCGGGAAATCGCTGGACTGAACTACCGATCCGATTCTCTACTTTTCCGAACGCAAGCCATACGATACTCGGCGCTCCGCCACGCCGGGTCGGAAAAACATCAGCGGATCTTGCGGCTACGCTTGGGATGACGACTTTACGCTGTTATCATTTCACACATGAATCCGCAAACGGTTCTCATCATCAGCATCCTGATCGGCGCGCTCGTGCTGCTCTTCGGGCGCCGGCTTTTCTGGCTTTTTGTCGCCGGAATCGGTTTCTGGATTGGTTTCGAAATCACGCCCGTTCTGATGCAGCACCCGCCGGAATGGCTTACTCTCCTGGTTGCGATCGTTCTTGGTGTTGTTGGCGCTATCCTCGCGCTCTTGCTCCAGAAGATCGCCATCGCAGTGGCCGGTTTTTTGGTTGGCGGACATATTGCGACCGCGCTCATGACCGCATTTGTGGTCAGTCACGCGAATTACTCCGGGATTGCTTTTATCGTCGGCGGAATCATTGGAGCGATTCTTTTGCTCGTGCTCTTTGACTGGGCGTTGATCGTCTTTTCCGCAATCGCGGGCGCCGACCTGATCACAAGTCACCTGCACGTGCCCGCGAAAGGCGCAGCCATAATTTTCATTGCTCTCGTCATCTTTGGGATTGCGGTGCAAGCCGCGATGTTCGCTCGGCGTCGGCGTTCGCTGCCATAACAGATGCGGGCGCTCTTCAATCTTTTCTCGCGCGGAAGCGGTTTTAAAGTCGATTTGACGCTGTAGCGGCGGTTTATGACCACAGTAATTCTTTTGTCGCGAATGCTTCGGCGGTCATAAACCGCCGCTACACAACTCTTGCAACCTCTTCGAGGTCGTGCCGGCCTATTAGCTATTTGTTCTGCAACCGCGGCTAAGACAAAAGCCGCCCCGGATCACTCCGGAGCGGCTCTGTGCCGAGGAAGTAAGAGTGAATCGTTAGTCTGCCCAGTCGCCAGTCATTCGAAGGCTGTCGAAATTCAGCAAGAACGCTGGCTCGACTGGATTGCCATTGCCTTTCAACGGGAGAGCGAGGAACTGGTCAGGCGCAATTCCGCCGTCCGTAGGGTCTTCGATTACAGGGCAGATCGCATAACGAAGCGGGTCAGAGTCGAGCCGAGTCGTTTTGGTGATGTAGCCCTTGCCATACAAGCTATCGATGTCGCTCATAGTCGCGATGATCGGTGTCCCATCCAAGGCACGACCATTTTTCTGCGCGATGGCTTTAAGAGCCTTCTTACCCGCCGGGGTCTGAAGAGCTTTGGTGGTGTAATTCACCCAAACGTGCAACCAGAGCCCAAGTGGATCGTTACTGAAGTATCCATTACGCATGTCGAGCAACGATGACTGACGGAAAGTGAATCCGATCGGGTCGGTTCCCGCTTGGGGAAAGAGATATTCGATGAAGCTATCCGCGATTTCACGTGCTTCCTGACCGGCGGCATCGGCGGTGAAGGCTTCAGCAGAGAAGCCGCCCAAGACCGTGAAGTAGTTGATGTTCGCGCTATGATCGTAGGCGGAAAGGGTGAGCAGGGCGCGCACATTTCTTTGATAGGAGAAGATGGGTGTGTCAGTCACGGCGATGCCGGTGCCAGCTTCCATCCGGCCACCTATTAACGCGGGATTGACGCCGTTCTCGAGGTAGTAGGCATCAGTGAAGTCATAGAGGCGATCCTCGATATCGGCCAGGACGAACGACGGCGCTGCAAAGAGCGCCATCACAACAACTGCTAGGAGTCTTTTCATGGCGCGACTCTTGGCGTGCAGGAAGAGACGCGCGAATCGGGAAAGTTAACGCGTTTGTAACCTTTCGTGGCTGAGGCTGACTGCGCCTGGGCATTTAGTGCTCTTCGCCTAACGATTCCAAAGTCGCCCTAACTGGTTCATCGTCTCCGTGGCGCGCGATGAGACTCAGCGGCAGTGTCTGGCGGCAATAGCATTTTCATTAACCGCAGAGGGCAGAAAGGTCGCAGCGAAGGAGATCAGTAAAGGCTGAAGGCCAATCCTCCGCACTGGGTGTTCTCTCTGGCTTCGCGTTAGAGATCAGCACTTAATGGCGGAAATGCCGGACGCCGGTGAAAACCATCGCCACGTCACGCTCGTCCGCTGCGGCGATGACCTCCTTGTCGCGGACGGAGCCACCCGGCTGAATCGCAGCGGTCGCTCCAGCTTCCGCCGCGGCTGTGAGACCGTCGGGGAAGGGAAAAAACGCATCGCTTGCTACGGCACTCCCTTTCAACGACAAGCCCGCTTCCTGAGCTTTCCAAACTGCGATCCGCGACGCATCGACTCGCGACATTTGCCCCGCGCCGATGCCCAGCGTGCGGTCCGCGCTGGCATAAACGATGGCGTTCGATTTCACGTGTTTCACCACCCGCCAGCCGAAGAGCATCGCGGCCGTTTCCTTTCGGGTCGGCGGACGTTTCGTCACCACTTTCGTCTCGATCTCGCCAATCTCGGCGGCGTCTTTTTGCTGCACGAGCAGTCCACCGCGCACCGAGCGAAGATCCATCTCTGGCTTTTCGTTAGGCTGAGACGGTTGCAGCGTGCGCATCAGGCGCAGGTTTTTCTTCTTCTGCAGCAAGGCGCGCGCATCGGTCGCAAACTCCGGTGCGATGATCACTTCGCTGAAGATCTCGCTGATCGCTTTGGCAATCGGCAGATCGAGCGGTCGGTTGCAAATGATGATGCCGCCAAACGGTGCCTGCTTATCGGTTGAGAACGCTTTCATCCACGCTTCCCGCAGCTCGGGATCGCTTCCCACACCGCACGGGTTCGTGTGCTTTAAAATCGCGACGGTTGGGTCGGAAAATTCCGCGATCAGGTCAGCCGCCGCCGTGATATCGAGCAGGTTGTTAAAGGAAAGTTCCTTGCCGTGAAGCTTCTCGAAATGCTCCGTGAAGTTGCCGTAAAGGGATGCCGTCTGGTGCGGGTTCTCCCCGTAACGCAGGCGACTAACGAGCGGCAGCGAAGCGGAAAACGACGTCTCGGTCTCCTGTTTCTCGTTCAGGAAAGTGGCGATCGCCCGGTCGTAATCGGAAGTCTTGATGAAAGCTTTGATCGCGAGTCGCTCGCGAGTTTTCAGCGTCGTCTCGCCGCCGCGATCGCGCATTTCGTCGAGCACGACTTCGTAGTCCGCCGGATCGACCACGACAGTGACGGACTGGTAATTTTTGGACGCGCTCCGAAGCATCGACGGGCCGCCGATGTCGATCTGCTCAATCGCTTCCGATAGTTTCACTCCCGGCTTCGCGATCGTGGCCTCGAACGGGTAAAGATTCACCACCACAAGATCGATCGGCTCGATCCCATGCTCGCGCGCCGTCGCCTTATGCTTTTTGTCGCCGCGCACATAGAGCAAGCCGCCGTGCACTTTCGGGTGCAGTGTTTTCACCCGGCCATCGAAAATCTCAGGAAAACCGGTGAAATCGGAAACATCGCGCGCGGCGATTCCCTCCCGGCGCAACAGGGTGGCTGTGCCGCCGGTCGACAGAATCTCAACGCCTTGCTCGGCGAGCGCGCGAGCGAAATCAGCGACGCCGGCTTTATCGGAAACGGAAATGAGAGCGCGGGTAATTTTCATGAAGTTTTTCGCTGCACGAGCAAGTAAGCGACCGCATACATGACGAGGCCAAACGCAATCGTTAGGCAAAGAGAAAGCTCGAAGCTGGGCAGATGCAGCACGCCCGGATCGCCGGCGTAAAGCGCACGCCGGATCGCGGCGACGCCATACGTGACCGGATTGAGGTGAATCGCCCAGTAGATCCAGGTGTGCGGATTCGTCGCTGGGAAAAGCGCGCCCGAGAGAAGCCAGAGCGGGATCAGAAATACATTCATGATTGCATGGAAACCCTGAGTTGATTCCATCGGCCAGGCGACGAGAAAACCGAGGCCGGTGAGGCCAAACCCGACAATGAACAAAGTGCCGAGGCAGGCCAGGATTTGCGCGAGCCCAAGATGCAGGCCGATGATCGGCGCGAGCAGGAGAAAAATTAAGCCCTGCAAAAGCGCCAGGGTGGTGCCCCCAAGAATTTTACCGCAAACAATCGCGCCCGGGGAAATCGGTGCGACGAGGACGGATTGGAGGAAGCCTTCGCGTCGATCTTCAATGATCGAAATGGTCGAGAAAATTGCGGTAAACAGCATGATCAGGATCAACGTGCCCGGATAAAAATATTCGAGATAGTTCATGCCGTTAGGCGCGGCGCCGACTCGAAAGGAACCGCCAATCCCGGAGCCGATCACAAACCAAAAAACCAGTGGCGTCAGGAGCGCGCCGACGATGCGATTGCGCTGCCGGTAAAAGCGCACGATCTCGCGCTGCCAAAGGGTGGCGGTGGGCAAAAGAAAGAGGGGGGAACTTCGCCGTCCGGCAGTGGCGACCGCTGCGCTCATCTCCCTCCGGCGCTCTTCCCAGTCGCCGGCCGGAAGGCAGTCTTAGTCCGCAGATTTCCGCTGAGGTAGCGGGACTCGAAAGCTGCGCCGATCTGCGTCATCTACGAAGAATAAAAGCGCCCTAACGATCGAGCACGATGTGTCTCGCTGCGGGATAGAGCACGGGACAGCAGCCGATCGTTTCGCAGAAAGCCTTGCTGAAATGACTCAGACTCGAATAGCCGACTTCAGTCGCGGCTTCAGTCACATTGTAGCGTCCACTCCTGAGCAACTCCGCGGCGCGCTCCATTCGGGCGTTGCGCAGGAATTGTGGGATCGTTAGGCCAACTTCCCGTGAAAAAATCCGGCTCAGGTAAAACGGGCTACAGCCAACTTCCTGCCCCAGGCTTTCCAGCGACGGCGGGTTCGCGAGGTCGCGCACCAGCAGTTCCTGCGTCCGCACGACCCGATCGCGCGCGACGCGTTTCTGCCGCATGCAGAACATTTCGGGATCCTTCGGCTGGAAAAGGAAATGCGACATCAATTCCATCGCCTTGCTCTGATACCACAAAGCGCGCGCCGGTTTCGGAACCGGCGGACTTGTCAGGCTGGCGACGATCGCGCGTTGCTCGGTCGACATCGGCTGGGGCTGCGAGACGAAGCTGCGACGTTTGGTCGGGAACACCACTTCTCGCATCGCGGGCGCGAGTTCATCCTCCGAAGCGGCGAGCTGGGTCTGCAATCGTTCCCGAGAATATTCCAGCGTGACGAAGCGGTGCCGCTCATTGGCCTCCCGCGTAGCGCGAAGCGGTTCCTCGTGGAGGGCGTAGTAACCGGAGCTGCTCGGGAGATAAGTAAGCTGCCCGGCAGCTCCAAGCCCGATCGCCCCGCGGCCATCGAGGTTCAGACAGAATTCCACGCTCCGTGGCCGGAAACTTTCGCCCCAATCGAGCGGCCGAGTCGTACGGAAATCGTGCCACTCCAAGCTCACGCCCAGCTCCTCAAAGCCGCCGTAAAGTTGCTGCCAGCCGTGACGCACATCCGACCAGGCCACAGTCGTCTCCGAACTCATCTGGCTATTCTTGAGGCGCGGCTGGGAGATTGCAAGAAACGGATCGCTCGCACACTCCAACTGCACTTGCCCTTTGGTTTTCACTCGCACTTCGCCGGCAGTCGCGGGTGGAGGTGCAGGTTAGAGTTCAGGTGCGGGAGACACAGAAGCCGTCCACGCTCTTCCACAGTTCACTTATCCTGAAAGAAATCGACAAATGAGCGGCGAACTTTATAAAAGCCGCGCTTCACGTCATCGCGCACCTGATAGAAGGCGTGCTTGATTCCCGCCTTCACGATGTTCGTGTCGCCATCATCGTCATCTTCGTTTTCATCGCCGTCGGGCGCCGTCGGTTCGTCGTTGGAAGCTACCTGATCAGTGCCGCGAAAAAGTCCTTCGGTGCGCGTGATGGTGCCATGATTCGCGCCGATCTCGATGATTCCGCCAGGCTCGCCGCCCGCGCGGTGCAAAGTCAGTTGCCAGATGGGATTTCCCCGCGGATCGACTCGCAAGGCGTAATCCACTGTCGAAAAAGTGACATGGGAACTGGCTGCAGTCTGCTGTGCGACTGTGTAGGCGCCGCTCGAATCCAGGTTGAGCTTGCTCGTATCCACAACCGCGCCTAACGAGCCCTGAATCGATTCACGCGTCGGCGTTCGCTCGGAAACGATCCGGCCGTTCCCGACCTCCACCTCGCGCACACCGCCCCGCGCTTTGGGATCGTCGAGCAAAATCTTCCACGTCTCGGGCTGCGGATTTCCATCTTGACCGGTGACGGAGATGACGTGGTTCACGAAATCCCGATTTAGTTGCGTGCCGACGATGCGCAGGGCCTGGTACGCGGTCGGCCGTTCCTGGGCGAGCGCCGAGGCGGCGAAAAGCAGCAGCACGAAAGTCGATCTCCACATGCGGAAAACAGTGCATGGCTGCGGGCCCGTTGCCAATCGCGAATGCGCTTCGCCGTCCCCCGCCGCCGATTAATTCGTTGCGACTCCGGCTGGATTTGTCAGTGTGAGGCTCTGGCCGGCGCGACCGGACGATCAGGCGCCGGGGGGATGAAGAAAACCAAAAAGAAAATCGAGTTCTCCAGCCACACGGGCAACCTCGCTCTGATGCGCAACTACGTGCGCCAATTTCTCGAGACCTTTCCCTTCTCGGAAACGCAACGCACGCTGATGGTGCTCGGGGTCGATGAGGCCTGCACGAACATTATTCGCTACGCCTATCACCTGCGGGACGACAAGTTGATTTCGCTCTCGCTCGAGTCGGGCAACGATTGTGTCTGTATGCGCCTGCGCGATTACGGCAAAAAAGTTCCAGCCGCAGCGATGAAGAGTCGCCCGGCGGACTTGATCAAACCGGGCGGCCTCGGCTTGCATCTGATTCGGAATGCGTTCGACGAGGTGGACTACGTTTTGCGCAGTCGCGGCACCGAGTTGGTGCTGACAAAAAATCTCGAATAAACAGTTGTCGCCGACGCTGTGCAGTGAGCCTGCTTCGGCTGGTTCGCCCCTGCGCGCACTCCCTCAGATTTCAATCTGCTGGCTTCGCGATTAAGAGCTTTGCTCGACCAGAGAGCTCTTTGCAGCTAAAAAAGATTTGTCTGCCGCAAGTCGGGCCTTCCCGATTCTGCTTTCCCTGCGCGGGTGCAACGCGGACTTCGGCAGATATCTTCAACCGAGAATCAAATTAATCGATGAATCCACCCACACCTGATCCGGCGTTCGAGCTTTCGCTCCGGCCGCCGATGTTCAGCGAGTTCACAGGCCAGGAAAAAGTCTGCGAACGGATCGAGGTGCTGGTTGAAGCCGCCAAAAAGCGCGGCGACGTCCTCGAGCACATTTTGTTGAGCGGCCCACCGGGACTCGGCAAGACGACGCTCGCGCACATCATCGCGAACGCCATGAGCGTGAACATTAAAAACACAAGCGGACCGGTGATCGAGAAAGCAGGCGAGCTGGCCGGTTTACTGACCAGTCTGGAAAAGGGCGACGTCCTCTTCATCGACGAGATTCACCGGCTTCAGCCGACGATCGAGGAGTATCTTTATCCGGCCATGGAGGACTACAAACTCGACATCATCATCGACCAGGGACCGCAGGCGCGGAGTCTGCAATTGCGGCTCCCGAAGTTCACGCTGATCGGCGCGACCACCCGCTCAGGCATGTTGAGCGCGCCGTTGCGGTCGCGGTTCGGGATGACCGCGCGACTCGATTACTACAGCGCGGAGGAGATGCAGAAAATCATCCTGCGCAGCGCGGGCTTGTTGAATGTCGAGATTGACGCGGCCGGCGCAGCCGAGATTGCCGCGCGGACGCGAGGAACGCCGCGCACCGCAAACAATTTACTCCGGTGGGTACGCGATTTCGTGCAGGTAAAGGCCGACGGCCGAATCACGGCGGAGCTCGCCGATCGTGCCCTAACGATGCTCGAAATCGATCGCGATGGGTTTGATCAATGGGACAAGCGAATCATCGAGACCCTGATCTATAAGTTCAATGGCGGCCCGGTGGGCTTGAGTTCGTTAGCCGTCGCGGTCGGCGAGGAAGCCGGAACGCTCGAGGAGGTGAATGAGCCGTATCTGATCATGGAGGGCTACATCAAGCGCACCGCGCAAGGCCGGGTTGCTTTACCTAACGCCTACCGAAAACTCGGGCTGAAAGTCCCCATCCGAGGTGCGCAGAGTGATCTCTTTGGAGGATAAGATGGCGCGTCAGCTCGAATCCAGCCAAAGGCGCGGTCGAGGGACTCGGTGGAGCTTCTGTGAATCTCACCCCGCGGGGACCTCGCTTCTGCGATTGGCGCCTTCTGGTATTTCCGCGGGATCCTTCAGCTTCGCTGTGCTTCTCTCAGGATGACAGATTTGTTTCCCAACGTCGCTCGCGTCCTCTCCGTCGCGGAGCTGACCCGCTCGATTCGCGGGATTCTTGAGACGCGCTTCGGCGCGGTCTGGGTGCAGGGCGAAATTTCGAACTACAAACTGCTGCCGTCCGGCCACCAATATTTCACCCTGAAAGATGGGCGCGCCGCCATTAGTTGCGTCATCTTTCGCAATACGCTTCCGCCGTTCCCGGTCCCACTGAACGATGGATTGCAGGTGCAGGTTTACGGCCAGGTCACGGTCTTCGAGGCGCGCGGGCAGTATCAGTTAAATGTGCAGATTTTGCAGACCCGCGGCGCCGGTTTGCTCCAGGCGAAATTCGAAGCCCTGAAACGCAAGCTGGAAGCGGAAGGCCTCTTCGCGATGGAGCGAAAACGTGCGCTCCCAAAGTTTCCGCGCCGCATTGGCGTGATCACCTCGCCGAGTGGCGCGGTCATTCGCGACATCCTGAATGTGCTGCGCCGGCGCGCGCCCGGTTTGCAGGTGCTGATCAACCCCGTGCGTGTGCAGGGAGTCGGTGCGGCGTTCGAGATCGCGAGCGCGGTCCGGGAGCTCAATGCGCCTAACGAAGCTTGGGAAGCGCTCGATCTGCTGATCGTCGCGCGCGGTGGCGGCAGCATCGAGGATCTCTGGGAGTTCAATGAAGAAGTGCTAGCGCGGGCCATCTTTCACTCGGCTCTTCCGGTTGTCTCCGCGGTCGGTCACGAAGTGGATTTTACGATTGCTGATTTCGTGGCTGATCTCCGTGCGCCAACCCCGAGCGCAGCGGCGGAACTGATCGTGCCCGATGTGCGGGAGCTGGAACGCCGCGTGCAGGAGTTGCGGAATTGCGTGGAAAAATGCACGCGAACTTTTCTGCAGCAGGCGCACCAGCGTCTGACGGTACTCTCCGAGAAGACGCTGGCCCGCGAGCTGCGCCAGCGGCTGCGCGATGCACAACAGCAGCTGGATCTCGCGCGTGACACGCTCGGCCGGCAATTGGAACGCAGCCGTTTCGCGGCCAAGACTCGCCTAACGAATGCAAGAGTTGTGCTCAAAGCGTGCAATCCGGCGCGGGAAGTCGCGGCGCGCGCTCAGCAACTGCTCGCGAGTCGGCGGCGCCTCGCGGAATGTTCAAAAGCTCGGCTAACGAGTAAGCGTGAAAGCTGGCAGCGGATGGCGGAGCTGGTCCGGGTGCTTGGGCCGGAGGCGACTCTCGATCGCGGTTACAGCATCACGCGGGATGCAGCCGGCCAGATCATCAGAAGTGTCAACGCGGTTGCTGGCAGGATGAAAATCCGATCGCGCGTTCGTGACGGTGAGTTTTATTCCACCGTCGAAGACCGGCCCTCACTCGGGATTTAGGACAAGATTTGCCGAGACGAGCCACGGATCATCCGTAGTGCCGCTGGAGGTGTCAAAAAGGCTATACGTGTGTCCGGGACGCTTCACTTGTTGCGTGGCTGGATCTACTTTCATGATCTGCCCGCTGGCGTCGCAAAAAACCACCACTGCCTTCTTCCCCGACCAGACGCCACCCTTGTTTGACTTGCTGGTGTCATAGGTGCCGGGCGTGCCGGTTTTGAACCCGTCCGCAACCAACGGGAACGCCGTGTTGGAAGTGTCGGTCAGACCTCCGACATATGCGTAATTGTTCTCTCCGGCCTTGAGTGTTTCGACCCTGTCCGTGACGGTTCCACCGTCGATCTTGTTGTCCACTGCCGGGCTCCATTTCGATCCAGCTACGGCGAAAATATCCTCGCTCTTGAGATAGTTAGGAAAGAGCCACCACATGGCGTCATTGGAGAAATCGCTCGTGGCCAGTTCGGGCGCAGTGGCGTAATCGGCGGCGGGCGCTTTGGAGGGAAAGTTGCCATCGTTGTCCGCCGCGAAAAGCTTGAGCGCGAGCCCGATCTGCTTGGCGTTGGAGAGGTCTTTGGTCTGGTTGGCGCGCTCGGTGACACCGTTGAAAACCGGAAGCGCGATGCTGGCGAGGACTGCAATGATCGCAATCACGACCAGAAGTTCGATGAGGGTGAAGGCAGAACTGTTTTTATTTTTCATGTTACTGGCAGGGTGGAGGTTTGGGGTGCTGAACCCGTGGGATTGAGGTTAGTCAGGGTGGAGGTTGAGGGGGTGCTGGGCTAAGGCCCGCGGAGGGTCAAGGTCGCTTGGGGGGTGGGGGGGCTTGGAGGGTGGAGGTCGCTGCGGGGGAAGGTTGCTGAGGGGCGGGGATGTAAGGGAGAAACTGACGACCGCGGTTTTAGTCGTCAAGAAAAAAATTAACAAACCTATTTTTCCTGACCCGACCGCGTTTCCTGTTCCCTATTGAAAGAAGGGGGCGGAGCGGGATTCTCCCATTTGAATGCGACCACCGCGAGCGGCGGCAGATTCGCTACAATCGAATGTCCATGGCTTTGCCATTCCACCTCCTGCGCCTCCAAGCCGCCTAGGTTGCCGACGTTGCTGCCGCCGTAGGTCTCACCGTCGGTGTTGATGATCTCGCGGTAGTAGCCCGCCTGAGGCACGCCGAGCCGGTAATTGTAGCGCACGATTGGCGTGGCGTTGACGACAAAGACAATCACCTCGCCCGCCTGCGAGCGCCGAAGAAAAGCGACGACGCAGTTGTCCGCGTCGTGAAAATCAATCCACTCGAATCCTTCGTAAGAATCATCACGATCCCAGAGCGCGCGCTCGTTCCGATAGGTGTGATTCAAGTGCTGCACGAGCCGGCGCAAACCGTCGTGCCGGGGCGAATCCAGCAGTTCCCAATCGAGCGAGGAGTCGTGATTCCACTCGTGGAGTTGACCGAACTCCCCGCCCATAAACACGAGCTTCTTGCCGGGATGCCCATACATCCACGCAAAAAACATCCGCAGATTAGCGAACTTCTGCCATTCGTCTCCCGGCATTTTGTTAATCAGCGACCGCTTGCCGTAAACGACCTCGTCGTGGCTGAGCACGAGGATGAAGTGCTCCTGAAAGGCGTACATGATCGAGAAGGTGACGCTATTTTGATGGTAGCGTCGGTAGATCGGATCGAGCGCCATGTAATGCAGGAAGTCGTGCATCCAGCCCATGTTCCACTTAAAGCCGAAGCCCAATCCACCAAGGTAAACGGGCTTGGAGACGCCAGTGTAAGCGGTCGACTCCTCCGCGATCGTAATGGCGCCGGGAAAGCTGCCGTAGCACAGTTCGTTAGTTTCTTTAAGGAACTCGATCGCTTCCAGGTTGTGGTTTCCACCGTAGCGATTGGGAATCCACTGACCCGGTTTGCGCGAATAGTCGAGGTAAAGCATCGAGGCCACCGCATCCACCCGCAGCCCATCAATGTGGTATTGATCCAGCCAGAAAAGAGCGTTCGCCGTTAGAAAGTTCCGTACTTCGTTCCGTCCGAAGTTGAAAATCAAAGTCCCCCAATCCTGATGCTCTCCCTGGCGCGGATCCGCATGCTCGTAGAGATCCGTCCCGTCAAACTCTGCCAGACCGTGCGCGTCCTTCGGAAAATGCGCGGGCACCCAATCCATGATCACGCCCACTCCGCCGCGATGACACGCCTCAATGAAGTGCCGCAACTCATCGGGCGTCCCGAAGCGACTGGTCGGCGCGTAGTAGTTAGTGACTTGATAACCCCACGATCCTTCAAAGGGATGCTCAGCGATCGGCATCAGTTCAATGTGAGTGAACCCCATCTCGAGCACATACGGCAGCAGCGTTTCGGCAAATTCCAGGTAACTCAGTGACCGATTCCCTTCCTCTGCTCTGCGCCGCCACGAGCCAAGGTGCACTTCGTAGATGCTCATCGCGCTTCGCTGCCATTCCTTCTCGCGGCGCGCCTTCATCCATTCGTCGTCCCGCCATTGGTAACGCTGCAAGTCGTAAACCATCGAGGAAGTCTGCACCCCGTGTTGACTGAAAAACCCGAACGGGTCACTCTTTAAAAGCAAGGCGCCAGTCCGCGTCTTGATCTCGAACTTGTAGTGCGCGCCTTCGCCCACTCCTGGGACAAAAATTTCCCATACCCCATTCCCAACCAACTTGCGCATCGGATGGACCCGGCCATCCCACCCGTTGAAATCACCCACCACGCTGACCCGCTCCGCATTCGGCGCCCAGACCGCGAAATAAACGCCGCGCTCCCCGCCGATTTCGCGCAGATGCGCGCCGAACTTATCGTAAAGCCGCTTATCCTTTCCTTCCGCGAAAAGGTAGAGATCGAGCTGGCCCATAATCGGCCCATAACTGTAGGGATCACGCAGCGTCTGCTCGGAGCCGTCGAAACCGGTCACCCGCACGTAGTAGGAGAAAGCCCGGGTTTCGTTTGGAATCGTAGCCTGATAGAGACCTTCAATGTGCAGCCGTTCCGCCGCGAACATCCGCGAGGGATCCTTAGCTGCCACGATCTCGACCGCCTTCGCTTCCGGGCGGAAGACACGGATGACCAGGTCCTCGCCCGCGCGATGCGGACCAAGCACGCGGAAGGGATCGTTGTGGGAGCCATGGAGGAGCGCGGCGATTTCAGCCGGGTCGAGCGTGTGGATGGCGAAGGAAGTCATGCTGCCGAGAGAGTAATGGTGGCGAGGCCCTTTTCAATTGCTCGCTTGTTTCGCTGGTCGCGAGTGTCCAGGTTTCTACAATGGCAGCGCACGCGCGCTGAAGCATTCGATCGTTCATTCCGCGGAAGCGAAATGAAGGGGCGATCTCGATCCGTCCCAGCCCCTCGTCCCGACCCTGCACTTTAGACTTACGCTTTAACTTACACTTACACTTGCCGCGCGCGGGTGAAGCGTAAGAGTAACCTAAAGTGCAAGTGCAGACGAATGATCGGCCGCTGCCGCTCAATAGGATTTCGCCCAGAGCACGCGGCGTGCGCTCGGCTCGCCGGTGATGACGCAGCTTCCGCGCTCCGGCGGATTCTGCGGATCGTCGAAGGGAATGCAGCGGATCGTCACTTTTAAATCCGCTTTGATTTTCTCTTCGACATCGCGGCTGCCATTCCAATGCGCGAGCGCGAACCCGCCGTGGATCTCCGGCTTCGCGGCATTCTTAGGCGTGAAGAATTGGTAGAATTCTTCTTTCGTGTCGATGCGCCGCGTGTGCTCGTTGCGGAAGGCGAGCGCGCGGTTGTAGAGATTTTGCTGGATTGCGTCAAGTGTTTGCCTAACGACGCCAACAAACTCCGTTTGCGGCAGGAACTGCTTCGCCTTTACACCTTCGTCGCGCCGGCTTACGGCGACGTTGCCGCTCTCGAGATCGCGCGGTCCGAGTTCAACGCGGATCGGCACGCCTTTTTTGATCCATTCCCAATTCTTCGTGCCGCCACCGATGTCGCGTGCGTCGACATGCACTTCGAGCGGCGCACCGTGCCATTGCATCTGGCGGAGATCGGCTGCGAGTTGATTAGCTACCGCGAGAACCGCATCGCGCGTTTCGGGTTTCGGCATCACGGGAATGATGACGATGTGAGTGGGTGCAATTCGCGGCGGTAGGCTCAAGCCATCGTCGTCGCCGTGCATCATGATGACGGTGCCGATGAGGCGCGTGCTCATGCCCCAGCTCGTGGTCCAGGCAAACTCCTGCTGGCCATCGCGCGTCTGGAATTGAATTCCGCTCGAGCGCGAAAAATTCTGCCCAAGGAAATGTGAAGTGCCGGCTTGGATGGCTTTGCGATCCTGCACCATCGCCTCGATGCAAAGCGTCTGGACCGCGCCGGGGAAGCGTTCGCTCTCTGATTTCTCACCGGAGTAAACCGGGATCGCGAGATACTCGCGCACGAACGTCTCGTAAACGTCGAGCATCTGCCGGGTCTCGAAGCGCGCTTCGGTCTCGGTCTCGTGAACGGTGTGGCCTTCCTGCCAGAGGAATTCCGTCGTGCGGAGGAAAACGCGCGGACGCATCTCCCAGCGAACGACATTGGCCCACTGATTGATCAAAATCGGGAGGTCGCGATAAGATTGAACCCATTTCGCATAGCTCGCGCCGATGATCGTCTCGGAAGTTGGCCTAACGACAAGCGGCTCGGCGAGCGGACTGGCCGGGACCATTTTGCCCTCGGCATTCATCTCGAGCCGGTGATGCGTCACGACCGCGCATTCCTTCGCGAAACCTTCGACGTGCTCCGCTTCTTTCTGCAGATAACTCAGCGGAATAAAGAGCGGGAAATAGGCATTGCGATGCCCGGTCGCCTTGAACATGCCGTCGAGCACGCGCTGCATGTTTTCCCAGACGCCGTAACCCCACGGTTTGATCACCATGCAGCCGCGCACATCGCTCGGCTCCGCCATCTCACCGGCCCGCACGACCTGCTGATACCACTCGGGGAAATCTTCGCTGCGCCGCGGGCTGATCGCGGATTTAGGTGTCTCGGAGTTGGCCATCGGCGCGCGATACTTAAACCGCCGCCCCGAGCTTGGCCAGTTGCGCTTTTCGCTGAACCGCGGAGTCGCAGAGGG
>JAICMR010000225.1 GCA_025929155.1 Chthoniobacterales bacterium | reverse complement strand
CCGACCGGTCAGTCGATTGCGCCCCGTCGCAATGCCGCCGTCGCTGTGCCCTTGAAGTAATCGATGAACTGCTCGGTCCGAACGCAGCCATCTCGGGCGATGAAGCCGATCGACTGCTCGACCTGCGCTGGAAGATCAGCCGGCGTGAAGATGCAGAGGCGACGCTGCGGCTCTTTTGCGAGCTGCGTCTGAGTCTTGAGCAGCAGCACTACCTAGCCTTCTTTCGGATCCGGCGTTGGCTGGAGAATCACCTTGTCGCGAGCGTCCAATCCTGTCAGGCCGCTGAGCCACAGCTCGCGCCGGTGAAGCTGCATCACTTCTGCGTGGAAGCGATCCGTCGTGCGTGCCTTTGCGCCGTGCTTGCACGAGGGACGATTCTGTTTGCTCCGAGGTTGCGGTTCGCTTTCCGCCCGGTGGAAACGACAGTCACGGCCGCGTCTGCGCGCGACGTTTCCCAGTCCCTTCTCGCGACTGTCTGATCGGCCGAGCTTGTCTTCGGTCGCCGTCATTTCCAAACGCGGCCGATGAGTAGAACGATCTCACCGCCTTCGGTATCCATCGCGATGGGATCTGCGGCATATTCCTTTCTTGCTCTAACAAGTAAGTGATACCAGGGCGCCGGTTAAGACAATCGGTTGCTTAGCGTAGGGTCGTGAAGAGGACCGCAATGTAGATCAGGACCAAAGCGAAGGTCAGGCAAAGGTTTGTCTTGTGATAGAGATCGCTGCTCGTGATAGCCGCGACCAGTGCGGCACTGAGCCAAATCAGGTGAAAAGTCAGGTCAACGGGTCCCGGAAGGCCGCCTCCGACTACTATCGACTTGAGCAGGCTATCGAGCAGCATCAGGACGATACAGCCGAAGAACCAGCTTCGGTGCTTAAAGTAGTTTGCCCGCAGATCAATCACATCCTGACCGCCGAAGTTGGGTAGAGCGAGCGCAGCCACGAGGTACAGCAGGATCACTTCCATCAAGACCGTCGAGAACTGCAGGAAGGTCCACGTGTGTCGGTTGCGCAGTCCAAACATAGCCCACCAAGCCTGGACATTGACGATGAGCAGCAGCGCGGCCCAGCCCGCCGCCGGCCAGTAGAAGCGCACTCGCTGCCGTTCGTTAATTAACTCGCTGATCCCTTGGAGGAGCTGCGTAATGCCAAGCCCCAGAATAATTGAGACAATTACTGAGAGGTAACCCCACTCATCCATCGTAGAGATACTCCCGGATCGCACTTGGCGCGCGCAAGCATGCGCATCGCTTCCGACGCTGGGAGTGTGTTACTCGGATCGTTTCCAATTCCCTGTTGGCCTTTCCGCCATGAGCGATTTTTAACCGGATCTGATATTGCCGCGCAAGGTCAGCGATTATGTCGGAAGTTTGGCCGCCGAGCGTAAGACGTTTATTGATTCCATAGTATCCATGCTGTTCCAAATCAGGACGTTTGGTCGAGCGCACCGGCTCCGTTTATGTATGGCCGGCGACGGGCCTTTCCGCCGGGCTCTCCTGCTTGCGCCCGGCGCTCGCGGAACGACCTCGCGACGGGCGTGAAGGAATCGCCAGCCAGTGATAGATCGACGAACTGTGATTGCATCGCGAGAAAAGACCGGCCAGAGGCAGTGTGCCGCCGCGCGGATCCGCACTTTCGGGTTTATCCAGGTCGACATGGGGCAAGTCTGTAAATCACGTCGGGCAGGTCAACCTTAAACGCTCATGAAAGGGCGAACGCTGACCTAACGAAAAGGGAAACGGCCGCAGAGAGGCGCCCGGCGATTAGCCGTGCCATAGTCATCCATGGACATTTCAACTGCCGTTCCAGCCGTTAATCCGCCCGTTGAGCATGTCAGTGTTCGGGGCGATGCCAGCGGCTTTCTCCAACAAGCCACAGCGGGTAACCACACTTTCCAGATCGATGAGCCGCGCAGCGTGGGCGGCACAGAGTCTGCACCCGATCCCTACGACTACTTGCTTGCCGCCCTCGGCGCCTGCACTTCCATGACGGTTGGCCTTTTCGCCCGCCGGAATAAATTCCCGCTCGAGGGGGTGACCGTAAGATTAAGTCACTCTCGCATCCATGCGAAGGATTGTGCGGAGTGCCAAACCAAAAAAGCGATGCTCGATCGGATTGATGTCCGAATTGAGTTGAAAGGGCAAATCACCGAAGAACAGCGGAAGAGACTCATGGAAGTCGCTGCCAAGTGTCCAGTTCATCGCACGCTCGTGTCCGAGATCGATCTCCGAATCGAAAGCGTGCAGCCGCCGGCCTAGAAGGGTCGCCGAATCTGGCGCCATTTCATTACCGAACGCCTGTAGCGAAAGAAGGCGCGCGCGACGTGCGGTTGACCTTTGGGCAGCGAGTGAAATGCTGGATAAATGAAAACGCTGATTGCCTTTGTCGGCTGGTGCATTCTCCTCGTCCTTTCCTGGCCGCTCGCACTCGTTGCTCTGGTGCTTTTTCCATT
>JAICMR010000138.1 GCA_025929155.1 Chthoniobacterales bacterium | reverse complement strand
TGCTCGCAGTAATGCGCCCATCCTTCAGTGTAAGCGTAACTTCCGAAGATCTTCTCTACTTTAGTCGCCGATGAGTTATTCAAATGGAGGAACTGCACATAATGGCCCGGATAAGCCTCATGAATCGAGACGACGTCCGTAGTGTAATAGTTAAAGGAAGTAAGCCATTCATTCTTTTGCTGCTCAGTCCAGTTACTCTCGGTTGGCGTCACGTAGTAGTAAGCCTTGGTCGCTTTTTTCTCGAAAGGCCCGGGTGTATCCATTGAGGCAAAAGTTGTCGCACGATCAAATGACGGTGTTTCCGTGACCGCCGCGCGGACATCGGACGGGATCGTGACGAGTTGATGATCGACGACGTACTGGCGGATCCGCTCAAGATCTTTACCGACATCGGCAATCAGTTCCCCCGGCTTCGGGTGGTCCTGCTGGACTTCTTTCCAGACGTCGATCGGCGACTTCTTCGGGTCGATGATCTTGGCGGCGTTCGCAAACGCGTTTTGTTCCTCCTTCAAATGCCGCAGCCCCATCTCGAGCAGCTTCGTCGGCGGCATGTCAACCAGCTCGGTGCTCGCGAGGAGGTGCTGGAATTTCTCACTCCCGAGCGCGAAACCCGCAGTGGCTTTCGGCAGCTTTTCTTTGTTCAGCCAGGCGGCGTAGTCGCGCAGGGCGGCGACGGCTTTTTTGTTCGAATCGGCAAAGGCATCGCGGAGCGGCCCGTCGTGCAAATCCTTGAGCGCGCCGACCAGATCCTTCTCGAGAAAATCGGCCGAGCCATTTGCGATCTCGATCGCGAGCTCGACATAAGGCTTAGGGAGAATGGTAGCGAGATTGGTTTTCGCCGCGGTCATGACGTTCGCGGTTTGGTCCTGGATATCGATGATGTCGCGAACTCGATCTTCCAACGGCTTGAAGTCGCGCTTGATGTAGATGTTGACGTCGATCGCCTGCGCATAGGTCATCGGGTTTTTCTCGAAAACATCGAGGTCAACATATTGCGCAAGTTCGCCGGCGATTGTGCAGAGAAGGATGCGGCGATCGATCTCGGAGGTCGTGCTTAATTTGCTTGCGTCCATTTTCTGGAAGTCGCCCTGAAAACGCTTCAGCCGTTCCACCTCGGCATCGATCGCGAGCCGGCTGTAATCGGCAATCTTACCGTCGTACTGATGCAGCCCGAGCGCGACGCCTTCGAGCGGCCGCGCCGCGAGATAGCCGCCGATAAAGTCGAGCGCGAGCTTGTTGAATTGTTCGTCAGGGCTATCCGGCGTCGGGCTCGGGGTAGCGGCTTTGGGACCGGGTTTCGCCTGCGAGGTGGCGATCCAGCCTAACGAAATAATCAGAAAACCAAGAGCGAGCGCGAACGTTTTCATAAAGCCGGAGCCTAAGAGCGACGGCCGGGATTGTCATCCAGCGTGGTTGGCAAAAACAAGAGAATGAACGAGAATTGCGTCGTGCGCGTCCAAGCACGAATCACCATGAATCGATCATCGATCTTTCGCTCGTTGCTACCGATTTTCTGCGCGGGTCTTCTGGTCGCGCTTCCAGCCGGCCTGGTGGGTGCGGCGGAGCCGACTCCGGCGGAACCGACCGACGATAGCGGCTACGCGGAGATCGCCACCTTTGCCAAAGCGATCGAGTTGATCCGGCAGGACTACGTGGACGGCAACAAGGTCAGCTACCACGACCTGATTTACGCGGCGATGAAGGGCATGCTCTCCTCGCTCGATCCGCATAGCCAGTTCATGGATCCGGACGACTTCAAGGATATGCAGGACGATACGCGGAGCCGCTTCAACGGCCTCGGCGTAGAGGTCGCGATGAAGGATGGAATCCTCACCGTCATCACGCCGATGGAAGATACGCCGGCGGCCAAAGCCGGGGTGCTGGCCGGCGATCAGATTCTGAAAATCAACGGCACCTCCACAGAAAAACTGAGCCTTCAGGACGCGGTCGATGTCCTGCGCGGCGAGCAGGGAAAGAAGATCACGCTCACGATTCTCCGGCCGTCCAGTCACAAGATCGAGGAATTCGGACTCGAGCGGAAAGAGATCAAAGTGCCGAGCGTGAAAGGCGCGCGCATCCTTTCGCCCGAGCTGACCGGACCCTACAGAGTCGGATACGTGCGGATCGTGCAGTTCAACGAACCGACTGCGGAAGAGTTCGGGAAAACCCTCGACGATCTGCAGAAGCAAGGGATGCAGGCACTCGTGCTCGACCTGCGCAACAATCCCGGCGGACTCCTGAACAGCGCGGTCGATGTGCTCGGGCAATTCCTGCCGCCAAACACAAAAGTTGTCTCCACTCAGGGCCGCGCGAACTCACAGCAGCACGAATATTCGACGCCCGTCGGCGTGAAGGAACGGCCGCGTTATCCGGTGGTGGTTTTGGTCAACGAAGGAAGCGCCAGCGGATCGGAAATCGTCGCCGGGGCGTTGAAGGATTTGCATCGCGCGATTGTGGTCGGCGAGACCACTTTCGGGAAAGGCTCGGTCCAAAACGTGATGCAGTTGCCGGATGGATCGGCCTTGCGTTTCACGACTGCGAAATATTTCACGCCGAGCAAACAGGTGATCCAGGGCAACGGCGTCGTGCCCAACATTCGGGTGCCGCTCACGCCGGACCAGGAGCGGGCTGTGGCGTCATTACGCAATAATGACAAAGTCCAGCCGGAAGAGGCGAACGCGATCATCAAGTCGAAAGACCTGCAGTTGATGCGCGGGATCGACGCGCTCAAAGGCGTGATGATCTACGCCCAGCAAACCGCGCCGAAAGTGGACGCGGTGAAGAAATAAATCCACCGCCGAGGGCGCGGAACAGGCGAATCGGCCTGATCCTGCCGCTGTGCATGTTTGCTTCTTCTGCGGTCCCTCCGTCCGCTGCGGTTAAATGAATCCACTTCTTCTCGCGATCGAAACCTCGTGCGACGAAACCGCAATCGCGGTTCTGCGCGGACGGGAACTGCTCTCGAGCGTGGTCGCCTCGCAGATCGCCGAACATCAAAAATACGGCGGGGTCGTTCCGGAAGTCGCCTCGCGTAATCACCTGTTGCACGCGCCCCAACTGCTGGAGCGCGCCGTCGCCGAGGCCGCGATATCGTTAGGCGAAGTCGATGTCTTCGCCGCCACGAGCGGACCCGGCCTCGCAACCTCGCTCATGATCGGCGCCTCGTTTGCCAAGGGGCTCGCACTCGGTTTTGAAAAGCCCTACCTCGCCGCGAATCACCTCGAAGGGCATCTGCTCTCGCCCTTCTTTGGAAGCGGGCGAGGCGTCGAGGCAAATGTCGCGCTTGTCGTCAGCGGCGGACACACCTTGCTGGTGGAAGTAGGCGGCGTTGGCAAATACCGGATCCTCGGTCGAACGGTTGACGACGCCGCCGGCGAAGCGTTCGACAAAGTCGCGAAGCTGCTTGGGCTGGCGTATCCGGGTGGCCCGGAGATCGAGCGCTGCGCGCGCGGCGGCAATCCAGCGCGGTGTGATTTTCCTCGGAGCATGCTGCACTCGGGCGACGCGAACTTCAGCTTTAGCGGCCTAAAGACGTCGGTCCGTTACCTGTTGCCGAAGCTGGATCCCGTCGTCCTGAGCGAAACCGAAGGATCCCGTCGCCTAACGAGAAGCGGAAGCGAAGAGGCGGAATCGGTTTGCCTAACGAGGAGCGGCGGAAGCGACTCCATTCTTTCCGAAAACCGCGGGGGTTCCCTGGGTTTCGCTCAGGATGACGTCCACGATATCTGTGCGTCATTTCAGCGTGCGGTAATCGATGTGCTTGTCGCCAAGACGGTCGCGGCAGCGCGCACGAGCTGTGGACTCGTGACGGTCAGCGGCGGCGTGAGCTGCAATGGTGAATTGCGGGCGAGGATGGCGGAAGCCTGTGAACTTGCGGGGCTCGAGCTACGTTTTGCGGAGCCGCGCCTCTGCACCGACAACGCCGCCATGATCGCCTACGCCGCGATGCAGCGATGGGAGTCCGGCACAACGACTCCCCTAACGACCGAGATCGACCCGAACCTGGCCCTGGTGGGCTGAACTTCCCGATGCGAGGTGGTCCATGCATCTGGAGTGCTGTCCGAGGCGTCCTGCCGCGACCAACTTCCTGCCCGTCACCTTCTTAGCAGAATTCGCCTAACGAGAAGTTCGCGACCGCGGGAAGCGTCGCCAGCACGCGAGACGCGTGCGTTACCCAAGCAAGGAAATCATCAATATTCGCGTTCGAGCAGATGATTCGCGAGCGCGTGCAGCGTTTCCGCTTTTTTGCCTAACGGTTTCAGCGCGTCGTGCGCCAGCTTCGTTAGGCGCGCCGCTTCCGCGCGCGACCGCTCCAGACCGATCACGGCGGGATACGTGGCCTTCTGCGCGGCCACGTCTTTGCCAGCGCTCTTACCCAGCTTCTCACTCGTCTGCGTCAGGTCGAGGATGTCGTCAATCACCTGAAACGCCAGCCCGAGGGCGCGCCCGAAGTCGCTGATGCCGTTGAGTCGCGTCGGTGTCGTATTCGCGCTCATCGCACCGAGCCGCACCGAAGTGGTGAGGAGCGCGGCCGTTTTATTTTCGTGAATGTAACGAAGTTGGGCCCGGGTGTGCTTCTGGCCTTCGCCCTCGAGATCGGCCACCTGGCCGGCGATCAGCTTGCGGCTGCCCGCGGCGACTGAAATCTCACGAATGATCTCGCGCATATCGTAGCGGGGCCAAGTCTCCGCCGCGGCGGCGATTTCGAATGCGATCGTTAGCAGTGCGTCCCCCGCCAGCACGGCGATCCCGTCACCAAAGACCTTATGGCACGTGGCGCGTCCCCTCCGGAAATCGTCGTTATCCATGCTCGGAAGATCGTCATGGATAAGGGAGTAGGTGTGGATGCATTCCATCGCGCAGGCGAGGGGAAGAGCGCGCGCTCTTTCGCCTCCACAAGCTTCGGCAGCGGCGAGGCAAAGAATTGGCCGCAACCGTTTCCCGCCAGCGAAAAGCGAATACCGCATCGCCTGGTGGATCGTCGCAGGCTTGGCAGAAGCCTTGGGCAGAAACCGGTCAAGCGCGCGATCCACTTCGTGTTGCCGCGTGCGTAAATAATTTTTCAAATCCACCGTCGGCGAATCTGGAAAGCGTGGCGTCGCGGCGCAACTGGAAGTTGGGCAGGTGAAAATAAGCGCGCAGGGCGCAATGACCAGCTGACCGAGTGCAGCGCCCGAGGCGCATACGCTCCCGGGAGGTTCACGCGCTTCTCCGGCTTCCAAAGGGGAAGAGCCGCGTAGCGCCGTGATGAGCAGAGCCGTTTATGCGGTTGCTTTGATCGGCTTCAACGCCACCGCGCTCCAGTCTCCTTCCTTGGACGTTGGATCAGGAAAAGCTTCTCGGATCAGCCTCCGGTAGGACGGTGATTGAAGAACCAGCAAACTTCTTGGTGCTTAGGATCGAGACTAATAAATTTCTATGTCTCAGTGGTAACCGTGCCACTGGAGGAATAGCCATTGCTCAGAGTGAGGGACATCGTGTCGGAGGTTCCGCCTGAGCTGTTATCCGTGACATTGGCCTCAAAGGTAACATCGGTTCCGGAAAGATTAACATAGCCGCTGAATGTGGCGCTATTACCGTTGATCGTGAGAGTGAGAATCTTGCCGCGGGCATAAAGAGCGGCGGCGCGATCCACGAACTGGAAATAGCCCAGCGTTTTCTCTTCGCCCTGGGTAGCCGCCTGCTACGAGGACTTTGCCGTTAGGCAACAAGGTTCCAGTATGATTAATCCGGCCGGTGTGAAGGCTGCCGGTCGCGGACCAGGTGCCGGTAGCGGTGTTATAGACTTCTGCGGCGGTTACAAAGCCACCTGCGTTTCCTCCGCCGACTACCAAAACATTCCCATTCCCGAGGAGAGTGGCAGTGTGTGCATCCCTCGTCGTAGTCACGTTGCCCGTCAGCGACCAACTGCCGACAGCAGGATCGTAGCGTTTCGGCGCTCGAAAGCTGTCGACCCGTTTCATAAAGCCGCCGGCCACGAGCACGAATCCGTCCTGTAAAGTCGTGGCGGTATGTTCATATTGTGGAGTCAGCAAACTGCCGGTGGTTGACCAAAGGCCTGCAGCAGGATCGTAAGTTCGGCACTCGAAAGCTCGCCGGTGGAACCCTTCCCTCCGACGACCAGAATCTTCCGTCCAACAGAAGGTTGGCGGTGTGCTCGTATCTCCACGCGTTTAGATGATTAGCAAAATCCCATTGGTCGGACGTGGCAGCGGCTGGTTGGGCCAGCAGCAATAACGCGGCCGCTGAAGTTAGGAGTAGCGACGCAAGTCCTGGCTGGCGATTGCTAGACTTAGTTGGAATGAGTTTGGGCATGGGTTATCGAGGCCTTCGCAGGGAGTGTTCTTCGTTACTGCTGTCTTAGAGAAGAACAAATTGGAATCGGATCGGCTTGAACGTATTCGTGGCTATAAAGCTCTCCGGAACAGTTCAGGTCTTTTGTTGACGCACATTACGCGTGCCTGGTCTCGGCCAGCCGGTAGCGTTGCTCGATAGCGCTGGAGGAGATCCCGTCGCCGATCCCTTCGGAAAGGCATCCCCCCGGATAGGGAAGAAGCCACAGCGCTCCCGGCAAAGGCTTTTCTCTGCGTCCGTCCTGTTATGAGCAGTCGCGCGCTTACCCCCCGACAGCCTGATAGTGCCCGAGGCCGCGCTTCCACATGAAGTTTGCCGCCGCCCACATCGCTAGCATCCAGCCGGCCTGGATGGCCAAGGCGCCATACATCTCCCCGCCGCGCAGACGTCCCTGGAAGATCGCGATCGGGCAAAACAGCTCGTAGTAAAACGGCAGCCATTTCATTACCGCCTGGATCGCCGGCGGCATGATATCGAGCGGAAACATTTGGCCGCCGAGGAAATACTCGAAGCTGTAAACGATAAAAATGATGGTCGAGATTTCCAGGATCCAGAAGGCGAACATCGAGAGCGTGTAGGTGAGAAAGAACTGGATAAAAGCCGACATCACCAGTGAGACGAGCGCACAAATCCAGTTGCTAGCCTCGTTAGGTAAGACGATGAAATGCCGGAAATAAAAGAAGATGATCGCGATCGGCAGGATCGTGACCACGGTGTAAACCAGCCGGCCGCTCAGGAAGATACTTGTCCGATAGGCGAGGTAATTCACTGGTTTGGTCAGGAAGGAGTTAATCAGGCCGTCGCGGATGTCGGCGGCGATCTGCCATTCGTCCTCGGTCGGAGTGACCAGGTTGCTCACCAGGATTGTGAGCAGGTAATAATAGATCATCGAACCGTAGTCGTAGCCGCGCATCCCACCGCCGCTTTCCTGAAAGACTGCCCGCCAGAGGAAGATCGTCCCAACGAGCGGGAGAATGCCGAAGACCGCGCGGAGCAGGTAGTTCCAGCGATAGACGAAAGTGTTTTGGATCCCCAGGTTGAAGACCGTGAGGTATTTGGCGGGCTTCATCATCGTGCCTGGCGGATATTAATGCGCGACGTTCTGGTTTGTCATCCGTCACTCCGGTCCTCCCGAGCAGAGCGCAGCGGAATCGAGGGAGCCGTGGGGTTGCCGAGAAGGCATCGTGCCTTTCGGTTCCGGGTTCGTGACTTCACGGTAGCTCCGCGGGATCCTTCGACTGCGTCCGCTCCGCTGCACTCCGCTCAGGATGACTGTGCTGTCGGGCTTCCTCAGGGTGCGCCGGGGAGTCGGCGCATCTGGCGATTCTGCCAGCGCGTCATAAAAAGCAAGGCGCAAAGCGCGCCGATCAACGCCATGCACATGTCTTTCTGGGTGTCCCAGATATCACCCTGAGTTCCGAGGAATTCGGTCGCGGCGGAGCCGGAAGCGAGCGCGGTCCACCACTCAATCAATTCGTAGAGCGCGCTGATTCCCAGACAAATGAAGAGCACGATCACAAACATCCATGCGCGGGAACGGATTACTCCCAGCCTGATGAAAAGCTCGCGCGCGATCAGTGCCGGGACGAAGCCTTGCGCGAAATGCCCCAGCCGATCGAAGTGATTCCGGTGCCACCCGAACATTGGTTTTACCCATTCGAAGAGCGGGACGTGGGCATAGGTGTAATGGCCGCCAACGCAAAGAATGCAGATGTGCACGGCCACCAAGG
>JAICMR010000011.1 GCA_025929155.1 Chthoniobacterales bacterium | reverse complement strand
TACGAGAGGACCGGGTCTGACGAACCGCTGGTGTTCCGGTTGTCGTGTCAACGGCAGTGCCGGGTAGCTATGTTCGGAAAGGATAAGCGCTGAAAGCATCTAAGCGCCAAGCCTATCCCAAGATGAGTTCTCCCTGAAGAGTCGTGGTAGACCACCACGTTGATAGGTCACTGGTAGAAGCGCAGTAATGTGTGTAGCTAAGTGATACTAATAACTCGTTCGGCTTGGTCATTTACTTTTCAATTAACCCGTCGCCTCGGCCTCAAAACTGAGGCGGCGGCAAATTGAGAGGAATGACAAAATTAAACAAAACGAAGCCTAAACTGTTGGAATAACTTCCTGTATGTAGATTTCAGAGAATCAGCGAGAGCTGGTGACAAGATAAGATCATCAGACCGACGCGCTCGGGCGTTTAACTCGGTCGCGAAGTCTGGTGATCCTAGCGCAGTGGCACCACCCGTTCCCATTCCGAACACGGAAGTGAAACGCTGCAGCCCCGATGGTAGTGCATCTATAGGTTGTGCGAGAGTAGGACGTTGCCAGAACTTATGCCCGGCATCTTGGAAACAAGGTGCCGGGCTTTTTCTTGGCGCCGATCAATCCAGCTGCTGATAACGGTAGTTCTGCTTGACGCCATTCCAAAACGTTCCGGCCGATTCAGCTGCGAGTAACGCCTCAAACAGGAACTGCGCACGTGAAAGTATCGATAGTTGTCGCCCCTCGCCAAACTTTCATCGAGCGTCCGGTCATCGAAATTACACGTTACGACCGCGATCGCCGAGAAACCGAACTTTACACTCTTTTTCGTGCTTCAGTTATATTAGGGCTCATTCTTCAGAATAACACGTTGGCAATTCCTCTCCGCCGATTAGATGTTTCCTGGGATGGGCGATCGCGTAACTCCAATGATGCAGCAATACCGACGGCTGCGTGGCAGCGTGCCGCCGGACACGTTGTTGCTCTTTCGGTTAGGCGACTTTTACGAGCTTTTCTTTGAAGACGCCAAATCCGCCTCTGCGCTGCTGAATCTGGCGCTCACCAAACGCAACGACGTCCCGATGTGTGGAATGCCCTATCACGCCGCGCAAAGTTATATTGCCAAACTCATCAAAGCGGGCCGGCGGGTCGCGATTTGCGATCAAACCAGTGAGCCGCAGCCAGGGCGGATTGTGACGCGCGACATCACGCAGATCATCAGCGCCGGCACGGTCAGCGACCTTGATCTCCTTGAGTCCAAACGTGCCAATTATCTCGCAGCGCTTTTCGCAGATGAGGGCGTGTTCGGCATGGCTTACGCCGATCTGACCACTGGCGAGTTTCGCCTCGTGCAACTGTCGACCGAAGCAGCGGTTTTCGACGCCCTCGCCCGGATCTCCCCCGCGGAGTTACTTGTGAGTGAGAAGCAGGAGCGCCAGTTTGATCAAGTCCCGGGCAAACTTTCCTACGATCACTACGCTTTTCTGCCTGAGAACGCGCGTTTCACGCTTTGCGAGCAATTCAAAGTGAAATCCCTCGATGGCTTCGGCTGCAGCGATCTGCCGCAGGCTATCGGCGCGGCCGGCGCGATCGTCCATTACCTTAAACATCAGCTCCGTCGGAAAATCGATCATCTTGCTTCGCTGCGTTGCGAATCCGCCGCTAATCACGTCGTGCTCGACGCCGCGACCCAGGTTAACCTCGATCTCGTCAGTTCACGTGGCGCGCGCGACACCAGCTTGCTTGCGGCGCTGGATCGGACGGTCACGCCAATGGGCGGACGGCGTCTGCGGAGTTGGATTCTTCAGCCGATCCGTGAACTCCCGGAGTTGGAGGAACGCCAGCAGTTTATCTCGGATCTCCTTCAGGAGCCGGATCTCCTCGCGTCTTTGCGTGACGCGTTGCGGTCAATCCGCGATCTCGAGCGCGCCTGCGGGCGGCTGAGTCAACCATCTGGCAATCCGCGCGACCTGGCGGCATTGAAGATCTCGTTAGCCCAAATCCCTGAGGTCAAACAAGAACTCCAAAAGCTTCTCGACCGGATCAACTTCGGTTTAAACCAGGGGAACGGTCAGAGAATTCCCGCCTCGCTTGCACAAGAGCTGCACAACCAACTGCGCGAAATGCCGGAGCTTGCGGCAAAATTAGCCGATGCGCTGTCCGACGAGCCTCCGCTCGCGGTCAAGGAGGGCGGCATTTTTCGCGACGGATTTGATCCGCAACTCGACGAGCTGCGCCAGGCATCGCGGGACGGGAAGAATTGGATCAGCGAGTTGCAGGAGCGCGAGATCGCACGAACCGGAATCAAGTCGCTCAAAATTCGATTCAACTCCGTATTCGGTTACTTCATCGAGGTCACGAAGTCGAATCTCGCAAATGTACCCGGGCATTACACCCGAAAACAAACCACTGTCGGCGGCGAACGTTTCATCACCCCGGAGCTAAAGGAGATGGAGTCAAAAATCCTCGGCGCCGACGAGCGTGCCCGGCATCTGGAGTATCAACTCTTCCAGGCGTTGCGTGACCAAACGCTGGAAGAACAGGCTCCGATTCAGCAAACCGCGAGCGCGATCGCCGCTCTCGACGTCCTTTGCTCGTTAGGCGAAACGGCGCGGCTTTTCCATTATTGCCGGCCGAAGCTGAACGACTCGCTCCGCCTTTGCCTGAAGGACGCACGCCATCCAGTCCTCGATCAAAATCTCGCGGAGGAAAAGTTCGTGCCTAACGACACCGAACTCGACGGCGAGAAGCTCCGGCTCGCTCTCATCACCGGACCGAATATGGCTGGCAAATCGACCTACATCCGGCAGGTCGCGCTCATCGTTCTGATGGCGCAGATCGGCAGCTTCGTCCCGGCCGCCAGCGCCGAAATCGGCCTGGTCGATCGCATCTTTACCCGGGTTGGCGCGAATGACGACCTCTCTCGCGGCCAATCTACTTTCATGGTTGAGATGAACGAAACTGCGAACATCGTGAACAACGCGACTGAGCGCAGTCTTGTGATTCTTGATGAGATCGGCCGCGGCACTTCGACCTTTGACGGGCTATCGATTGCCTGGAGTGTAGCTGAGTTCCTGCACGACAAAATCAAAGCGCGCACCCTCTTCGCGACTCATTACCACGAGCTGACGAAACTGGCTGAGCAGCGCGGCGGCGTCGTGAACTTGAATGTTGCCGTGCGGGAATGGAACGAGCAGATCATTTTCCTGCGCAAGATTGTTTCCGGCGGCGCGGATAAAAGCTACGGGATCCAGGTCGCGCGTCTCGCCGGCTTGCCGCGCGAAATCCTCGAGCGCGCAAAAGACATTCTGGCACATTTGGAGAATCCAAACACGGAGGAAAGGAAACCCAGTCGCGGCAAAACGCGCCGTAGCAATGCTCTCCCGAAGGCGCAGAAGCCACAGCTCGATCTGCTTTAGGACGAGCATCTGCTGCAGACCAACGAAATTATTTGAATGACTCCGCGACCGCTGACGGATAATTTCTGAGCTCCCCTCTCTGCCCATGTCCCTCAAAACCGAAAAGGATCTGAGCGATCCACTTCGCGGCCTCTGGTTGAAAGCCGTCGCTGCGATCGAGCTGCGGAACTTCGAGTATGCCATTCAGCTGCTGCAGAATCTTTTGAAACAAGAGCCCGCCTTTCTTTCTGGCCGCCAGATGTTGCGCCGCGCCGCTGTGGCGCGGGCTAAGAGCGAACCGAAAAGCTTCTTCAACATCTCGGCGTCACCGCTTGCAACAGTCAAAGCACAGCGCGAGCTGAAAAAAAATCCAAATAAGACCATCGAGATGGCCGAGAAAATTCTCGAGAATGCGCCCTACAATTTCCAAGCGAATATGCTCCTGAAAGACGCGGCGGTCGCGGCCGAACAACCGGAGATCGCGATCCTGGCGATGGAGACCCTGCTCGAAAACGACCCTCAAGACTTGAAGGTGCTACACGAGTTGGGCCGGCTTTACCTCCGATTTGAGCAGAGCGATAAAGCCGTTGAAGTTTATAATCGGATCAACGAAATCGACCCTCACGACCTCAGGGCGTTCAAGCTCGGCAGAGACGCCTCGGCGCGCGCCTCGATGCAAACCGGCGGCTGGGCTGAAGCCGGAAGTTACCGCGAGCTAATCAAGGATAAGGAAGTAACCACCTCGTTCGCGCAGCTAAGTGCAGATTCGATCGAGCAACAGATCGCGGAAACTTTCGCGCGCCACGAAGGGGAACCGGAGAATCTCGATCTGGTCGAACGCCTGGGCGCATTGCACGGTCAGAACGAAGATCTGGACGGAGCAATTGCGTGGTATCAATACGCGGTTGATCTGAGACATGGCGCTGACCCTGCTTTGGGGCGCAAACTCGCGGAGCTGAAGATGCGGCAGCTTGAGCGGCAGATCCGCAACGACGAAGCCTATCTCGCGGTTCACGGGAGCAGCGATCCGCAACGCGCCCAAAAAATGGCTGCACTTGAGGACGCCAGGAAGCGTCGGGCGGAGATGCTGATCGAGGACGCGCGGAAACTTCTCGATCGCAATCCGACTGATTTGCAGCTCCGCTACGAGCTGGGAAAACACCTGACGAACGCCGGCCGGTATCGAGATGCGCTCCCGGAGTTACAGCGAGCCCGGCAAAATCCCAATGCGCGCCTGCAGGCAATGAATTTGTTAGGCCGCTGTTATCGCGAACTTGGGATGCTCGATCTCGCTGCCAAGCAACTCGTTGACGCCGCTCGCGAGACGCTCGCGATGGATGCCTTGAAAAAGGAAATTATTTACGACCTCGGCGTCGTTTACGAGCGGATGGGCGAGACCGAAAAATACATTGAGACAATGAAAGAAATCTACGAAGCAGATTACGGTTATCGCGATGTGGCGGAGCGGGTCGAGAGCTCCTACAGCCACGCGACCAACGAGACTTAAAGCTTTTGATTCGGCCCGAGGCGCAGGAACCCCTACGTCCGCTTTGGCTTAGCCCTGCGAACCTTTAGTGCCCACAAGCTGCGTTAAAGCTTCGGGAACCTAACAAACCAACCATGAAAAAATCACTTATCACACGAGTAGCATTCACTGCAATCGCGGCCCTCTGCTTCATCGCGCCGGCGCGCGCCACCGATGAAACCCCGGCAAGTTCGGGAAAAAAATCGAACCTGAGCATGAACGACAAAATGTTCGTGAAGAAGGCATACAAAGACGGCCTGGGAGAAGTCGAGAACGGGAAGATGGCGAAAGAGAAAGCAAAGAACGACGCGACTAAAGAAGTCGCGGAGCGAATGATCACCGATCACAGCAAAGCGAACGAACAGCTCGAGGCGATCGCGAAGGAAGAGAACTTCGACATTTCCAGTGTGAAAGCCGAGCCCTCGCACATGTCCGGGGCGGACTTTGACAAGGAATATCTCACGATGCTGATGAAGCATCACAAGAAGGACATCGCGATGTTTGAGAAAGAGGCGAACGATCCGGGTGCGAAGGAAGATTCCGACGTCAAACAGTTCGCGAAGCATACGCTGCCCATCTTGAAAGAACATCTTCAGATCGTGGAGGAGGCCCTCGCGAAAACGAAGTAGCAGCCGGTCAGTTCTCGAATGCGGCGCTCCGCGAGGGCGCCGCATTTTTTTCATCTGGCACCTTTACCGCATCTGCCGAAAGGCACCGATCGGTGGAGCAGTTGGCAACGTACGGCCAGACCCGCTTTTCCGATGAGGACCGCGGACACTCTAGCTCCTGCCGCCGACGATCGATTGCGGCGGCAGTTGCTCAAGACTTCGCGATGCCTGATTCTCCCGTCCACGCGTCCTTCGGTCGCTGTTCCCCGAGGAGTTATGAAATTCTTTAAGTCACTTGTCGAGAAGTTCGCAGGCAAACCCGTCGATTGGGATGAACTGGAAGAGATGCTGATCCGAAGCGATCTTGGCGTACCGATGAGTCTGCGGATCGTCGAGGCGCTGCAAAAGCGCGGGCAGACGCAGAAAATCACGGCCAGAGACATTGTCGAAGTTGCGCGCGAAGAGATTTTGCGCGTCCTGCCGATCCAGCCCGGCCCGATCCGTCCCCTCCCCGCCAAACCCAAAGCCATCCTGATGGTCGGCGTGAACGGCACCGGCAAGACCACCTCGACTGCGAAGCTGGCGCACTTTTTCCAGCGCAACCGCCACAGCGTTTTGCTCGCGGCGGCGGATACTTTTCGCGCCGCGGCGATCGAGCAACTGGCCGTCTGGGCGAAACGGCTGAAGATCGAGATGATTCGCGGCCAATACAATGCCGACCCGGCAGCGCTTTGTTATGAAGCCTATCAGGCGGCTGATCGGCGCGGCATCGAGTTCCTTATTTGCGACACCGCTGGCAGGCTGCACACCAAGACCAATCTGATGGGCGAGCTGGAGAAAATTAAGCGTTCGTTAGGCAAACATGACCCCGCCGCGCCGCACGAGCGCCTGCTCGTCGTCGATGCCACGACCGGCGGCAATGCGCTTGTCCAGGCGCGGGAGTTTCATGCCGCCGTTGATCTCACCGGGCTGATCGTTACGAAGCTGGACGGCAGCGGCAAAGGCGGAGTCGTGATTGCGATCCAGCACGAGCTGGGGATTCCTACTCGCTTCGTCGGCACGGGGGAAAAGCTCGACGATTTCGCCGAGTTCAACAGCCGCGCGTTCATCGAGCAGATGCTGTGACGATGTCGCCTGACTCTCGCGCGGATGAGGCGGGTGCGAGGAGCACCGGACAAATCCTGCGAAGCCGCGGGATTGGCGCGCAGATCGGCACGCTGATCGGCGTCGGCTGGATGGCTTACGGCTTGATTTGGTTCCCAAACTTCGTGCGCATCGTAATCGCCCTGCTCGGCGCGACGATTGTCATCCCGCTCCTGCTCGGCTCGAACCGGCTGATCGCCGCGAGCCGCACGATGCCCGCGCCCAACCCGGCGCAGCTCGCCGGCAGCCGCCGCGTCTGGATATTGTTCTGGCTCAATTTCGCGCTCGAGATCGTGCTCCTCAACATCGCGATCAACCTGCTCCAGGCGCCTTCGCTTCGGATCTACTGGATCCCAGCGATCTCCTTCGTCGTCGGGCTCCACTTCCTCCCGATGGGTCTGTTTTTTCGCGTCCCGGCCCATCTGATTTGCGGCGCCGCGATGATGGCAGTTGCGGTCGCGGCCACGATCATGATCAGGTCGGGAATTCTGCTGCCGCCGGCGATCACCGCGGTCGAAGGGTTGATCAACGCACTCATCCTTTGGCTTACCGCCGCCAACGCCATTCGCTCTCTGCCTGACTGAGTCTCACTGCGTCCGATCAGTCCATCTGTCTAACTAAAGCGAATCGAGCTCGACCGCGCGTCCTCCCCTGCTCGACCGCTCATCGACAGCCGTCCAAACGAAGAGACGGTTGTCCCACCCGTCGTGCGCGGTGGCGAAATTCCGCATTACAGGGCATCGCTGACAGGCGAGTCAGAAAACTCCCGCCGTCGGGCGCGCCGCGATCACCAAGGCGGCACAAAGCTTCATGACCGCATTCCCTGACCTCGTTGTCGAGATGGAGGCGGATACGAACGGCAGTTGAGAGCCGAAACGATCTTACGCACAGCTCGGAGGCGAGAACGCTGGTTCACGGCCTTTGGCAATTCTTCGACTTTCGACTCGAATGTGGGCTGCCCAACATTGAAAAGGAAGAGCCGAGCTTTTGTCACATCGAGATCGAGCGCTTTTTGCAAACACGCAAAGCGGGCGATCTAGCCCCTTAAGTTACTAGCCGTGATTCTCCGAGACGAGAAGAAGCCTTAGCCCATGAACGCCTTCACCGTGATCTATCAAGCTTGGATTTCCTCGGTTCCGTTTCAACGCAAGAGACGATCGGCAATGGAATCTTGCCGGCGGCAGGCTTAACAACGTCGATCACCCGTTATCCTACCAACCGATTGTCTGCCGGACAATCTGGTGGCCCGGATTTCTTGCCAATATTCTTATTGGCGCGTTCGCGGCCTTCGCTTTGTGATGACTCTACGGATCAGGTGATGGTCTGCGCGACGTCGCTCTCGACCGCAAAGGTATCGATGTCTGTTCGCCTCAAGAGAGACGTTCGTGTCGTCGCACTATGGTCGTGACTCGACGAAGCGGGATGACATAGATAGCGCCCGAATGCGTAATCCGGTTCGCCGCTTCTTTGCAAACCTTGGGCCCGGTCTCATCACCGGTGCGGCGGATGACGACCCCTCCGGGATCGCGACTTATTCATCCGCGGGCGCGGCGATGGGAACGCAGTTGCTGTGGCTTGCGCTCATCACATGGCCCTTGATGGCCGCCGTGCAAATGATGTGCGCGCGTATCGGGATGATCACCGGCCGAGGTTTATCAGGCGCATTCCATCACAAAATTCCGAAGCCGCTCATTGTTCTCGCGAGCGTTGCCCTGCTCATCGCAAACCTAATTAACATCGGCGCCGATCTTTCTGGAATGTCCGATGCAGCCGCGATGCTTTCCGGCCGCAGCTCGCACGTCTTCGTCATCTTATTCGGGGCCTTGATTGCGATTGCGACCGTGCAATTCCGCTATCACCAGATCGCTGCGATTCTGAAATGGCTCGCGCTCACCTTGCTCGCCTATGTCATCACTGCCTTCATTGTGAAGCCCGATTGGCACCTGGTCGTCCATGACACCTTTGTGCCGTCGCTGCCAAAGAGCAGCAACGGCTGGGCGATGATCGTAGCCATCCTGGGAACGACCATCAGCCCGTATCTATTTTACTGGCAAGCCTCGCAGGAAGTGGAAGAAGAAAAGGCCGCGGGACGTCGCATGCTCGCACGACGAGTGGGAGCCACTCGTGCAGAAATCGGCGCGCGCACTCTCGATGTCGGAGTTGGCACCTTCTTTTCGAACCTGGTGATGTATTTCATCATCCTCACAACCGCACTGACCCTGCATCGTCACGGCCTAACCAACATCCAAACATCGCGCGAAGCCGCGGAAGCACTGCGACCTCTGGCAGGGAATTTCGCCGCGGTTCTTTTCACCGCCGGTGTCCTCGGCGTGGGCTTTCTCGCGATCCCGACGCTATCAGGCTCCGCCGCCTACGCGCTCGCCGAAACCTTCGGCTGGCATCAAGGCCTCGACGCAAAATTCAAATCAGCGCGAGCTTTTTACATCGTTGTCGTTGTCTCGAGTATCGCTGGCGTCGTCATGGACTTCGCGAATATCAATCCAGTGAAAGCACTATTCTGGACGGCGGTTATTAATGGCTGCCTCGCGCCTTTCCTTCTTACGGCCGTCTTATTGGTCGCGATGGACCGCCGTATCATGCATCATCAGCCCAGTTCGCGACTCGCATCCGTGGCAGTCGGCGTTACTATTCTCGTGATGTTTGCCGCGGCGATTGCGATGTTTGTGGTTTGAACTCCGAAGGCACGATGCGCGCGACTGTTTTCCACGGGCCTAACGACATCCGCGTGGAAGAGGTTCCTCGACCGCGCGCGGGCTTCGGCGAGGCGGTCATCCGCATTACCCTCACGACGATTTGCGGAACGGATCTTCATATCCTGCGGGGGGAATACCCGGTGAAACCTGGATTGGTGATCGGACACGAACCTGTCGGGGTCATAGAAGAGCTCGGCGACGGAATTACGGGCTATCAGCCTGGTGATCGCGTCCTTGTCGGCGCCATTACGCCCTGCGGCCAGTGTCGCGCCTGTCTGTCCGCCCAATGGTCGCAATGCGGACACGGGGAAGGTGTCGAAGCGGTCGGCGGCTGGCGTTTTGGAAACACCATTAATGGCGCGCAAGCAGAGTATCTTCTCGTGCCTAACGCGCAGGCAAATCTGGCGAAAATTCCCGACGAGCTCACTGACGAACAAGTCGTCCTGTTAGCAGACATCGCCTCGACTGGTTTCAGCGGCGCAGAATCGGGACAAGTTCGGATTGGCGATTCAGTGGTCGTGTTCGCTCAGGGGCCGATCGGACTTTGCGCGACCGCGGGAGCGAAATTGATGGGAGCGTCATTCATCATCGCCATTGATGGCGATCCGGTGCGAATGAAGATGGCAAAACGGATGGGCGCCGACGTGGTGCTCGATCCAGCGCAAACGGACGTGATCGCGGAAGTGCGACGCCTAACGAGTGGAGGCGCGGATGTCGCCATCGAAGCTCTCGGCTTGCAGGAAACGTTCGAGAACTCTCTGCGTTGTTTGCGCCCGGGCGGGACGTTGAGCAGTCTCGGGGTTTACTCTGGTAAACTGCAGGTCCCCTACGACGCGTTCGCCGCGGGGCTGGGCGATTACAAAATCGTGACGACGCTTTGTCCGGGTGGCAAAGAACGGATGCGACGACTGATGAACATGGTGCAGTCAGGCCGGTTCGATCCCACGCCGCTCATCACGCACAGATTCTCGCTTCAGAATATCGTCGAGGCCTACGATCTCTTTGGATCACGGCGAGACGGCGTCCTCAAGGTTGCCATCGCGCCATGAGGCGAAGCGAGCTTCTCGCGCGGAGCATGAGCACGGGTCGTTGTGAGAGAACGCGCTGATTGTTGGAGCAGATGCTTTAGTTTCTCCCTCAGCCTCGCTAAAATTGAACCGTCGCGGTTATGATTCAGGAGAGCTGGACCCGCGAATTTGCCAGATGAATCCAGCCGAGTTTAAGCAGAAATGGACGAGGTATTCGGGCAAGGAAACTTCTGCTTATCAGGAACATTTTAACGACCTCTGTCGTTTGCTCGGCCAGCCGACGCCGGCACAAGCTGATCCCACCGGCAGCGAAAACTTTTGTTTCCAAAAGCGCGTCGTGAAGGACGCCGAGCTGTTCGCCTTTGACGATGTCGGCCGCGTCGAAGAGAACCCGGAGACCGAGCGCGGCTTTGCCGATGTCTGGAAGCGCGACTGCTTTGCGTGGGAGTACAAAGGCAAAAAGAAGAACCTCGACGACGCCTACCGGCAGCTTCTTCGCTACCGCGAATCGCTCCTGAATCCCCCGCTCCTCATCGTCTGCGACTTTGATCGCTACATCATCCGCACCAACTTCAACGGCACCGTCCAGGAGACTCATGAATTCACCAACGCGCAGATCGACGAGCCGCGTTCTCTCTCTCCTCCGCGCCTCGTTCGTCGATCCCGCTTTTCCTTAAGCCTCAACGCACGACTCACGAAGTCACCGAGGAACTCGCGCGTCAGATCGGCGAAATCGCCCGCTCTTTGCAAGACCGAGAGTCCGTGGAATTGGAAGATGCCCGCAGCCGGCGCGAACATTCCGTCGCGCAAAAGAAGAACCTGCGCATCGCCCGATTTCTTAATCGCATCGTCTTCTGCTTTTTCGCCGAGGACACTGGGCTGCTCCCGAAGAACGCCGTCACCGATATCTTCAGGGCCGGAGCCGATGACCCCGCGCACTTTGCCGAAGTGCTGGAAGACCTCTTCGGCAGGATGGCCACCGGCGGCAACTTCGGGCCGCACCGGATTCGCCATTTCAACGGCCACCTGTTCGAGGACGCCACCGTCTTCGAGCTGACCGCGGATGAAATCGGTCAGCTCGCGGTCGCGGGCGAAGCCGACTGGCAATTCATCCAGCCGAGCATCATGGGCAACCTCTTCGAGCGCAGCCTCGATCCGAACCAGCGCGCGCAGCTCGGCGCGCATTACACGAGTGAGGCCGACATCAAAACTCTCGTCGAGCCGGTGCTGATGGCGCCGCTCCGGCGCGAGTGGAGCGCCTTGAAGGGCGACCTGGCAGCCGCCTTTGTGAAAGGAAAAGGAAGCACCGCGGATCGGACCCGGCTCGCCAGCTTCCACGAGAAAATCGCCACCACCACCGTGCTCGACCCCGCCTGCGGCAGCGGCAATTTCCTCTACATCTCGCTCCAGCTCCTGCTCGATCTGGAGAAGGAACTCATCACCTTCGCGACCCAGCTCGGTTTCCGTTTCGAGCCGCGGTCAGCGTGCTGCAATTAAAAGCGATCGAGCTGAACGCCTACGCCTTTGAGCTCGCGCAAGTCGCCGTCCAGATCGGTTACCTGAAATGGCGGCGCGACAACGGCTTCGCCAACGACACCGACCCGGTCCTGCAAAAGCTGCAAGATTTCCAGAACGAAGACGCCCTTCTCGTCCCGCACTTCCGCAGCAAAGCGAAATCCTTGAAAGAAGCGCAAGCGGGCGAACATGCGGAGGATGACGCGCTCAAGTTCTACAGTGAACGGGAATGGCCAAGCGCGAACATCGTCGTCGGGAACTCACCTTTTCTAGGCGGTAAGTTCTTGCGTCGAGAGTTAGGCGACGAAATGGTCGAGGCACTTTTCGGGACATATCGAAATCGGATTGAACCTCAAGCGGACCTTTGTTGTTACTGGTTCGAGAAAGCTCGTGAAGCCATAAGTCACAAACGTACGTGGCGTGCGGGACTGCTCGCTACTCAAGGCATCCGCGGCGGAGCTAATCGCGAGGTGCTGAAACGAATCAAGGAAAGCGGCGATATCTTCTTCGGTGTGAGCGATCGAGAGTGGATTCTCGCCGGCGCGAACGTCCACGTCAGCATGATTGGCTTTGATGACGGCTCGGAGACCAAGCGTCTGCTCGACAATAAAATGGGTCGGTGAGAATTAATTCGAATCTCACCGCGAGCGGTGCCGACATCACGACGGCTCGTCAACTCTCCGCCAATTTCAGCGTTGCTTTCATGGGTGATACAAAAGGGGGCAATTTCGACATCCCTGAAAAGCAGGCGATGTCGATGCTGACCGATCCGAATCCGCATTCTCAACCAAATTCAGATGTCGTCGTACCATGGATCAATGGCCTCGACGTTACTCGTCGGCTCCGCGACATATTCATCATCGACTTCGGCCGCGGAACGTTAGAGAGCGAAGCGAGCAACTACGCCGCCCCGTTTCGCCACGTGGTGCTTATCGTCAAGCCTCAACGCGATCAGTCGCGGACAACGGTCGGGTTGTATTGGCAACACAGCGTGAAAAAGCGGGCGCGGGATGCGGCGGAACGCGCTCTGCGGCGCAAGATGCGGCAGGTGGTGGTGGTGCTGGGAGTTTCGATTCGCCCAGGCGATGCGCGCTGGCTGGATTTTGGATTGAACCGCCCGCTGCGTTCGTTAGGCGAGCGCGCGCCGGTGGCGCGGCCGGCCACGGAGTTGCCTTCAATCGAAGAGATCGCGCCGTTGCAGGCGATCGCGGTCGAGGCGGCCGCGGCGTAAGAGCGGTGACGACTGACGAGCGCGTGGCATTTCCTCTTTGTCACTCGTCACTTGCCACTCGGCACTTCCCCGACTTGCCCCTTTCAATCGCAGCAATCCCGTTCATTCTTTCGCCCGGTGAGGAGGCAAGCGAAAGAAAATGCCGCGGCCGCGGGTGCGCCGGACGCGCTCCCGCCGCTTCCGCACGGCTTCGCCGGTTTCCTGGCGAAGTTCTCCGTGCTCAAGAATGCGCAGCGGGAGCTTTGGCTCACCTTCCTGATCAAGTTCCTGATCTACACCGCCTATTCGATCACGAACAAGACGATGGTGCTCTGGCTTTCGCGCGATCTCGGGTTCAACGATCAGGCAGCCGGGGCGCTGGTCGGCTGGGTTTGGGCGCCGGCGATGACGGTCTTTACTCTGCTGGCCGGCTCGCTCACCGATGCGATCGGGTTGCGCCGGACCTTTTTCCTCGGGGTCGCGATTTGCACCTTCGCCCGCAGCGTCATGGTCGTGACGACGATCCCCTGGCTCGCGCTGACCTGCGGCGTGCTCCCGCTCGCGGTGGGCGAAGCGCTCGGGACGCCGGTGCTGCTGGCGGCGACGCGGATTTATTCCACGACGCAACAGCGGTCGATCTCGTTTTCCATCATCTACATGGTGATGAATATCGGCTACGTCGCGGCCGGTTGGATCTTCGATTATGTCCGCGAGCTGAACGTCTCCTTTACGTTCTTCGGGTTCACGCCGACGACGCACCAGCAGCTCTTTCTCGTCAGCCTAACGATCGAGATCGTGATCTTCCCGGCGATCTATTTTCTGCGGCGGAGCGAAGAGGATAAGAGCCGGGATGACGAACGCGCGGCGGCGGCAACGGGAGGTTTCCTTTGGCACATCGTCGGAACGGTGCGGCAGAGTGCGATCGACACGATCCAGCTGTTTCGACAGCTGGTGGGACAATCGGCTTTCGCGCGGATCCTCGCGTTCTTTCTCCTCATCGGGTTTCTGAAAGCCATTTTTTTGCAGATGGATTATGTCTTCCCGAAGTTCGGCGATCGCGTGCTCGGCCCGCACGCACCTGTGGGAAAGCTGGCAAATATCAATGCCATTTTCATCATCGTGCTCGTGCCGACGATCGGCGCGTTGACGCAACGGTTTGCGGCTTATCGCATGGTGGTGATCGGCGGGGCGATTTGTGCGGCGGGAGTTTTCATCATGGCGTTGCCGACGGCCTGGTTCACGCCACTCGCGAATAGCTGGTTTGGAGACTGGCTCGGGCACAGCTATCTCGGCGTCACGGGAAACATCCATCCCTATTACGTGATGGCGGCGCTCTACCTGGCGGTTTTCTCTGTCGGCGAAGCGTTTTATTCGCCGCGGGTGTACGAATATGCCGCCGCGATCGCACCGCCGGGTCAGGAAGCTTCCTACGGCGCGCTCGCTTATCTACCGTTTCTCATCGGCAAGCTGCTTGTCGGCACGGCGGGTTGGATCCTGGCGGCTTTCTGTCCGGCGGAGGGTCCGCGCCGGCCGGCGATGATGTGGCTGATCTTCGCGCTTGCGGCTTCGGTCGCGCCGATCGGGCTGATTGTTTTCCGTCGCTACATCCGTGTGTCGGAAGCGGGGCGCGAGGAACCTGCCTAACGAATTGGGCAACTGTGTAGTTTACGCTTCCAGCCCTGCTAAGTCGCTCAGGCCTCCAGGCTAAAGGCCATCGGCATGCCGCGAACATGTTCGACCGATCAGGCTGAAAGCCTGAGTTCACGGCGGCGCTGCTGTCGTCTTTGCCGGGAATAAATTCGCGCCTACTGTTGTCTTAGTTCTAATGAACAAACGCTCTGAGTCATCGCTCTATCGCGACACGCTTTCTCCGCGGCGCAATCGCTCCTCGTTTTGGATCGGCGCTGTTGCCGTCGGCCTGATCGCGGCGACCTCGCTCTACATCATGCGTGCGGAAAACCCGCAAAAGGCTGCGCCTGAAACCTCAACGGTGGTCGCAGCCAACAACGTGGCAGCGAGCGACATCCCGGCGAACGCACACCAGAGTTCCAACAACAAACCAACCGAGGCCAGAAACATGTCCGACGCCGAAATCCGCCAGAAGCTCACGCCCGAGCAATACAAAGTAACCCGCGAAAACGGAACCGAACCGCCGTTCCACAACCAGTATTGGGATAATCACCAACCGGGGATTTACGTGGACCTGATCAGCGGCGAAGCGCTTTTCGCTTCGACGGACAAATTCGACAGCGGGACGGGTTGGCCGAGTTTTACGAAGCCAATCGACCCCTCGAACATCGTCGAAAAACAAGATCGCAAATTCTTCATGACGCGAACCGAAGTCCGCTCAAAAGCGGACGACGCGCATCTCGGCCATCTCTTTGATGACGGCCCTCCGCCGACGGGTATGCGGTATTGCCTGAACTCCGCCTCCCTGCGTTTCGTGCCGCAGGACAAGATGGCAGCGGAAGGCTATGGCAAGTATCTAAGTCTGTTCCAGGACGCCCCAAAACCGGTGGCGCAAGCGAAGAAATAAGTCGCCAGCAGTGTCATCCCGAGCGCAGCGAAGTGGAGTCGAGGAATCCGGTGGAGCTGCCGAGTAGCGAGTGAGCAAGCCTCCCCTTAGAGGAGAGGCAGGTCAGTCCTGTCCTGCGAATCGGGGCTTTCCAGAAGATTGCTGGAATTCTTCGCCTCCGCTTAGAATGAAACACTATTGATGTCTCTCCGGCTTCCGCGGTCCTCTCAGAACCTCGCATGATCGATTAGGTTCTGGATTTTCGAGGCAATCGACAGAGATTCAAAACGTGAATCCTACCGCGGCGGAGCGCGACACTGCCTGGCCAGCGCTTCCTTTTTCGGAGTGGCAGGCGACGGCGGAAACGCTTCAACTCTGGACGCAGATCGTCGGCAAAGTCCGGCTCACGCTCTCACCGTGGATCAATCATTCCTGGCACGTCACGTTTTATCTCACCGCGCGCGGCCTAACGACTTCGCCGATCCCCTACGGGCTGCACACTTTCGAGCTGCGCTTTGATTTCATTGATCATCATCTGCAGATTTTGAAGAGCGACGGCCAGCAGCATCTGATCGAGCTGAGGCCGAAAGCGGTTACGCAGTTCTATCGCGAGGTCATGCAAGGTCTCGCGGAATTGGAGCTGCCGGTAAAGATCAATCTCCTGCCTAACGAGATCCCCGATGGGATCCCATTCGACCGCGATGAAACGCATCGCAGCTATGACCCGGAGTTTGCGAATCGCTTCTGGCGCGTCCTCGTGCAGGCTGATCGCGTCTTTAAGAAATTCCGCAGTCGCTTCTGCGGGAAGTGCAGCCCGGTGCATTTCTTCTGGGGAAGCTTCGATCTCGCGGTTACGCGTTTTTCCGGCCGGCCGGCCCCGCCGCATCCGGGCGGGGTGCCGCGTTTGCCAGACGAAATCACGCGCGAAGCGTATTCGCAAGAGGTAAGCAGCCTGGGCTTCTGGCCTGGGAGCGCGGCGAGTCCGACGGCGGTTTTCTATTCTTATGCGTATCCGGCGCCGACCGGTTTTGCGGAGGCGAAAGTTTCGCCTAACGAGGCGTTTTATTCCACGCAACTAGGCGAGTTTCTTTTGCCCTACGAGGCGGTGCGGAAGGCGGCTTCGCCGGATGACGCGCTTTTGGATTTCGCGCAGAGCACATACGATGCGGCTTCGCTCCTTGGGAAATGGGATCGCGTCGCACTTGATGAAGCGCACCTGCATCCGCCGCGCGCTTAGTTCGCACGGCTCAGAAAGCGGCCCTTCAATATCCGACGATGGCGTCGTCGGGATAACAATAGAGCCAACGCTCGCCTGGTTGCGCCGAGGCGATGACCGGATGTTGCTCGTCCCGCGCGTGCTTGCTGGCATGCCGATGCGGCGACGAGTCGCAACAGAGCGTCGCGCCGCAGGTCTGGCAGGTGCGCAGGTGGACCCAGCGCGCCCCAATTTTCACACATTCTTCGCACTCGAGCCTCTCGGGTTGCCGCACGGTTTCGATCGCGGCGAGGTGAGAACAGACTTGCTCGTTCACGCCGAAGGTTCGCGCAGAAACGTCGTTGCTGCCAATCGTGCGCGCCGGTTGAAACTATTTTCATTCTCTGCGTCAAATCGAGGTGGACGGCTTAGCGCCGCCGCTTTACATCTTTCCTCCCGCCGCCCACCGATGCCACGCCGACCGAAGCTTCCTAACGATCCCGATGACGAATCCGGGCCGCGCCTGCCCGCGGTCAGCCCACAGCTCGAGCCGGGGCAACCGACCGATCTCGAGCTGATGGAAGGCATCCAGCGCGAAGACCCGGAGGCTCTTTCGCAGCTTTACGATCGCTACAACGGCATCATCAAGGCGCTCATCCTGCGCGTGGTGCATAACGAGGCGGAGGCGGACGACCTGCTCCAGGAGATTTTCATGGAACTCTGGAACCAGGCGAAGAATTTCTCCGCGCAAAAAGGCAAACCGCTGGGCTGGATGGTGACGTTGGCGCGACGGCGCGCGATCGATGGCCTGCGCAAAAAGCAGGCTTATCAGCGCGCGGGTGAACGGCTGCAAAACGAGACCGAGCAGCAGCCCGACGCCTGGGTTCACAATTCGACCGAGGAAGAGATTGAATTCTCCGATACGCGGGTGCTCGTGCGCAAGGTGATCAACGGTCTGCCGCCCGCACAACAGCAGGCGATTAATCTCGCATTTTTTCGGGGCATGAGTCAGCGCGAAATCGCGGCAAATACGAATACACCTTTAGGCACCGTCAAAACCCGGCTCGAATTGGGCCTGAAAAAAATCTATGATGGCTTGAAAGAGTTGAAAGATGAGCTTTGAAGAATTCCAGAATCGCGCGCGACTTTACGTGATCGGCGCGCTGGAAAATGGAGAGAGCCGGGAATTCGAAGAAGCCCGCGCGCATTTCGGTCAGGAGGCGGAAGATTACATCGCTGAATGCTATCGGTTGCACGAAGCTTTCGCCCTCAGCCTCCGGCCGGCGAAGACGTCGGAGGCGCTCAAGGAGCGGCTCATGAAAATGGTGCGCGAGCGCAAGCAGGGCGGCAGTACCGCGGCGGGCTAGCCTTCGAAGCGATACCAGTCGGCGGTGATCCACCGCCGCTACAGGACTTTAACGCGCTCGCTCTTTTTCGGCGGCCCGTCGGAGCGGCCCGATATTAGTCGTTAGGCGCGGCGCTGCTGCATTCCAGCTCACGCAGGATGAACTCCTGCAGAAACCCGTAGAAGTTGACCTGGAAAAGGCTCAGGTCACGCCGGGAACCAATCGGCGAACGGTAGTGATCGCAGAGTTCCGCATCGGTGAAGTCATACTTCGCCGCGAGCGCGAGCCGGGCGCGGTTCAAGGCGTTCAGCCAGGCTTCCGAATTCGCCATCGGGATGCGCAACGTGCTGTTCGCAAAAGGCTTCCCGTTCCCGCCAAGCTGTCGCAGATCCCCTTCGACGGTTTCGGTTGCGCTCTCGAAAATCCGGCGCAGCTCCGGTTCAACGTAGAGCTTCCACTCCGCGCAGAGCTCCTTGTGTTTCTCCGGGTCGGCCGGCAGGCTGAAGAGTCGCTGCTGTGCGGCTGGCACGCCTTCGGGATTCGCGCTCGTCGGAATCTGGCGCAACAGCTCCGCCAGAAACGGATCAATTTCGCTGATCTCGAGGGTGCCGTTGTGGCGAAAAACTTCCATCGTCAGGTGGTTCGCTCAATTGTCGCGAGCAGGAGATAGCCGTGCAATTGCTGCACGAACAACTCCGCCCGTTCCCGCACGCCCGTCCACAAAATTGACCGGCCGAGGCGATGCACCTCGAGCATGTGCATCTCGGCTTTTTCGCGCGGATAACCAAAGACCTTCTGGAAAGTCATCGTCACGTAGCTCATCAGATTGACCGGATCGTTATGCACCACTACCTGCCACGGGAGGTCGAGTCCCTCTTCGGGTTTGACCTCCTCGGTCACCGTCGGGCTCGTGATCGCAGCGGTGATCAGGTCGGAAGCAGACATAAAAAAAAGCTTCTCGTTAGGCCAAAAAACTGACGCGGCAAGCAACGGAAATACTACCACGGCAGCGGATCGATTCAACCGTCTCGTCGTCGGTTAGGAGGAATCGAAGCTACCACATAACCTGTTTCGGAACTCATTTTGGCGTGGCCGGGCGGAATTCGGGGAGCGAGTTCATTTTGCCCCGGAAAACGGCTCGAGAGCTAAAGCGAGCTTCTGGTTAAGCTACGGCGAGACCAATATCCATCTGGTAAAACTTGAAGGTGTTTTCTTCCCCCGGATTCTCGGCTGCGACAGATTCGTAGCGATCGAGGACGTCCTTGAGAAATCTAGTTCGTTCCGTCGCGGGGATCCGATCTGTCCAAGCCACGCAGCCGACTGCGCAGAAATCAAGGAACGCTGCGCGCGATCCGAAGTCCCAGGCTCGGTCCTCTGTGTGCAAATGCAGGACGCGGAAACCGTTGACGGCAGCCAAGTCGGCATATTCCTCAGGCTTCAGACGCAGATAGGGATCGTCGAAGTTAGCGAAATAGACTCTCCACGGGGAGGCCCTGCGCGTCTCCTCGACAACGCTTTCCAGGCTTTGCCGAGGTCCGACCGGCACGAGGCGAAACTGCGCGCGACCGCCCGAGACGAGCGAACCGCGGATGCTGCGAAGCGCCAGATCCTGCTCGGGAATCCAATGCAGCGCATTGAACGAGACAACCAGGTCGAACTCATTCCGGACTGGAAGTCGTCGCGCATCCGCCACCTCAAACTGGAGATTGGGCTGCACGAAGTGCCGCCGGGCGAAGCGGATCATGTCGTGCGACGGGTCGATCCCGAGGACCGAGCCATTCGCCACGCGCTGGGCGATTTCCGCGCTAACTTTCCCTTGGCCGCAACCGACATCCAGGATCCGCTCCGCACCTTTCAGCTCGAGCAGACCGAGAACTTCCTGAGCCATCGCTGCCTGGAGCGAGGACTGGTGAGCGTATTCAGCAGCGTTCCATTCTGTCATTTCGTCCCCATTGTAGCTGCAATCTTCAGCGGGATTGAACGCAAACTTCAAGAGTCTTGTCCGCCGTCCATTCCCGCGGAAGCTAGGCGCGATGACTAACGACAAGGAGCCATCGCCGGTCCGTCTGTCGACTGGGTTGATCTTTCTGATGGCATTCGCCTGCGGCGCGATGGTGGCGAATCTCTACTACGCGCAAACCTTGATCGATGAGGTTGGCCCGGAGATCGGCCTTTCCAAATCCCTCGCTGGAACGATCGTTAGCCTCACGCAACTCGGTTACGGACTCGGTCTTTTTCTCCTCGTTCCGCTCGGAGATCTGTTTCAGAACCGCCGGCTCGCGCTGCTCACGACGGCCGGAACTTTTCTCGGCACGCTCGGGATCGCGTTCTCACGCGGACCAGCCTCTTTTCTCGCGGCGTCCGTCGTCACCGGCGTCTGCGCGACCGGCGCGCAAATTCTGCTCCCGCTCGCATCGCACCTGAGCGCGCCGGAACGGCAGGGACGCATCATCGGGCAGATAATGAGCGGGTTGCTCGGAGGCATCATGCTGGCGCGTCCGCTGGCCAGTTTCATGGCGGAGACTTTCGGTTGGCGCTCGGTTTACTTTCTTTCCGCCGCGCTGATGGCGCTGATCGGTTTCGCCCTAGCGCTGACTCTCCCGCGGCGCATTCCGCCGGGGAAGAAAAGCTACGGTGCCATTCTCTGGTCGATGCTCTCGCTCGCGAAAACTTATCGCCAGTTGCGGCTGCGTTCCATCTACCAGGCCGCGATGTATATGGCGTTTAATCTTTTCTGGACGGCTGCGCCTCTCGTCTTGCTGCGACAGTTTCATTTCAGTCAAAATGGCGTGGCGCTTTTTGCGCTCGCCGGAGCGGGCGGAGCGCTGGTCGCACCAGTCGCGGGCCTGCTGGCGGACCACGGCAAGAGTCACCTGTCGACCCTGGTCGCTCATCTCCTGCTTGTATTTTGTTTCCTTGCAGCCGGCGGGGCCGTGGCGGCTCGAAGTGTCGTTGCCTTCGTGGGCACCGCGCTGCTCCTCGACGCCGCGATTCAGTTGAATCAAATCACCAGCCAGAAAATCGTCTTCGAAATATCGGACGAAGCCCGGGGGCGGGTAAACTCGGTTTATCTGACGACGATGTTTGCCGTCGGCGCCAGCGGCTCGCTTATCGGATCTGCGACCTTCGAAGCAGGCGGCTGGCAGCTTGCAATGGGGATCGGCGCCGCGATCGGTGCCATCTCCTTGGGTGTTTTTCTTCTCTGCGACCGGGAGGAAGCGAAATAAGCTCCGTTGCGATCTTCTTAACTCGCTAGGCTGGATTGAGTGCGATGAGTTCCGCGTGGAGCCGTTCGAGTTCCGGAGCAGCGATCCCGTGCTCTCGCGCCCGACGGAGCGGTTTGCCCCAGATCGCATCGATCTCGAGCGGGCGGCCGGCCAGATGATCGATGAGGGTGGAGGGTCGGAAGGCTCCCATGGTTTCGGTGCGCTTCATCTGCTCGAGCGCAACCGCCGTCGGCAATCTTTGACCGCAGGCATTGGCGATTGCGATGGTTTCATCCATCAACGCGAGGGCGCGGAGGCGCAGGCGGTCATCAGCCAGAATTTCGCGGGTATGCAATCCGCCGGCCGCGACGGCGAGACCGTTGAAGGGAATGTTCCAAACCAGCTTCCGCCAATGTTCGAGTGCGAGGTCTGCGACGACGCTGGTAACGACGCCACAACGCTTGAACTCCCAAGCCAGATCGTGCAGGCGCGGCCTTGGGAAGCCGTTGAACTTTCCGATAGCCAGGCGACCATTGTCCTGGAGCTGGATCAGGCCCGGCGCGACCCGGTTCAGGCAGATGAAACAGAGGCCGCCGAGGATGCGCTCCGCGCCGAAGTGCCCAGCGAGAAACTCCTCGTTTCCGAGTCCGTTCTGAAGGGTCAGGATCATCGTCTTTTCGCCTACCAATGGCCTAACCAGTAAAGGAATCTCGCCGTTTGCCGTTGTCTTAACGGCAATGATGACGACGTCGCACAAACCGATCTCTTCGCTCGAGCGATAGCCGTTGACCTTCGGGATGTGAACGTTCCCGCCTTTGCTGCGGATGCGCAGGCCCCGCTTGCGGACGATCTCATAGTCGCTCCGCAGGAGGAAATGCACGTCCCGCCCGAACTGCGCGAGTTTCCCGCCGTAGTAGCAGCCGATCGCGCCCGCGCCGACGATCGCGATGCGGAAGTCAGGCAGTTGGTGACGTTGCCGCACAGCGAAGCATTTCTATCCGCAGAAGACGCAGATGTTCACCGAGCAAAACCGTTTCCATCTCTTCCTCTGCCGCAATCTGCGTCATCTGCGGACTACCAGGCCGATCCGTCACGCCACCGGTCGATGCTCAGCCTGAAAGTTCCGCGTGATGAGTCGAGCGCCTTTGTTGAAGGTGACATAGGCCCAAGCCCATTGGAGCAACACAGCGATCCGATTCCTAAAGCCAACCAGATAAATCACGTGGATGAAAAGCCACGAGAGCCACGCGGGGAATCCGCTAAAATGAATGAAGTTCAGGTCCGCAACCGCTTTGTTGCGACCGATTGTAGCCATGCTGCCTTTATCCCAATAATGGAAACGCTGCGGCTTCGCGTCGTTGATCATGCAGAGGATGTTGCGCGCCGCATGATGGCCCTGCTGGATCGCAACCGGTGAGACCCCCGGAAGCGGTTGACCGGTTTTCGGTGAGGTGAATTCTGAGAGATCGCCGATCACCTGCACCTCGGGGTGGCCTGGAATGGTCAGGTCGTCCTGCACGATCACGCGGCCCGCGCGATCGACCGGAACGCCGAGCGTTTTGCCGACAAACGACGACGTGTTACCCGCGGCCCAGATTTTTACGCGACACGGAATGAAATTACCATCCACCTGAACGCCCTCTTCCGTCACGTTGTCGGCATGGACCCTGAGTCGCACCTCGACGCGCAGATCCTCCAACTGCCGGAGCGCACTCGCCGAGAGATCTTCGGGAAAAGCGGCCAAAAGGCGGTCTCCGCCATCGACCAGGATGACTCGTGCTTTCGAGGGATCGATATTCCTGAAATCCTTTGCGAGCGTTTCGCGCGCAATCTCGGCAATCGCACCTGCCAGTTCCACGCCAGTCGGTCCGCCTCCAATGATGACAAATGTCATGGCCGCCGCTCGCGCGGCGAGGTCATCGGTTTTTTCCGCGAACTCGAAGGCCATCAAAATCCGCCGCCGGATCTCGATCGCGTCCTCAAGACTTTTCAAGCCAGGCGCCAGTTTTTCCCACTCTTCATGGCCGAAATAGGAATGGCGCGAGCCGGTGGCAAGAATCAGGTAATCATAGGTGAACGAGCGGTCCAACGTCCGCACCAGATGCGCTTCCACGTCAACCGATTGCACTTCGCCGAGAATGACTTCGATGTTGTCAAATTTCCCGAGAACCCCGCGGATCGGTGCCGCGATGTCAGCCGGCGAGAGCGCCGCGGTCGCCACCTGATAGAGAAGCGGCTGGAAGAGGTGGTAATTCGTGCGATCGATCACCGTCACGCGGACCGGCTTGCCGCCCAGCTTTTTGGCCGCTTCGAGGCCGCCAAAACCGCCGCCGACAATAATGACATGCGGTTGCGGGGCGCTCTGAGTTTCCATGCACCAAGGTTCGCGAGAATCGAGGGCGGGTAAACCGGGAAAATTCCGAAAACGGGTTGCGCCTGACGCAAGCTCACCTATCTTCCGCGCCCTATGCCGAAACCGATCGCGCGCAGCAAAACGAGGAAGGCCGTATCCAAACGGTTCAAGATCACCGCCACGGGCAAGGTGCTTCGTTCTCATGCCTCGCGCCGGCATTTGATGGGCAGCAAGAACGCAAAGAAAAAGCGGCAGCTCGCGAAATCGGCGCTGGTGGACGAGACCGACGTGCAGCGGATCAAAGCGAACTTGCCTTTCGCGTAGGAACGGTGCGGTGCGGCGCGGCGGGGATCGGAAATTCTCGCGCGAAAGCCTTGACGGACGGGCAATGTTCTGTTGAAAGGACGGGCTCGAATGAACCAACGGCCATTACTTCGCGTCCGGAACGTCCTTCCCCTTGCTGTTCTTTGGCTGCTGGCGACGGCTTCCGTATTCGCGCAGACCAGGGCGGCCGATCGGGCTCGTCTCCAGACCGACCAATCGCAAATCCAACCGCTCGGCGCGGCAGCCCCACTGAATGGCGTTGAGCAAGGATATGCGGCGCCAAGCCCGAATGACTCCGATCTCGGCGAGCAAGCCATTCTGAAAAGGGTGGAACAATATCAGCCGTTTACACTCGAGACGGGAGTGCCCTTTTACTACACATCAAACGTCGCCCTGGTCGATCGCGGCGAGGTGGACGATGTCATCATCGCGCCGGTCGTGGGACTGACTTACTCGCCGAAGTTCGAGCAGACTCTCTACGGGGAGTTTTCGCTCCGGCAGCAGTTTTTCTATTACAGCGATAACACTGGCTTCGATTTTGCGAGCTTCGATGCGCTGGCCGGGGTGGCTTATTACATTCCGAGGCTGCACAATCTCGCACTCCGCGCGAACCTGGATTACAACCGGCTTACGGGGACGGAAGATTTCGACTCGTTCTTCGAGAACCTCGCGCTCCAACTCAACGCGGAAGTGCCGGTGCGAATCGGCCGCGCCCAGCAGATTTCGTTTGGTGCGGCAGCGAGTATCAGCCTCTACGCCGATCCCTCACCGCCGCAGCGTAACGATGTGAGCGCCTATGTCGGCTATTCGGTGGCTCTAAGCCGGTCGTTCTCGCTTAACGCGGCTGCCAGCCTGGTTGTGAGACCTTATGACTCCGGTGGCCGCACCGATGTGAGCGAAGTCATTGCGCTGAGCGCCAACTATCAAGTCAAGGATTACCTCACGCTAAGCGCAATCTCGACTTACGTCGCCAATCAGTCGAACCGCGGCGTCTTCGACTACCAGGTCTTTAACATCGGCGGCGGCGTCGCGCTGACCTGGAAGTTTTAGTCTTCCTCAACTACGCTCGCTCGTCCGGAAGACGCGCTCTTTCGACTCACACTTTCCTGCCTCAGACGGTGGGCAATAGGAAACGGTTTTCGACTAGATCTATTCTCTTGACACCACTGCGTCACTTGCACAAAACCCTAACCTCATGAAAATCCCGTTCCCGATTTACCTTACTTCAGTTAAAGCCCTACTCGCCCTGTCCTTTGCCGGTCTTCCTTGGCTTACGCCGAGATGTCTGGCCGATGGCCGGCCGTTGATGACATTTCCACACCGGGAGATTCTCCCGGTCTCGTCGCCCTACGATTCGCAAGTGGCGGATCTCAATGGCGATGGCAACCTCGACCTGGCGGTTCTGCCTGACAGCGGTCTTTTTATTTTCCTCGGCGATGGAACTGGTAACTTCTCAACCCCAATGGTCTATAACCAGCAGGGCTTCCAATCCGTGCTCGCACTCGGTGATTTTAATGGCGATGGCTTTCCCGACGCGGCGGTGGCGAATTTCCCGGGCATCAACGTCCTGTTAAATGACGGCGCAGGCGGCTTCCCCACTTCGCTCTTCATCAACACCGGAGGAGAACCGGCCGGCCTGGCGGTGGCTGATTTCGATGGCGACGGCAATCTCGACCTTGCAGTTAGCGACTTTCAATCAAACTCCGTTTCTATTCTTATGGGTGATGGAAGCGGTGGATTCGCTACTCCGCTCATTTGCGCGACCGGCACTAATCCAACTCGGATTGTGGCGGGCGACTTCGATAGCGATGGAATTCCTGATTTGGCGGTAGCCGAGTACGGATCGATGGATCTCCGCATTTACACCGGCAACGGCGATGGCCACTTCAGCCCCTTTGCTGTCCATCCTCTGGGCGGCAATGCCGAAGGACTGGTGATGGCGGACTTTAACACCGATGGGAAGGCCGACCTCGCGGTGGAGGTCTTCAACATCTATCCGAACAACCATGTGGCTGTTTTCAGGGGGAATGGTCATGGTCGGTTTGCACAATCAGCATCGCTTCCGGCTGATGTTTTCCAAGGAATAGCGGCCGCCGATATCAACAACGACGGAAAAACCGACCTCGCTTACCTGAATGGTGCAACTCCGCGAAATACGCTGGACGTGGCGCTAGGCGATGGCATCGGCGGCTTCCATCACATCCGGCGGATAACTCTGCCGAACTCGGGCCAACAAAACTACACGATCTCAACCGGCGATTTTGACGGCGACGGGCGAGTCGATCTCTTTACTGACTCGATCGTCCTTTTCAACACCCCGTAGTTTCGAATACGCCTCCCGCGACAGACTCGTCCGGCGACTCTCCAGAAGAGGAGCTCGGCCTGAGCAAGAAGCGCGTCCAGCTTTGCTGGCCGCACCGCGAGGTTCCTGATTGTACCTCTTGTCATCCTGGGGCCTGAAGTCGCTTGTCCCCTTTGATGCCATTTTTGCGCGCATCCAAGTGTGAGGTCTTTTGCGTTCATCTATGAACCGCTTGTTCGCATTGGTTCCGCTCGGACAATTCAGGGCCAGGTCACGCAGAGGAGCGCATATCGGAGCTTGACTCCCCCGCCCTACTTAGCTACAACCGCCGCCAAACTCGACGTGGCCCAAAGATGCCATCGAGTCTTTCGCACCAAACCTCCTCAATATGACGATCTTACCTTTCCTCCACCATACTGCTGCCAAACCTGGTTGCTCGCGGGACCGGCGGTGCAGACCAGTTATCTCATTTTCCCTGCTCGGATTCCTGCTGCTGGCAGTGATTCGATTGGATGCCGCCCAACTAAAGGAGGCACGGGTTAGTCAGGTGGTAAAAGACGTTAAGTTGCTTCCGGCACAAGCCGCGCCCAGACCAGCCGCCGTGAGTGACGAAGTGCGCGATAACACCGCCGTCCGTACCGGAGTCGAGTCGCGTGCGGAACTCACTTTTACCGATCAAACGCTCGCGCGACTTGGTGCGAATACGGTTTTTAGCTTCACGGGAGGTACTCGCAGCCTTGAACTTACCGGCGGGGCGATGCTCCTGCGCGTTCCCAAAAATTCCGGAGGCGCGCAGATCAATACGGCCGCCGTCACGGCCGCCATCACAGGCACGACCGTGATGCTGGAGTTTCACCCCGACGCCTACATCAAATTTATCGTGCTCGAAGGAACCGGGCGGATTTTCCGCAAGGACCACGTTGGAGAATCCGTCCTCGTTCGAGCCGGGCAGATGCTCATTGTGAATCCGAAAGGAACGAACTTGCCGGAGCCGGTCGATGTCGACGTGAAGCGTCTCATGAAAACGTCGCTCCTGATCACGGATTTTGGGCCGATCCCAAGCCTAAATCTTATCCAGCGCGAGATCGCCGCGCAATCTCAGGAGAAGGAGAAAGGTGGGCTGGTTGACACGAACCTCGTCATTTTTGGCGGCGGCACGGTCGTATCTCTCCTCGACGCCACGCACAGTGATGTGCTCGATCAAGCCAATGACAACCAGGTGCGCAATCCGCAGTCAGGCAGCAGCTCCTCGGAAGAAGAACCGACGCCGCCGCCTTCGGAGACACCGACACCAACAGCCACGGTAACTCCAAGCCCGACGCCGACAGCTACCGTTACACCGACACCTACAGCCAGCCCGAGCCCAAGCATCACTCCGACCGCAACGCCTTCTCCAACTGTTAGTCCCAGCCCAACCGCGACGCCGACACCCACCATTTCAGCTACGCCGAGCGCGACGCCTAGCCCAAGTTCCACGCCCACTCCTACTCCAACAATCAGCCCAACTCCGACCGCTACCCCAACTCCTACAATCAGCCCGACTCCCACCCCGACTCCCAGCATTACTCCAACCGCTACGCCCACTCCGACGCTTACCCCGACCCCCACGCCCGGAACGGGCGCGACCTATAATGGCGGGACAGGTAACTGGAGTAACCCGGCAAGCTGGACACCAGGAGTGGTGCCAAATAACGGGAACAACGGCCAGGATTACGACGTGACGTTCGCCAGTGGCACTCTAACACAGGACATTGTCGATGGCGTGACGATTAATCAGCTCTTCATGAGCGGTGGCACCTTGATTCTCGCCAATCATCTGACCCTCGATGTGGGTCTGCACTTTAGCGGTGGCTCCATCACCTCCGGCACGCTCAACGTCGCTGGCGCCAGCACCCAGACCGCGCTCATGACTGTCAGTAACACCACGATCAACAACTCCGGCAGTTACGGAATCACGTTAGCAGGCAGCAACTCGTTCAGCGGCGGCGGGTCAGTCTTTAATAACTCCGGCACCCTCACCCTGCAGAGCACCGACGGCACCCTGAACTTCAATCTCCCGATCAACAACACCGGCAGCATCTTGGCCGAGGCTGGCACGGCTAATTTCGTCAGCAGCGGCACCATCTCGGGCACGATCTCCGCGGCCGCCGACGCCGTGCTTCAATTCGGCAGCAACTTCACGTTCACCGGCGGCACGCAGTTCGCCGGCGCCGGCCTGGTTCAATTTAACAACGGCACTTCCACCACGCTCTCCGGCACGATTACCAATGACGGGAATGTCCGGATCAACTCCACCGGCAGCTTCACCGATTTCGTCTTAAGCAACGATCTGGCAATCAGCGGCTCTGGCGTTCTTACCCTGGTCAATGCCGACCGCGTCCGGGGCAGCGGCATTTTGACGAACTCGAGCACGATCCAGGGTGAAACAAGCAACTCCGGCAGTCTCGGCAACAACGAGATCGGCCTGATGAACCTCGCAGGCGGTCTGATCGATGCCAACGTTGCCGGATTCATTCTGAACGTCGATCCGAGCAGTTCCGCCGGCCTAACGAATCAAGGACTGATGCAGGCTGAGAACGGCGGCATCCTACAGCTTAATGGCTTTGGCGGAGGCGGCTTTGACAATACCGGAGGAACCCTTTCCGCCCTCGATGGTTCCGAAGTGCGGCTCATCAATGGCGCCGTCGTAACCGGCGGCACACTGAGCACAAGCGGGACCGGCGCCATTCGCACCTCAGGGACCGCGCGGCTTGTTTCGCTCGCCAACGCCGGCAGTTTTATTGGCAATAACGGGAGCACGACCACAATCGCTGGCACAATCGCTAACAGCGGCTCCCTCTTTCTCAGCTCCACTGGAAGTTTTACCGACCTGACGCTGAGCGGCGACGTAACTCTAAATGGCGGCGGAGTGCTGACCCTCGTAAATGCGGATCGCGTCCGCGGCAGTGGCATCCTGACGAATGTGGATAACGTGATTCAGGGAGAGTCGAGTAACTCGGGGAGCCTCGGGAACAATGAGATCGGCTTAGTTAATCAGTCTGCAGGACTGATCGACGCGAACGTGGCGGGACTCTTCCTGAACGTCGATCCGAGTGCGGCTGCCGGCCTAACCAATCTGGGAACTCTCCAGGCCAGCGGAGGCGGCCTTCTTCTTTTGAACGGCTTTGGCAGCGGCGCGTTTAAAAACGCGGGCGGCCTGATCCAGGCGCTCGATGGTTCGGAAGTGCAATTGACTAACGGCGTCACCATCATGGGCGGCACCCTGGCGACGACCGGCAGCGGCCTCATCCGCAACCTCAACACAGCGACGCTCGATAGCGTGACGAACGCCGGTGCCTTTGTCGGGAACAACGGTTCCACCACGACTCTTATCGGCACCATCAATAACACCGGCAGCATTTTGATCAATTCCACCGGCAGCTTCACTGACCTGGCCATCAACGGTAACGTCACCCTCACAGGTGGCAGCACTCTTACTCTGGTGAATGCGGATCGGGTTCGTGGCGGCGGCACACTTTTCAACGGCGGGAGCAATGGGGAAGCCTTTACCATCGAAGGCGAGACCAGCAACTCCGGCAGCCTCGGCACAAATGAACTGGCAATCGTGAACCGCAGTGGAGGCTTGATCGACGCCAATGTTTTCAATGGCTCAAACGGTTTGATTATGAATGTCGATCCGCGCACGCTCGACGGCTTGACTAATCTTGGCGTGATGCGCGCCAGCGGAGGCGGGATTCTGCAGCTCAATGGCTTTGGCGGTGGCGGCTTTGATAACACCGGAGGTACTATCAGCGCCCTCGATGGTTCGGAAGTGCGACTCATTAACAGCGCATCTGTAACTGGCGGCACATTGACGACGAGCGGGACCGGTTTCATTCGTAATTTCAACACCGCGACCCTGACCTCACTCAGTAATGCCGGCGCCTTCATCGGGAATAACGCTTCCACTACTACTCTGAACGGCGCGATCACCAACAGTGGCAGCATTTCGATCAACTCCACCGGTTCCTTCACTGACCTGAGCTTGGGTAGCAATGTCACACTTACCGGCGGCGGCACCGTGAATCTCGTCAACGCCGACCGCGTTCGCGGGAGCGGCACGCTCACGAACACAAACAACCTGATCCAAGGCGAGACGAATAACTCCGGCAGCCTCGGGAACAACGAGATCGGGATCGTCAATCAAAGTGCTGGAGTTGTCTCCGCCAACGTTTCCGGCCTGGTCCTCAACGTCGATCCGAGCGCGGGCGCTGGACTAACAAATCAAGGACTAATGCAGGCGACGAACGGCGGCATCCTGCAACTGAACGGTTTTGGCAGCGGCAGCTTCACCAACAACGGCACGATCAGCGCGTTGGATGGTTCCGAACTGCGCCTACTTAACGGAGCCATGATCAGCGGCGGCACATTGACGACGAGCGGGACCGGTTTCATTCGTAATTTCAATACCGCCACTCTAACCTCACTCAGCAATGCCGGCGCCTTCATTGGGAATAATGCTTCCACTACCACCCTCAACGGCGCGATCACCAACAGCGGCAGCATTTCGATCAACTCCACCGGTTCCTTTACCGACCTGAGCTTGGGAAGCAATGTCACTCTTACGGGCGGCGGCACCCTCAACCTGGTCAATGCCGACCGCGTTCGCGGGAGCGGCACACTCACGAACACGAACAACCTGATCCAAGGCGAGACGAACAACTCCGGCAGCCTCGGGAACAACGAGATCGGGATCGTCAATCAAAGTGCTGGAGTTATCTCCGCCAACGTTTCCGGCCTGGTCCTCAACGTCGATCCGAGCGCGGGCGCTGGACTAACAAATCAAGGACTAATGCAAGCCACAAATGGCGGCATCCTGCAACTGAACGGTTTTGGCAGCGGCAGCTTCACCAACAACGGCACGATTTCTGCAAGCTCCGCGGGAGCATTGCAGTTTACCGGCACAGTGACTTCCACCGGCACGGTTGACGTCGGCAATGCTACTCTCTCCGTCAGTGGGAATGGAAACTACACGCAAACCGCTGGAACATTTCGGCTCACGGGTGGAACGGTGACTTCTTCAACAGCGCTGAATTTCCTGGGTGGCTTGGTCGATGCGCGCGGCACGATCAACGCCGCCATCAGCAACGGCGCAAACCTTCGGCCCGCGCTCGGTGAAACAGGCCTTACTGTTAACGGCGCCGTCACGCTCTTGAGCAGTTCGCAGCTTACCCTGCAGCTCGGCGGCCTGACCCAAGGCAGTCAGTATGGGTTCCTGAACGTCAACGGGACTGTCGCTCTCGGTGGCCAGCTTGTGGTGTCGTTCGTAGATAACTTTCAGGCGAACAACAACAACAACTTCACCGTCCTTTCCTCCACCGGGTTGACGGGAACGTTCTCAAATGTCCAGCCTGGCGGCCGAGTCAACGCCTCCGATGGCTCCGGCTCTTTCCTCGTCACCTATTCGACGAATAACCAGGTCGTTCTCTCCGACTTCGAACCCAGCGTCCCCGTGGCCGGAACCGCGATGGCACCTAACGAACATAGCAGTTCAAAGGCGCCGGAGCGTTCCGCCCTAATACTCGCCAATTCCGACAAGGCGCGGCCATTGACAGCGAAAGGGAAAACCCTTCGCGTGCGCATCACCACGCTTCGCCCCGGCCTCGCGGTCCAAAACAGCGATCAACTCCTCGACCTGATGGAAACACCCGGAGCAACGAAACGCGGCGGTAAGGTCATCATTCCTCCGCGCCTCGATGGACGACAGGCGCACCGGGGCGGAAAGACGACGGCCGTTCCTGCGGCGATGAAACAGCAGGCTGAGAGAGCCCAGGTTGCCGTCAATCGGCCTCGCCCGCTGGTCCAGTCGCGGGAGAACTAGCCGCCGGCAACACGGCGAGCTTGACTTCACGCCCCCGCGCTCGCTAAACCATTGGCTGCGCGAGAATTTCATTCGATTCCCGACGGCTTGGATCCGATTCCTTCGGTCGCGATCGCACGATCTTCCACGCATATCTGTTGGTTCACGAACCGCGACCTCTTTTTACCATGCGCAAATTCGAAACGTTAGCCCAACTACTCCGTCGACTGCTGGCGCTCTCGAGCGTGCTGCTGTTGTTCTGGTTCATCGCACCAGCGAATGCTGCCGTTTTGCAGGAAGCGCGGGTCAGCCAGGTGATCAAGGACGTAAAGTTGCTTCCGGCCCAAGCCTCGCCGCGCCCTGCAGCTGTAAGCGACACGGTGCGCGACGGGACCGCCGTGCGGACCGGCGTTGAGTCCCGCGCGGAGCTCACCTTTACCGATCAAACGCTCGCCCGCCTTGGCGCGAACACGATTTTCAGCTTCAACGAAGGCACGAGGGATCTCGACCTCGGGGGCGGGGCGATGCTTCTGCGTGTGCCGAAAAATTCCGGAGGCGCAAAGATCAACACCGCCGCGGTGACCGCCGCTATCACCGGCACGACGATCATGATGGAATACCATCCCGACGCCTACACTAAGTTTATCGTCCTCGAGGGCACCGGACGTATTTACCGCAACAACCGGGTAGGAGAATCGGTCCTGCTTCACGCCGGCCAGATGCTGATCGTGAATCCGAAGGGCGTCGGAATGCCGGACCCGGTGGACGTGGATCTCGACCGCCTGATCCACACGTCTCTTCTCATCAACGGGTTCGGGCCGTTGCCGAGCAACAACCTGATCGCGCGTGCCGAGCAGGAGCAAATCGACAAGCTCAGCCAGGGTAAACTGGTGAATACCAATCTGGTCATCTTTGGCCGGGGCACCGCGGTGACGCTACTGGATCCGACCTATACCGCGCAGATCGACCAGGCGAACGCGAATGAGAAGAACGAGCCGGAGAATTCGCCCACCCCGACGCCGACGCCAACGATTTCACCGACCATGACGCCGACGCCAACGATTTCGCCGACCGTCACTCCCACAATCACGCCGACGCCGACAATCACTCCCACAATCACGCCGACGCCGACAATCACTCCCACAATCACGCCGACTCCTCCCGGAAAATATGGAGCGTTGCCCGTGATCACATCGCCCGATCCTTACGTCATCACGAACGAGACGGCGATCAATACGGACCCGACAATTGCGACAGACGGTCAGACCGATTTCGGCAAAATCTACCGAGGGCCGGACGATGACCACGCTCCGTCCATTTACCTGTTTGGATCTACTTCGACGTTCGACGTGGAGAGCGGATTCGATGAACACTTCAGCGACACTGCGAATACGCCGATGGCGGCCTTCAAATTTTCGTCGCTCGTGCTCGCGGGGAACCCGACGATCGAATTTGGTCCCGGCGGCGCGACGAATCTCGCGCTCATCAGCATAGGCGATATCACCTCAGGCACGGCGCCAGCCACCCTGACTTTCGCCGGGATAGATTCGTTGCTTCTCGCCACGCAGAACGGCTCCATCAGCCTGGGCAATAATCTGACGTTTCAAAACGTTCCCGCACTCTTCATCTACGCGCGGGGCGCGGGCTCCACTTTGACCTTCGACTCCGCCGTCACCGGCACGTGGAATCTCGCTTTGTTATCCGAAGGGAACATCGCGGTCAGCGATTCTCTCGCGGTCAATCAGTTCAATCCTCTCGGAAATAATGACGGCCTCTTCACCACGCTGATCGCTGCGCAAAACATTAACATCGGAGAGGATCTCACCATTTCCATCGACAGCGGCGCGAGCAACAACGACAGCGAAATCAATCTTGCGACCTCATCTGGCGACCTAACCGTCGGAGGCGCAATCGGCCTAACAATCTCAGCCGATTCCGGCACGATCGCGAACGGAGCGAACATCAACCTCAGCACCGGCGGCGATTTCAGCGCGGGCGCATTGAACGCCACACTCAATCTCGCTTCCGATCAACTCACCGTGACGAACGGCGGCAACATGGTTTTCAATGTTGGCAGCAACATGTCGGTCACTGGTGACGCTGCCTTCACTCTGCTCAACAACGACGGTGGTCACATCGGCACTGGGGCCAGCATCTTCGTTCTTACAGAAGGCAATCTCACGGCCGGCTCGATCAACGCGCTGATCAATAACCGGGACGGCGGCAGGATCGATGCCGGCGGAAACATTTTGTTTGATGTCGGCGGCAATCTCACGACCGAGAATGACCTCAGCCTGGTGATTTCCAGCCGAGACGACGGCGGCGGCGCGGGATCGATCGGCGAAGGCGGCGCGATCAGCCTGAGCGCGAATGACATTTTCGTTGGAGGCGATCTGATCACTGCGATCAGCGGCTCGGGTGGCACTTCAATTTCGCCTGCCAATACGATCTTCGCTTCTGGCGATATCACGACGCTCGGACAGCTGTACTTTTCCATCGAAAACGGCGGAAACACATTGAGTGGTTTCCATGGCGGAGGCGAGATCTCCGGTGATGCGCTTTTGTCGCTCAGCGCGGCGCAGCTTTCCACCGGCACTTCTCTCCTCGCGCTGCTCACAAACCTCGATGGCGGCAGCATCAGCGGGGACGCAGCTCTCGGATTCGGCGTGACGGGCGCAATCAATTCCGGCGACGCGGCGCAGTTCCAACTTATTAACAGCACCTTCGTCAACACTCTTACCTCGTCGATCGGCGGCGATGCGACGATCAATGTCGGCGCAGGCAGCTTCTCCGCCGACAGTCTGCTGGTTCAGATCGTAAACGAAGCCGGCGAAATCGATGGTGACGCCGGAATCTCCTTCGGCGTGACCGCGAATCTAACGACGAGTGGCGACATGACGTTCCGGATCCGTAACGGCGACAACGGAGGCGCCGATCGCGAAGCACTCTTAACGAGTGGTGGATCAATCGCTGGCGATGCCACAATCAACGTCTCGTCCACCTCGCTCTCGGCCGCGACTTTGGTCGCGACGATCGACAACTTTGACGGCTCGATTTTTGGCGGCAGCAACATCAGTTTTTCCGTCACCGGCGCGCTCACCACGTCGGGAGACGCCACCTTTCAGATTTTGAACGGCCTGCCGCTGCTGCTCGGCGGTCAGCCTGACGATCCGAGCATTACGGTTACGGCGGGATCCCTCAATATCGGCGGCTCCCTCTTCCTTGGAGTCGAAGAGAACGGGGACGTGGGGCTCACCTCGGACGTCCTTCTCAGCTCCGGCGGCAATATTACCGTCGGAGATTTTCTGACGGTCTATGGAGCGGTCATTTCCGGGGGTAGCATCAGTGTGGGGAGCGACTTGTCGGTCACGGGCGGTTCGCTCACCGCGACCAGCAACATTACTTCGACCAACGGCTCCATTTCGATCAGCCAGAATGACGAAGGAAACTTCGGGAACATCACGGCAGGCGGGAACATCGCGGCCACAGGCGGCCTTTTCGCCCCCGGTGATCCCTCTGTCATTAGCGCCGGCGGCTCCATCTCCGCACCGGGTATCATCGCCGGCACGGTCAGCGCCGGAACTAGTCTGACCGTTGATAATACTGCAGATCGTTTCGGCTTCGGCATTATCGCCAACACGATTTCCGCCGGCGGTGCTCTCACTTTGGTCAACGTCCCCTCGATCACGCCTGACAACCGCAGCGCCACGGACATGATTGGCCTCACCCCGTTTGATTTCTCTCTCACCGCCAATTCGATCACCAGCAGCGGCACCAACATCCCGCTGCTTTTCTCCAATGGGAGCGCGGCGAATCCGGGTGTGGCAAATGATAATCCCGGCAACGGCGGTCACATTACTCTCAACCTCACGGCTGACGGCCTGACGATCGGACCCGGTGGCGATCTCTTCCAGGTCGAAGCCCGCGGCGGGACTTTTGCGGCAGACTCCACTGCGGGAGGGAACGGTGGCACGATCGATATCACCGCGAGCGGACCCGTGACCGTCGGTCAAGTCATGGATGCCAGCACCGGCGCCATTCCGACGGGCACCCCGATGGGCGATGGTGGCACAGTCAATATCACGAGCGGCAGCACGGTTTCGGTAAACTCAACCGTTCAAGTTTCTTCCAACGACGTTCAGGGCGGTTCGCGCCTCAGCGCCCGAGGCGGCAACATTCACCTCACCAGTAGTAAGTCCACCGGAGTCGCGATCAACATCGACAACACAGGCCAACTTCTCGCGCTGCTGAACGCGGCCGCGACGGGACCCGGCGGCGCCGTTACCATTCTCGCAACCGGAACGAGTAGCGACGCCAACGTCAAAGGGAATATCCAAGCCGACCGCGGAACAATCGACATTCGGCACACCGGAGCAAACGGAGTGGTCAATCTCGGTGGCTCCGAGGATTCTCTCAACGCTCACGCCGACGTCGTGAAAGTGGGAGCCTTGGGAAGCAACGGCGTCCTCACCGTCGGCAGCAGCACTCTCTCCGCCGATAGCGTCCTTAAGCTCTATGCGCCTTCAGGGAACGGCGAAATTAACTTTATCGCCAATGCCACCTTGAGCAGCGGCTCAAGCACGATCCTGGCCGCCGGCACAGTTACTATTCAACCTTCTGTCGAGGTGAATATCCAGGGCAACGGCGGACCCGCCCAGGTCTATACCGACAACCCGAACTATTCGGGTTTCGGCGGAAACAACCCGCGCAATGGCACCTTCACGGGCAATGGCGCAGCCAATCCCCAACCGCTCGCGTCCGCTCCCCCGTTCGACGCTCCTCCCCGGCGATGATGTCCGTTCGTTAGGGCATTTCAACGTTCGAAGCGCAAGGACTGCGCAGATGTGCGCAGGGGGGATGGATGTCCCGCCTGCAGACGACAACCTTTGTTCGTTAGGCCCGGTAACAGGAACCGCGGGCGATTTCTTAGTCGCGCAACTGCTTCTCAATCAAACCGGAGCCGAGCGCCATGCCCGCGAGGAGCAAGGCACCCGCGGTTACCAAGGGCACCGGATCAAAGGGCGCCGGCGGCAACGCCACGACTCCGCTTTCATCGACACGCGCCGGCGTTTCCACGTATCGACCGCGCGGCGGCGGCGCGAATCGATCCGCAAATTGCTGCACGCGATCGGGCAAATCCCTGCCGCCCATCGGAATGCCATGACCACAACCAACTACATTTGGCCGTAGATCCGCAAGCTGATGCACGGAGCGTCGCGTTGCCTCCCAGTCGCAGTTGAACGGTCTGCCGGCGGGCGCCAGCCTTTGCTTTGCGCTAATCATTCCCATCCAGGAATCCATATCCATTGTCGCGAAAGCGTCGCCTGCGATCAGGACGCGATCTGACGGCCGGCAATACGAGACGTGACCGGGCGAATGTCCCGGCGTCTCCATCCAACCCCAGCCATCGAGACCGGGCAAATCGCCCGCTGGAAGTTCGCGCACCCGGCCACCGAGATCACAGCCACCAGATGGAAGGAAGCGCGAGAGAAACGCCATCGCGCCTCCGACCGTCGGATCGGGCGGCGGGTAAGCCGAGCGACCGGTGAGGTAAGGTATTTCCATCCGATGCGCATAGATGGGCACGTTCCATTTATTCGCCAGGGAGAGGGCCGCGCCGCGGTGATCGAAATGACCGTGCGTGAGATAAATCGCTTCAGGACGCGAACCGGCGCCGAAGCGTGCTTGTGCGATCTCAAAAATTTGGGAGGCAGATCCGGGCAAACCGGCATCGACCAGCGCCCATGGTTCGCCGGGGCGGCCGATGAAATAGGTGTTTACAAAACTGATCGGCAACCAGCCGACTTCCGGAGCGATGCGTTCAAGAGATTTCATAACAGCTTCTCTGAAAGAAACGGATGCGCGTCGTGCTGTTGCCGTAAGCGCGTGGAAGTTTTTGCTGGAGTGGGCCGCACCCGCAGTTCGACGCCGGATGAATTAACCGCAGGGTGCGCAGAAGGAGACAAGGTGAAGGGCGCGCTGGGAGTTC
>JAICMR010000168.1 GCA_025929155.1 Chthoniobacterales bacterium | reverse complement strand
CGCCGGCTGGAATACAAGACGCAGGTTTTTCTCAATGGCACCGCCGATCATCTGCGGACGCGGTTGACTCATACCTTTGAAGTCGCTTCGGTCAGCCGCACAATTTCGCGCGCGCTCGGCCTAAACGAAGACCTGACGGAAGCGCTCGCGCTCGCGCATGATCTTGGACATTCGCCTTTTGGGCATTCCGGGGAAGAGATGCTGGCGGAATGCATGCGGGAGCACGGCGGATTCGAACACAATCGCCAGAGCCTGCGCGTGGTGGAGCTGCTGGAGGAAGCTTACCCGGCGTTCCCAGGGCTCAATCTCACTTACGAGGTCCTGCAAGGTTTGCGGAAACATCGCCGGGCTAACGACGAGCCCGCGCCCGGCGCGCTCTCGCTCGAAGCGCAGGTCACCGATCTCGCAGACGAGATTACCTATTATAGTCACGACCTCGATGACGCGCTCGACTTCGCGATTCTCAATTCCGATCAGCTCGATGAAAGCGCGGTCTGGCGGCGGAGCCACGAACGAGTCGGAGCGAGCAACCCTGCCCTGGCCGGCGCAGAGCTGCACAAGAACATCATCCGCGACATCATTGACCTCGAAGTGCGTGATGTGGTCGCGACGAGTGCGCGCCGAATCGCCGCCCTCACATTTGACGATGCGGAAGCAGCTCGGCAACAGCCGGAAAAGCTGATTCGCTGCAGTGAGGAGTTGGGCGCGGCCAATCGCGAGCTACGAAAATTTCTTTATGAGAATGTCTATTATCATCCGCGTGTCGCCCAGGTGAACCAAAGGGCGTGCGAAATGTTGCGGACGGTTTTCGAAGGTTATCTGCGCGAGCCGGAACGATTGGGCGAAGCGGCGACCCGGCGGATTGCGAGCGAAGGGCTGCACCGAACGATTTGCGATTACATCGCCGGAATGACCGATCGTTACCTGCTCGAGGAGCACGCGCGGCTCGCCGCGGGTGCGACGTAGCTGTGGGTTTTGGGATGCCGGAGGCACGGGCGTCAGCGTTGCCTTGTCATCCTGAACCGGCCGAAGCGCGGCGAAGGATCTCGCAAGCGGCGTGCGCTCTCTTTTCTAATACGCTCCGATAACAATGGCAGATCTCTCGCTACAGCCCCGTTTGCCGCTCACCGGCGAGCCGGCTCAGGCGGCGGCACTGCCGCCTTCTTCGCGCAGATACTGAATGAGCAGCCGCAGTCGCGCGTTGAGGTTCAACTCTTCCAGCAGTTGCTGGCGCCGCTCCGCATCGCTGATGAAGGTGCTCGCGATCAGGTCCGCGAGCATTTCCGGATCGTGCATCTCGTTGAGATACTGGTCGACCCGGTCCGGCAACTCCCGGCCGGATTGCTTCAGGCGTTGGTAAAATTCCATCACTTTGGCGGCGAGCGCGTCGGTTTCGACCGTGAGCTTGGTGTGCGTCTTCAGGGGTTTGATCCGCGCGACCGGGAAAGGGGACTCCTGAACCACGCTGGTAAATTTCACCCGCCGCAAACCCTGCAGGATCAGATCCGAGGTCCCATCATTTCGTCCGACACAGGCGCGGATCAAGCCTACGGTGCTGATCGGGAAGAAATCGGCGCTCGTCCGCCAGTGATGGCGTTCCGGCCTGACGAGTGCGATGCACAGCATGCGATCGGCGCTCAGAGCCTGATCGAGCATCGCGCGGAAACGCGGCTCGAAAATGTGGAGCGGGAGGAGCGCATTCGGAAAAAGGAGCACCCCAGGGAGCGGCATCACAGGAACAACGGCGGGCAGGGTGACGTGGTGTGGCATCGGCGGCGCGGCTTCTATCTACTTACTATACGCGCCGCGAGTGTGCAGGAGTTGGGCGAGAGTCGGCTGACCGTCGATCTTAGGGGCGCCGACCGCGCCGTAGTTCAGGACGGAACGGAGACGAAGCAGTTGGCGGCGCGATTCGATACCGAGTTTGCCAAAGCCCATTGCAGCGAGCGGAAAGCGCGCAGAATTCTGCTCGAAAAAAGCCAGAAGACGATCCAGCTGCGCAGTCGTGTCCGTGCGGGTGGCAATCTTGAAAAGAGCAGGCCGATAGGTGATCGCGGCATCGAGTTCAGCGCGAAGGTTTGCAGCCGGCGGCGTCTTACGCAGATGGTGGCATGAAAGAAGGATTTTGACTCCCGCGCGCTTCGCCTCCGCGATCAGCGCTTCCATTTTCGGCGTCGAGCGCAGCTCGAGGTCGAGCAACTCGGCGCGCGGGAGAAAGCGCCTCAGCAGGTTCGCGCGTCTCGTTAGGCTGAGCTCGTTTGCACCGCCTTCCGCAGGATGTCGCGCTGTGCAAATGAGTGGGGCGCGCAATCGCGCAAGCAGGCGCTCCGTCTTCTCAAGATGTTGAACGAGGGCGTCGAGCCGCAGTTCGAAAAAATCCGGGAGCACGCGTAACCGGGTCGCTTTTTCCAAGCCTGCGTGATCTGAGATTACCCCGACAAGCGCGGGCGGGACTTCCTGCAGGGCAGCGCGGAAATTGCGTTGGCTAGGACCTTTCGCGGCGGGTTTCATCAAGATGTTGGTTCGTCGTAAGGAATTAAACACCGAGTTCGATCGGCTGGTTGATTCACGTCTTGCGGCGCGGTCCATCTTCGGCGCTCCGCGCTTCGAACGTAGAGCACCGACTGCTTCGAGCCGAGTTGCTTTACCGCGATCGTCCTCGATTTCGAAGCTTCCATCGCTCGCCGACGAAGAACATCTCTAAAATGTTCGCGCGGCTAGGCGCCTGGTGCGTTTCTGCGCGGGAGCATGCGCTCGACGTATTTTGCGAGAATGTCGAACTCGACGTTGAGCAGATCGCCGGCCCGCAAGCTCTCGAGGTTGGTCTGCCGTCGCGTGTGTGGAATGATCCAGACGACGAAGCTGGCGGCAAGCAATTCTGCAATTGTGAGACTGATCCCGTTCAGCGCAATCGAGCCCTTGGCTGCAACGTAATGTGCGAACTTGTTAGGCAACGCCACTTCCAGCCGCGTGTCGGATCCGGAGCGCTCATAGCTCAGGACGGAGAGCGCGCAGTCAATGTGACCCTGCACGAAATGTCCGCCGAGACGACCGCCGGCGGCGAGGGAGCGCTCGAGATTGACCGCGCCGTCAGGTCGCAAGACGTGAAGATTCGTCCGGTCGAGCGTCTCCTGCAGCAGATCGAAGGTGACGGCGCCGTCGCGAACCGTTGTCGTCGTTAGGCAACAGCCATTGACCGAGACGCTGTCGCCGATTTGCAGGTCGGCCGAAACGAGCGGCGCAACGATCTCCAACGTCGTGGCGCGCGCCGTCGCTCGAAGAGATGTGACGCGTCCGACTTCTTCAACCAGTCCGGTAAACATCAGCGGAAAAAAAGAAACGAAATCAGCAGGCAGACCGGGAGCAGAAACGGCAACGTATAGCGCACGATGTATCCGAGAAAGCTCGGCGTTGCCACCTTTGCCTCCTCGCAAATCGCTTTCACCATCAGGTTTGGTCCGTTGCCGATGTAGGTGGCGGCGCCGAAAAAGACCGCACCGATCGAGATCGCTGCGATGAACGCTGGGTGTGACGCAACCAGTTGCTGCACGTGAGCTACATTCTCAATGTCGAGGCCGAAGCGTCCGAGACCCGCCGCGAAAAATGTCAGGTATGTCGGGACATTATCAAGCGTGCTCGAGAGCAGTCCGGTGACCCAGAAAAGCCTGGCCGGCGAATTGAGCGCCAGCCGGTCTGCATGGAGTTTCATGAAGTCCAGCATCGGCACCATCGTGGCGAAGATGCCAAAGAAGAGCCAGGCAACTTCCTTGATCGGTTTGAGGGTAAACCGGTTCTTTTCATGCACCGTTCGCGGCGTAAGCCAATATGAGCAGGCGGCGGCCGCAACCATCACGGCCTCGCGCAGAAACGGTGGATTCTTCAGAAAAGTCGCCGCCACGATGACCGCGAGAAACCAGATATTGCGCAGCCCGCTGATCACAAGATCGGGAGCTACGCGCGGCGCGGGATCGGCGAATCCGCAAGTCGCCGCGAAGCTCCGGCGATCGAGTAGGAAGAAGATGAGAAGAGTCGCAGTGATCGCCACGGCCCATTCTCGCCAGCAGTTCTGGATCACCCACCAGAACGGGACGCCTTTTAAGTATCCGACAAACAAGGGCGGATCGCCGATTGGGGTAAGACCGCCGCCAATGTTGCCGAGCAGAAAAATGAAAAATGCCGTGTGAAAACCCCTGAAACGCCTGCGATTCAATTGAATCCAGGGGCGAATCAATAGCATGGAGGCTCCAGTCGTTCCGATGAGGTTCGCTACCAAGCTGCCGCAGAAAAGGAAGGATACATTGAAAAGAGGCGTCCCGGGCCGGCGGACTTCGATGTGGATGCCGCTCGCTGCGACGAAGAGCGAGCCGATCAGCGCCATGAAGCTGACGTAGTCGCCGCCTTCGTGCAGCAGCCGCGCCGGATTATGAAGCACGAAGACGTAATAGGCGATACTCGCTGTGGCGAGGCCGAGCGCGATGAAATGGTAGTTGGCTTCCCAGTGATGCTTCAGAATCAGCGGTAGAACGGCAATGCAAAGAAGCATGAGAACGAAAGGGACCAGGCTGAGCGGATGCGGCGCCCCTGAGGCCACGGCAAAGAGGGGCAAAGGTGCAAACATGGTGGCTTAGCGATGCGGTAGGAGCCTGGGGCGCGCAACCGCAACCGGACTCCAGCGTAACCTTAATTTTCCAGTCCAACGAGCAAACATTGACCGGGTCACGAGCAGAAAGATCGGAACCAGCAAAGAGGCGATTTTGACGACCGCTACGCTGAATGATCGACAACGGCCCGGGGATTGCTCGTCCACTAGCGAGGATCAAACGTCACAGCAGGCGGTGATAGGGGGCCAGTCGTGCTGACGCGTCCCAACGATGCTTCAGGATCAGCGACGCGAGCGCGACGCAGGAGAAAGCGCGCGAACGGCAGCGCACTGAGCGTGTTTGGCTCCCGCGGCGGGAAGGAAGACAAGTCATGCAGCGACGGCGCCCACAACAAGATCGAGCGCAGCTAAGCCAAGGTTGAAAAGCGGAATTCAGTCCGCGCGGAAGTATCACGGCCCTCACCTAACGAACGCAAGTCGGATTCAAAACCCTCGTCCGCTTGACGATGGTCGCCTAACGAGCGGTGGAAGTGAGGTCGACAATTCACGCAGAGAATCGCGCCTAACGATGCCGCGAATGTTTTACCCGCTCGGTTTTT
>JAICMR010000033.1 GCA_025929155.1 Chthoniobacterales bacterium | reverse complement strand
CGATGGAGCTCGGAGGGCGCACGCTAATTCAGAATCTTTCGCTCAATCTTCAGCCTAACGAACGGCTTGGGATCGTGGGACGCAATGGCCTGGGTAAATCCACCCTGCTGAAAATCATGCTCGGCCAGCTCACGCCGACGAGCGGCGAGGTCGAAATCGGCGCGCGGACCGAGATCAATTATGTCGATCAAAACCGGCTCCTGCTCGACGACGCGAAAACGGTTTTCGGGGAAGTGGGCGAGGGGAGTGAGTTCGTTAGGCTGGGAGAGGAATCGATCACGCTGCGCAGTTATTTGCGGCGCTTTCTTTTTACGGAAGAACGGATCAACACGAAGGTTGAACACTTGAGTGGCGGCGAGCGCAGCCGCGTCTTGCTCGCGAAAATCCTGAAGCGCGGCGGGAATGTGCTCGTCCTCGACGAACCGACGAACGATCTCGATCTCGGCACGTTGCGGTTGCTCGAGGAAGCGCTCGTCGGATTCAAGGGAAATGTCATCGTCGTCAGTCACGATCGTTATTTTCTGAACCGGGTTTGCACCGCGATTCTCGCTTTCGAAGGCGACGGGGCGGTACGCTACGCCGTGGGAAATTACGACTACTACATCGAGAAACGAGCGGCGGCCGAGAAACGGGTGGCGCCCATGGAGGTGATTTCGCCTAACGAGTCGAAACCCTTGATGCAGAAGCCCCGCAAATTAAAATGGAAAGAAGAGCGGGAACTTGAGGGCATGGAAGCCGCCATCCTCGCCGCCGAAGCTGAGGTGACGCGGGTCGAAGAGCTCTTCGCGGCTCCGGATTTCTACGCGAAACACGCGGGGGATTGGCCGAAAATGGAAGCCGAATTAAGCGAAGCGCGCGAAGGCGTTGCGCGACTTTACGCACGCTGGGAAGCACTTGCGGCGCTCTCGGGGGAAAATAATCTTGCGGCTCAATAATTTGTTCCTATATTGCGCGCTCCCCGTCTCAGGTTCGTGAGGATGGTAGACACGGCTTGGAACGGTTTTTTTGTCGTCTGAAACTTCGGTGTCTCGACGGCTGGAAGCACGAAAATGCCAACGATTAATCAACTCATTCGCAAGGGACGGAAGAAGGTTTCGCTGAAATCGAAATCTCCAGCGCTGAAGAATTGCCCGCAGCGCCGCGGCGTCTGCACACAAGTGATGACGCGGACGCCGAAGAAGCCAAATTCGGCCTTGCGGAAGGTCGCAAAAGTTCGCCTAACGAACGGTCAGGAAATCATCGCCTACATCCCGGGTGAAGGTCACAATTTGCAGGAACACTCGATCGTCCTCGTCCGCGGCGGTCGCGTGAAGGATTTGCCCGGTGTGCGTTATCACATCGTGCGCGGCACGCTGGACGCCCTCGGGGTGGATGGTCGCCGTCGCAGCCGTTCCAAATATGGCGCGAAACGTCCGAAAGCAGGCGCTGAAGCGGCAGCGGCCGGCAAGAAGAAGAAATAGTCTATGTCTCGTCGTCGCAGAACTTATAAGAAGGAAGAGAAAGTTGACTCGCGCTACGGCAGCGTCGCGGTTGCGCGTCTCATTTCGACCGTGATGAAGCGGGGCAAGAAATCGCTTGCGGAGCGGATCGTTTATACAGCGATCGATAAGTCGCGCGAAGGTTCCGATGCGGTCGATCCGCTCGAAGTCGTGAACAAGGCGCTCGAGAATGTGCGCCCGCGGCTCGAAGTGAAATCACGTCGCGTGGGCGGCGCCACTTATCAAGTTCCCATGGAAGTCACTGCGTCTCGCCAGGTTTCCCTCGCGATGCGCTGGATCGTGACCTACGCCGACAACCGTCGCGGCATGCCGATGGCCGATGCTCTCGCGCATGAACTGCGGGATGCCGCCGCCGGCCAGGGGAACGCAATCAAGAAACGCGACGACACTCACAAGATGGCGCAAGCGAACCGCGCCTTCGCTCATTTCCGTTGGTAACCACTTTTCCCGTCATGGCCTCTGCAACTTTAGATCAACCTAAATCGGCCAATCCGAATTCGCCGAACAGGAAGTTTCCCCTCGAAAGGACGCGGAACATCGGCATCGCCGCGCACATCGACGCCGGCAAAACGACACTCACCGAGCGCATCCTGTTCTACACCGGAATGATCCACAAGATCGGCGAAGTGCACGAAGGCACGACCGTCACCGATTGGATGGAGCAGGAACGCGAACGCGGCATCACGATCACGTCGGCCGCGACCACCTGCTCTTGGACGCAGAAGGCGGAGCCGGGCGTTTACAAGATGTTCGGGAACGTGAAGATGCGGGTCAACATCATCGACACGCCGGGCCACGTCGATTTCACGGCGGAAGTCGAGCGCTCGCTTCGTGTGCTCGATGGCGCGATCGCGGTCTTCGATGCGGTCGCCGGTGTGCAGCCGCAGTCGGAAACCGTCTGGCGTCAGGCGAACAAGTATCTCGTTCCGCGGATCGCGTTTATTAACAAGATGGATCGCGTCGGCGCCGATTTCGACGCAGCGATCGACAGCATGCGCAAGAAACTGGCCGCAAATGCGTGGCCGATTCTGATTCCGTTAGGCAAAGAAGATTACCTCAAGGGCCAGCTCGACGTCGTAAACAAGAAGGCTGTCTTCTATCTCGACAACGACATCATGGGTTCCACCTACGAAGTGCGCGAGGTGCCCGATGACTCCAAGGAGCTGGTCGAGAAGGCTTACAGCGATCTCGTCGAAGCGATCTCGAATATTGATGACGAGGTGGCTGAAGCGGTCCTGGAAGAGAAGGAAGTCACTCCGGAGATGCTTAAGGCTGGTATTCGCCGACAGACGATCGCCAACAAGTTCGTCCCCGTCGTCGGCGGTTCCGCTTTCAAGAATAAGGGCGTGCAATATCTCGTTGACGCGGTGATCGATTACCTTCCAAGCCCACTCGACATTCCACCGGCCGTCGGAATGGATCCCGACACGCATGAAAAGATGGAAGCGCCGACGGATGATAACGGGAGGTTTTGTTCGTTAGCTTTCAAACTCTGGAGCGATCCCTTCGTCGGCAAGCTCGTCTTCTTTCGGGTATATTCCGGTTCGCTTTCGAAAGGCGATAACGTTTACAATCCGCGCACGAACAAGCGCGAACGCATCTCGCGTCTGATCCAGATCCAGGCCGACAAACGTGAAGACATCGAGACCTGCTATTCTGGCGACATCGCGGCGATCGTCGGAATTAAGAACATCACGACGGGCGACACGCTTTGCGACGAGAACCATCCGATCCTGCTCGAGCCGCCTTCGTTCCCTGACCCGGTCATCTCGATGGCGATCGAGCCGAAGACGAAACAGGACCAGGAAAAGATGGGCGTCGCGCTCCAGCGTTTGTCGGAAGAAGATCCGACTTTTAAGGTTTTTACCCACGAAGATACCGGCCAGACGATCATTGCCGGGATGGGCGAGCTCCATCTGGAAATCATCCGCGACCGGATGTTGCGCGAGTTCAAGGTCGACGCAAACGCGGGCAAGCCGCAGATCGCCTATCGCGAAACGATCACTGCGAACGCCGACGGCGAGGGCAAGTTAATCAAGCAATCCGGTGGTCGCGGTCAATATGGTCACGTCATCATCAAGGTTCAGCCTAACGAACGCGGCAAAGGCATAACGGTCGAGAACAAGGTCGTTGGCGGCAATATCCCGAAGGAATACATCCCGGCCTGTAAGAAGGGCATCGAAGAAGCGATGCTCAACGGCGTGATCGGCGGCTATCAGGTGATCGATGCCAATGTCGATATCATCGACGGCTCCTATCATGACGTGGATTCGAACGAAATGGCGTTCAAGCTTGCGGCGATTTTTGCGGTTAAGGACGCTTTTAAAAAAGCCAAGCCGATCCTGCTCGAGCCGATCATGAAGGTTGAGAACGCCACGCCGGAAGAATATCAGGGCGATATCATGGGCGACTTGAATCGGCGCCGCGGCAAGATCGCAAGCATCGAAGTGAAAGGGAACCTAACGATGATCCAGGCGGAAGTTCCGCTCGCCGAGATGTTCGGTTACGCCACCGCGATTCGATCGTTGTCGAAAGGCCGCTCCAGTTATTCGATGGAGCCGTCGCATTTCGAGCAGGTCCCGCAGCAACTTGTCGCGGCTGTGCTCGACCAGAAGGAGACCAAATAATATGGCCGACGGCCAACGCATCCGCATTCGTTTGAAGGCATTCGACCATAGAATGCTCGATCAATCCGCCGTCGACATTGTCGAGACGGCCAAGCGCACCGGCGCCCGCGTGGCGGGGCCGATCCCGCTGCCCACTTTGATCGAGAAATTCACGGTTAACCGCTCTCCGCACGTAGACAAAAAGTCGATGGACCAATTTGAAATCCGCACCCATAAGCGCTTGCTCGACATTATCGAGCCGACCGCGAAAACGGTAGATGAGCTGAAGAAACTCAACCTGCCGGCGGGCGTCGATATCACGATCAAGATTTAAACTTCACCACCATGTCATTCTGAGCGAAGCGCAGCGAAGTCGAAGAATCCCGCGGGATCACCAGGAAGTTCCGGCGCGGAGGTTTCTGGAAATCCCACGAGATCCCTCGACTCCGCTGCGCTCCGCTCGGGATGACAAAGCTACTTATGAGCATTGGACTTTTAGGAAAGAAAATTGGCATGACCAGCATCTACGATGCGAATGGCAAGATGCGCCCGGTCACCGTGATCGCCGCAGGCGATAACACGTTGTTGCGTCGCCTAACGAGCGAGAACGACGGTTACTCCGCGATCCAGGTCGGCTTCGACGCCCAGAAAGAATCGCGGGTGACGAAGGCGCTCATGGGCGGCTTCGGCAAGGCGAACTCGGAGCCGAAGAAGCTCGTGCGCGAGTTTCGTCTGAAGGAAGACGCGCCTGAAGGGGAGATCGATCTCGCCGTCACGCAGTTCCAACCGGGAGACTGGGTGGACGTAGTCGGCCGCTCGAAAGGGAAGGGCTTCCAAGGCGTGATGAAGAAGCACAACTTCCATGGCCAGGGTGCCGCGCACGGTTCGAAGACGCATCGGCGGAATGGCGCCATCGGCAATCGTTCCACGCCGGGTCGCATCTGGAAGAACATGGGCATGCCCGGTCACATGGGAGACGAGCGCGTGACCGTGCAGAATCTGCAAGTCTTGCAAGTGCGCGAAGAGGACAAAGTCATTTTAATCAGCGGCGCCGTCCCGGGCGCGAATGGCAGTTATGTCGTCGTTAGGCCGGCGCTAAAAAAACCCGCTGCCACTGCAGCCGAGGCCAGTAAATGAGCGCAAAAGTCTTAACCGCTGACGCCGCGAAAGAGGCGAAGCTTACCCTGATCGAAGGAGGCCGCGGAACTCAGGCGGTTCATGATGTCGTGGTCGCGATGCGCGCGGCGCGCCGTTCCGGTTCGGCTAACAGTAAGACCAAGGCCGAAGTGAATTTTTCCGGCGCAAAACCCTGGCGGCAAAAAGGCACGGGCCGCGCCCGTGCGGGTTATAAGTCCTCGCCCGTCTGGCGTGGCGGTGGCGTCGTTTTCGGGCCGAAGCCGCGTGATTATTCCAAGAAGGTTTCCAAGACCGTTCGTCGTCTCGCTTTTCAGAAAGCGCTGACCGAGCGGATCAACGCCGGCGACGTGCTGACGGTCGATGCATTTTCTGTGGACGAGCCGAAGACGAAGTCCTTTCTGACTTTGGTCAAGGGCCACACCGACGCGAAGAAGGTGTTGCTCATTTCCGATTCATTCGATGAGAACTTTTATCGCGCCGCGCGCAACGTTCGGCCCGTCCTTCTCGCGACGGCGACGGACGTGAACACCGAGCAGCTCCTCGCATTCGATAAGATCATTGTGACAGACGCCGCGCTAGCGCAACTCGCACAAAGGACGGCCGCACCCTCGAAGGCGGGCTGACAAACATGAACGACGCTTACGACTTAATCCAGACAGTGCAGTTGACGGAGAAGGCCTCGCTCCTGAGCGAGAAGCTGAACAAATATGTCTTCCGGGTCAGCCCGCGCGCCAACAAAATGCAGATCAAAGCGGCGATTGAGATGCTCTTCAAGAAGACGGTCGTCTCCGTGAACACCTGTAATTATGCCGGCAAGAAGAAGCGCGAACGCCGCGCCGACTTCGGTCGCAAACCGCATTGGAAGAAGGCTATCGTCACTTTGAAGGAAGGCGAGAAGATCGATCTCGTCTAATCACTTATGGCCATTAGAGATTACCGACCACTGACGCCGACGCAGCGTTTCAAGACGCTTCCGACGTTCGATGAGATTACCAAATCAAAGTCAAAGCCGCACAAGTCTTTGACGGAAGTAAAGAAGCGCAGTGGCGGCCGCAACAACAAAGGCCGTCTCACTTCGCGTCACATCGGCGGCGGTCACAAACAGAAATATCGCAAGGTCGACTTCAAACGCCGCAAGCATGGTGTTGCGGCCGAAGTGATCGATATCGAATATGATCCGAACCGCACCGCGCGGATCGCGCTCGTTCGGTATGCGGACGGCGAGATGAGTTATATCCTGGCGCCGGATGGTCTGGCCAAGGGCGCGACCGTGATGTCGGGCCCGACTGCGCCTCCGGGAGTAGGGAACTCCCTGCCACTAAGTGCTATCCCGCTGGGCGCTGGCATTCACAATATCGAGATCGCCCCGGGTCGCGGCGGACAGATTGCACGCAGCGCTGGGCAGCAGGCGACCTTAAGCAACCGCGAGGGCGGCTATGCGCTGGTGAAATTGCCGTCTGGCGAAATTCGCCGGATCCACGACACCTGCTGCGCCACGATGGGCCAGGTCGGCAACGTCGATCACATGAATGTGGTTAGCGGTAAAGCCGGCCGGTCACGCTGGAAAGGCATCCGTCCAACTGTGCGCGGCATGGTGATGAACCCCATCGATCATCCGAACGGTGGTGGTCAGGGCAAGTCGAAAGGCGGTGGCGGACGTCAGCATTTGACCAGTCCGTGGGGCCAACTTGCGAAGGGCTTCAAGACGCGTTCTAAGAGGAAGGCGAGCGACCGCTTTATCATGCAGGACCGCCGGGTGAACCGGAAGAAGAAGAGCTAATTTGTTATGGGCAGATCGTTAAAAAAAGGACCTTTTGTAGAGCCGCATCTTCTCGAAAAGATCGACAAGATGAATAACTCGGGCATCAAGAAGCCGGTCAAAACCTGGTCGCGCCGCTCGATGGTGACACCCGATTTCGTTGGCCACACTTTCCTCGTGCACAACGGCAAAATTTTTCAGTCGGTTTTCGTCACGGAAAACATGGTTGGGCATAAGCTCGGCGAGTTTTCTCCTACCCGGATATTCAAGAAACACGGGTCGCATACCGCAAAGGTAACGAAGTGATGTGAGTTTCCGATCTCCATCTGCGGAACGGCCGGCCCTAACGAAGGCGCCGCCCAGCTTGCACTTGGCGATCTTGTTAGCAGTAGTCAGCGCGGTCGCGCCGTTAAACGCGCTCGCGGATAACAGTTCTTTGTCAGAATCCAACCTAGAAACGGCGGAAACGAGAGTGACCGCCGGTACGTTGCTGTCGCAGAATGATCTTCTGCGGAAGCAACTCTCGCTCGACCGCGCAACAGTGAAGACCATGACGGACAGTCTGGTCGTTTCGAATGCGGAAGCGGAGTTGTTCCGGCGCAAATATGCGGACCTGCAGTTGCGGATGGACGCGCTCGGCGTGGAGTCGATCAGTAAAGATCGCGCCAAGCTCGAACAGCGGCTCCTGAAAGCGGTAAGTGACCTGCGAATTTTGCAGAAGGAGAAGATCGCTTACCACGATCAACTCCTGCAGCTAACCGAGTCAGTCTTGCGTTACGTGAAGACGACGACAAATGGCGACGCCGATGCGCGGATGGACGTGGAAGCGCAACTGCGGGCGACCAACCGGCTCGTCGGAAAGAAAGATGTAGCTTTGCCTAACGACACGGAAATTCCCAACCTGATGGACGGAAAAGTCATCAGTGTGAAAGAGGAATGGTCTTTAGTCGTCAGCAATCTCGGCGCGGAGCAGGGAGTAAAAATCGGCATGCCATTGCGCGTCGTGCGGAGTGGGCGTAACATCGCCACCCTTCGTGTCGTCGACGTGCGCGATAAAATCAGCGGCGCCCTCGTGCAGGAAATGGATTCGGAGAAGGACAGGATAAGAGTGGGCGATCGCCTCCAGGTGGATGCGCGGCCCGAAGTGAGCCAGAATTAAATGCAAGTTACCTCGACATATCGTTATGCGAAGATTTCGGCGTTCAAAGCGCGCGAAGTGACTCGTGCCATTCAGGGCCTGCCGGTTTCGGCGGCGCTCGATCTCGTCGCGTTCAGCCCGAAAAAGGCGGCGCTCATGATCGGCAAAACGCTGAAGAGCGCGGTTGCCAACGCCGAGAACAACAACAACCTCCGCGTCGATGGATTGGTCGTGAAAGAAGCCACCGTCGGCGAAGGGCCGACAATGAAGCGGATGATGACTCGCGCTCGTGGCAGCGGCAGCACCATTTTAAAACGCACGAGTCACATTCGGATCATCCTGACCGACGAAATCGAGATCAAACGCCGGGAGAAAAAGCCGACGTCGAAGAAGAAGAAGAGCACGGTGAAGAAGACTTCCCGTCCCGCCGCCAAGTCTGCGCCGAAAGCCGAGGCGCCGGCCGCGGAAACCCCGTCGACTCCCGAAGTGAGCGCAGAGAATTCAGAAAGCTAAATCATGGGCCAGAAAGTTAATCCAATTGGTTTCCGCCTCGGGGTGAACCGCGACTGGCGTTCGCGCTGGTATGCGTCGCCGCAAGAGATGCCCGGGTTCCTGCACAGCGACATTGAGATTCGCAACTACGTGAAGAAGAAGCTCCAGTTCGCTGCCGTCGCGAAGATCATCATCGAGCGCGCTTGGAACAGCATCCGCGTCACGATTCACACCGCCCGACCTGGCATCGTGATCGGTCGTAAAGGCGCCGAAATCGAGAAGATGACCGAAGAGATCTCGAAGATGGCGCAAGGCAAACAAATCAAGATCGACATCCAGGAAATCAAGACACCGGAACTCGACGCCCAGCTCGTCGCGGAAAACGTGGCGCTGCAAATCGAGCGCCGGATCGCGTATCGCCGGGCAATGAAAAAAGCCGTGCAGATCGCGATGGACTTTGGCGCGCAGGGAATCCGCCTCCGTAGCTCCGGGCGCTTGAACGGGGCGGAAATTTCGCGTTCGGAATGGTATCGTGAAGGGAAAGTGCCGCTCCACACCCTGCGCACGCCGATCGATTACGGCTTTGCGGAAGCGAACACTGTTTACGGGAAGATCGGCGTGAAGTGCTGGATTTGTAAGAAAGAAGAAGCCCCGGCCAACGCCCCCGCCACGGCGCCGGAACCGGCCGCCGCAGCCTAACGAGTGCACGTGCCTAACGAATTTAAGAAGGAGAACACGACATGCCTTTAATGCCCAAGAGAGTGAAGTATCGCAAGACCCAGCGGGGAAGCCGCAAGGGCATGGCTTCGCGAAATCTCCGGATCGATTTCGGCGAATTCGGTCTGCAGACGCTGGAACGCGCCTGGATCACGAATACGCAAATCGAAGCGGCCCGGGTCGCCTTAACCCGCAACATGAAACGCAAAGGCAAGCTCTGGATTCGGATTTTCCCGGACAAATCGGTGACGGGTCGTCCGCCGGAAACCCGCATGGGTAAAGGCAAAGGCCAACCGGAATACTGGGTCGCCACGGTGCGCCCGGGGAACATTTTGTTTGAGCTCGACGGCATTCCTGAATCCGTCGCACGCGAATCGCTCCGCCTCGCAGCCGACAAACTGCCGGTCCGAACGAAGTTTCTCACCCGCCACCACGTCGCGACTGCCTAACGCCCAACGACGCAATGAAAATCAAAGATATTTTAGAAATGACCTCGGACGAGTTGCTGACGAAAAAGCGCGACCTGCGCCAGGAGAGTCTGCACCTCCGTCTCCAACAACAGAGCGGCCAACTCGAGCAGCCGAGCCGGTTGCGCCTGCTTCGGCGGGAAGTCGCGCGGATCGAGACGGTGCTCACCCAGCGAAATAACCAAGCCGCAGCAAAGAAGTAATTGACCATGGACGAAGCGACGACACAGGAAGCGGAGGGCGGCCAACGCGGCAGCCGCAAGACCCGCGTAGGCGAGGTCATCTCCAGCGGGATGAACAAAACAATCGTGGTCACGACCGTGACCCGGGTGCCGCATCCGAAATTCGGCAAGATCGTGAAGCAGAAGAAGAAGTTTTACGCGCACGACGAAGAGGGCAAAGCGAAATCCGGCGATACCGTTCGGATCATGGAGACGCGACCGTTGAGCAAACTGAAGCGCTGGCGTCTCGTCGAAGTCATCGCCAAATAACGAAGGAATTTTTATGGTTTATCTCCGTTCCAGATTGGATGTGGCCGATAACAGCGGCGCGCGCATGGCGACCATGATCGGCGTGATCGGAAAAGGCGGCGCGCAGGTAGCCGGTATCGGCGACGTCATCACGGCGAACGTGAAAGAAGCGAGCCCGACCGGCGCGGTAAAAAAGGGCGATGTCGTTCGCGCGGTTCTTGTCCGCACAAAGCAGCCGATCAAGCGGGACGATGGTTCGCTCCTGCGTTTCGATAACAATGCGATCGTGATCATCGACAAGGATCTGAACCCGCGCGGCACCCGAATTTTCGGACCGGTCGCGCGCGAATTGCGTGAGCGTAATTTCATGAAGATCGTTTCCCTGGCACCTGAAGTGTTATGAACCGGATCAAGCATCACGTAAAAAAAGGCGACCAGGTCGAAGTGATCTCGGGCAACTTTCGAGGTTCTTCCGGCAAGGTGCTGGAAGTGATGTCGAAGAAAAACCGCGTCTTGATCGAAGGCGTACGCCTGATCAAAAAACACATGCGCAAATCGCAGGACAACCCGCAGGGTTCCATCGCGGAGCGCGAAGGCCCGATCCACATCTCAAATGTGAAAGTGGTCGAGAAATCGGAGAAGAAGACCAGGAAGAAAAAGCCTGCGGACGGGAAAAAGGAAAAGAAGAGCTAGGACATGCAAAACGAATTTTATCGCGACTACAAGGAGCGCGTGATGCCGGCGTTGCGAGAGCAGCTGGGCTACAAGAACCTCCATCAGATTCCGAAGCTGGAGAAAGTTGTGATCAACACTTCTGTCGGCTCGCAGTCGGATGTGAAACAAGCACTCGAAGACGCCAAGGCCGAACTCGCGCTCATCACCGGCCAAAAGCCCGCTGAAACCCGCGCGAAGAAGAGCATTTCAAATTTCAAGCTCCGCAAAGAGCAGGCGATCGGGGCGAAAGTGACCCTTCGGGGCGAGCGCATGTATGAATTCATGGAGCGGCTGATCAAGGCGGCCCTCCCTCGGATTCGCGACTTTCGCGGTATTTCGCCGAAGGGCTTCGACGGGAACGGCAACTACACGATGGGTGTTTCCGATCAGTCGATTTTTCCCGAGGTCGAGCTCGACAAAATCAAGCGCAACATCGGTTTTGATGTTACGATCGTGACCACTGCGCGCACTAACGAAGAGGCCAAGACCCTCCTGAGCGAAATGGGAATGCCCTTCAGCGACCGGGCGAAGAAGCCGGCCGCGACCGCCGCAGCCTAACGAACATGAGTACTGTCACTGACCCTATTGCCGACCTTCTCGCCCGCGTGCGCAACAGCACCCAGGCGCAGAAACTCGAGATGTTCGTTCCTTATTCCAAAATGAAGAGCGAGATCATCCGAATCCTGAAAGAAGAAGGTTACATCACCGATTACGCGCTCGATACGACGGCGGCTCATCCGCGGATCAAGATCACGAATAAAATTTCGAACCGCACCAGTGCGATTACCGGCCTGAAGCGCGTGAGCCGCCCAGGTTTGCGTCGCTATGTTGGCGCGGATGAGATCCCGCGGGTCCTGGGCGGAATGGGCACCGCAATTTTATCCACCTCACGCGGAGTCATGTCCGGTCGGGAGGCGAAGAAACAGAAAGTAGGAGGTGAGTTACTGGCTTTCGTCTGGTAACTCAGGAGTTATGTCACGAATTGGAAACAAGGCCGTCGGGATTCCCGACAAAGTAAAGGTCAACATCGATAACAGCGGCAAGGTCGCGGTCGAAGGTCCCAAGGGTAAGCTGAATTGGAACCTGCCTAAAGGAATCAAGGCGAAGGTCGCGGATAACGAAGTGTCATTGGTTCGCAACGCCGAGACGAGAAGCGTGAAAGCGTTGCACGGTCTTTCGCGCGCCTTGATCAACAACATGGTCATCGGCGTTAGCGAAGGGTTCACGCGTAACCTCGAAATTGAAGGTGTCGGTTTCAAAGCCGCCGTCCAGGGTAGTAACCTGAATCTCAGCCTTGGCTTCTCGCACCCAATCCTTTTTCCGATTCCCAAAGACATCAAGATCGCGGTGACCGAAAACACAAAGATTTCCATTCAAGGTGTCGACAAGAAAACGGTCGGCCAGGTCGCTGCGGACATTCGGCGTTACTACCCGCCCGAGCCCTACAAAGGCAAAGGCGTGCGTTATGCCGGCGAGCAGATTCGCCGCAAGGAAGGCAAGACCGTCCAATAGTCATGGCTACCATCAATCGCAAAGCCATTCGCGGGCGAATCCACAACCGCATCCGGCGCAAAGTCTCCGGCACAGCCGAACGTCCGCGTCTCGCCGTTTATTTCTCCGGCAAACATGTTTACGCCCAAGTCATCGACGACGACGCGGGACGGACGCTGGTTTCGGCCGGGACGACGGAAAAGGAACTTATCGGAAAAGGTGCAGCGAATCGCGCGACGGCCGAGAAAGTTGGCAAGTTAGTCGCGGAGCGTTTGCTCGCGAAGAATATCGACAAGGCAGTGTTCGATCGTGGTGGATTTCTCTACCACGGCAAAGTGAAAGCGCTGGCAGACGCGGCCCGCGAAGGCGGACTCAAACTTTAATATGGCATACGCAGGCAACCAAGGCAGACGAAGCGACTCGCGCACCACGGACCGGACGCCTCCGGCAAGAGGAGATACGACCGAGAAGGTCGTCTTCATCAACCGTTGTGCGAAGGTCGTGAAAGGTGGACGTCGTTTCAGCTTCAGCGCGCTGATCGTGGCGGGCGATCACGACGGCAAAGTGGGCTGTGGATTTGGCAAGGCGAACGAAGTCGCGGAGGCGATTCGCAAAGCGTCTGAGGCGGCGCGGAAGTCGATGGAGAAAATGTCGCTGCGCGAAAACACGATTCCGCACGAAGTGATCGGCGAATTTGGTGGCGGCCGCGTACTGCTCCGTCCCGCTTCGCCGGGAACGGGCGTGATCGCCGGCGGCGGCGTGCGTGCCGTGGTCGAAGCGGTGGGGATCCGTGACGTCCTCGCGAAGTCGTTAGGATCGAGCAATCATGCCAACGTGGTGAAGGCAACGATCGAAGCGCTTCGCGCCCTGCGTCGCCGCGATGAAATTTTCAAGGCACGTGGCATCCGCCCAAGGAATGACAATAATGGTGATGGGGAGGCCGCGCAGTCATGATTCGCTTGCACAATTTGCGTCCGCGTCCCGGTGCGAAACATCGCACCAAGCGACTGGGCATCGGTGAAAGTTCTGGCCACGGCAAGACGAGTGGCAAGGGTCACAAAGGCCAGAAAGCCCGTTCCGGCGGCAGCATTCGTCTGGGCTTCGAAGGCGGGCAGATGCCGCTCATTCGGCGCTTGCCGAAACGCGGGTTCAATAATGCGGCATTCCATAAGACCTACGCGGTCATCAATCTCGACGACCTGAACCAGTTTGAAGCCGGCACGTCGATCAACGAGCAGATGCTTCGCGAGTCGAAATTGGTCCGCGGTAAAGTTGCCGGCCTGAAGATTCTGGGCCGCGGCGAACTCGATCGCAGCCTGACGATCGAAGCGGACAAGGTCAGCGAATCGGCGCGCGCGAAAATCGAGAAAGCGGGCGGCAAGGTCAATCTGAAGGCGCCGCGCGCAGCGCATGGTCCACGTCATCCCGCTGCGGAAGCGCAGGCCGAACCGCCTGCGCCCGCGCCCAAAGCGAAAAAACGCGCGACGAAGAAGAAGCCGGCGAAGTAGCGATTTCTGAAGCGGATCTAGCGGATGGTTTCGGCTTTTCTAAATAGCGTCAAGATTCCTGAGCTCCGGCGAAGGATTCTGTTCACCCTCGCAGTGATCGTAATCGTCAGGCTGGGTGCTGCGATAGCGACGCCGGGGATCAATCCGGCCGTGTTACAGGAATGGTTCCGCACCTCCTCACAAACTGGCGGCGGCGGTGTGGCCGCGCTTTTCAACCTCTTTAGTGGCGGCGCGCTCGAAAACTGTGCGGTCTTCTCGTTAGGCATTATGCCTTACATCAGCGCCTCGATCATGCTGCAACTTCTGACCGCGGTAATACCCTCACTCAGCCGTCTGTCGCGTGAAGATGGCGGCCGACAAAAGATCATGCAGTACACGCGCTATGTGACGATCGTGCTTTGTATCTTCCAAGGGTATCTGCTCGCGGTTTCCTTCCAGCACCCGGAGTCGTATCACACAATGCTCCCGGGAATTAACGAGACCACGGCGCGGCTCGGGATTCCGCTGGTGGATAATTTGGGTTGGTCTTTCCGGATCATTACGGTCATCACCCTGACCGCAGGCGGGCTCTTCCTGATGTGGCTGGGCGACCAGATTACCGATCGCGGCATCGGCAACGGGATTTCACTGATTATTACGATAGGCATTGTCGCGCGCCTGCCCGCAGCGCTGGCCCAGGCTTGGAAAACTTTCGTGCCTTCGGCAGCGACGGGAACAAGTCAGGTGAATCCAGCGATCCTGGTCTTGATGGTCGCGTTTCTTATCATCGTCATCGCAGCAGTCATTGCGGTAACCGAAGGCGTGCGAAAGGTCACTGTGCAGTACGCGAAGCGCGTCGTCGGCCGGAAGATGTACGGCGGCCAGACGCAATATATGCCGCTGAAAGTGAACTATGCCGGCGTCATGCCGATCATCTTCGCCTGGGCGTTGCTCCTTTTTCCTACAACGATTGTTGGCCTGGCCTTTAAAAACAGCCGCACTGCCAAGATGATCGCGGACAATCTCTCCAGCGGCTGGATGCATTATGTCGTGCTTGCCGCGATGATTTTCTTCTTCAGTTATTTCTGGGTGGCGACGCAGTTCCAACCGTCGCAAATCGCGGATGATCTGAAGAAATACGGCGGCTATATCCCCGGTGTGCGTCCTGGTAAGCCAACGGCGGATTTTCTCGATTACACGATGACGCGGCTGACGTTTGCCGGTGCCGTTTTCCTCACGGTCATCGCGATTCTGCCGAGCCTTCTGAGTCAAAGCATGCACGTGCCGGTGATCACTGCGCAGTTCTTTGGCGGCACCAGCCTGCTCATCATCGTCGGTGTGATGCTCGATACGATGCGGCAGGTGGAAACCCATTTGATTCAGCGGCATTACGACGGCTTCCTACGCAAAGGCCGGATTCGCGCGCGCGCTTTCGACCGAGGCGGCGCGGGCGGCGAGGCGGCAGAGCAGGGGACGCTGATGTGGCTCTATGTGGGAATTGCCGTGCTCGTGATCGGCGGCGTAGCTATCTTCCTCTACGGATCTCGATGAAAAGCCGAATCGTGCTTCTCGGTGCTCCTGGTTCCGGCAAAGGAACTCAGGCAGAGATGATCACACGGCACTTCGCGATTTCGGTGACTTCGCCCGGAACGATTCTGCGGCGCGAACGGGATCTCGAGACGCCGCTCGGATTGCAAGCCGATGAGATCGCCAAACAAGGTGGACTCGTCCCGGATGACATCATTGTGAAGTTGATCGAGGACTGGCTGAATCTGCATGGCAAGGAGGGTTTCGTCTTCGACGGCTTTCCTCGCACCGTGACGCAGGCGGAGCGGCTCGAAGAAATTCTACAGAGGAACGGCGGGGCATCGCTCGACATCGCAATCTGGCTGGAGGTGTCCGAGGAAACCGTGCGAGATCGGATCGCGAGCCGCCTGCAATGCCGGCGTTGCGGTTTTACCACAAGTCTCACGAGCGCCTGTTTTTCCGAGCGGCCAGTTTGCCCGTATTGTGACGGCCCGCTGATTCGGCGAAACGATGATGACGTTTCCGTCCTCCAAACTCGTCTCGCCGAATATAAGTCGAAGACCGAGCCGCTCGCCTCTTTTTACGAGGAACGTCATGCGCTCCATCGGATCGATGGCAACCGCGACCGCGAAGTGGTCTTCGCCGACATCTCTGCGCTCATCGAAGAACGCGCAAGATGATCCCGATCAAGTCGTCGCGCGAGATCGACAAGATGCGGATCGCCTGCCGCACCGCGAGTGATGTGCTCGAGCGCGTCAGCGAGATGATCCGGCCTGGTCTTTCGACCAAAGAAGTCGATCAGGCTGCGGCCGATCTGATGCAGGCCGCTGGCGTGCGTAGTGCCTTCTTAGGTTATCGGCTGGGTCACCGCGTTTTTCCCGGCAACATCTGTATTTCCATCAACGACGAGATTGTTCACGGCATCGGCAGCCAGCGGCGGATACAATACGGCGACATCGTGAAGCTCGACATCGGCGTGGTGCAGGATGGCTGGGTTGGCGACACGGCCTCAACGATTCCTGTCGGCATGATCGACGAGCGGGTCGAGAAACTGCTCGCCGTAACCGAGAGCGCGTTGCAACGCGCGATCGAAAAAGCTCACGCGGGCGAGCGCCTCGGCGATCTCTGCGCCACGGTTGAGGACGAAGCACGTCGCAACCAGTTTTCTGTCGTGCGCGAATTTGTCGGGCACGGTGTCGGCCGGAAACTGCATGAAGAACCGCAGGTGCCTAACTATGGTCGGCGCGGGAGTGGCCCGCGTCTGAAAGCGGGAATGACTCTCGCGATCGAGCCGATGATAAATCTCGGCGGCTCCGGCGTACGCCTGATGGATGACGGCTGGACCGTTTGTACCGCGGATGGACTGCCCTCGGCGCATTTCGAACACACGGTTTTGATCACCAAGGAGGAGCCTGAAATCCTGACATGGCGCGCAAAGACGCAATTGAGGTAGAAGGCAAGGTGGTCGAGCTGCTGCCGAATACCATGTTCCGGGTGGAGTTGCCCAATGGGCACCGCGTGCTCGCGCATATTTCGGGAAAAATGCGGATGCACTTCATTCGCATCTTGCCGGGCGACAAAGTTATGCTAGAAGTTTCCCCCTACGATTTGTCGAAGGGGCGAATCACTTTTCGCCATCGGTAGCGCGGAGAATTGAGCTCCGCGTTTTTCGTCTCGTGAATTATGAAAGTGCGACCATCAGTAAAAAGACTTTGTGAAGGCTGCAAGATCGTGAAGCGCAAGAACGTGGTGCGCGTGATCTGCAGCAAGAACCCCCGTCATAAACAGCGCCAGGGGTAAGAAATCCGAATCCCGAAATCCGAAATCAAATATGCCAAGACTTCTAGGAGTAGAAATTCCCGCCGACAAGCGGATTGAAGCGTCGTTAACCTATGTCTACGGGGTCGGTCCCTCGACTGCGAAGCGGGTTCTCGAACAGACGAATATTGATCCGAACATCCGCGCCAAAGATCTCACCCCGCAGCAGATCAACGAGATCATTCAGACGATCACAAACAATAAGCTGCCGATCGAAGGCGATCTTCGCCGCGAAGTGCAAAGCAATTTAAAGCGCCTCCAGGCGATTAACTGCTATCGCGGGATCCGGCATCGCCGCGGACTGCCGGTGCGCGGACAACGCACCTCGACCAACGCCCGCACCCGGAAAGGACCGCGCAAGACCGTCGGCGTTATTCGCAACAAGGATGCGAAAGCCGGGAAAGTTTAACCTAACGAACTCAGACATGGCCGAAGATTCCGAAAACCCGACACCCGCCGAGACCACGGCTCCCGCCGACGCCGCACCTAGCGAGGCAACGACGGAAGCAACCGCTCCTGAAACGCCAGCGACCGAAACGGCGCCCATCGCGACGGAAGCGGCTCCTGTAGCTGCGACTGAAGCGGCTCCTGCGCCCGCCAAGAAGGAAGCGAAGCCAAAAGCCGCCAAGAAGAGTAAGAAAGCCGAAGCGCCCGCCGCGGAAGCGCCCAAAGAAAATCTTTCGCTCGATCCGAACGACGTTGAACGGCCGAAAATCATCAAGGCGAAAGGGAGCAAAAACGTCCACTCTGGTTTCGCTCACGTCCTTTCCACCTTCAACAACACCATCGTCACGATCACCGACCTGCAAGGGAACGTCATCGGCTGGTCGAGCGCCGGCAAAGTGGGATTTAAAGGTTCGCGCAAGAGCACCGCGTACGCTGCGCAGATGGTTGCGCAGGATGCGTCGCGTCAGGCGATGGGTCACGGCTTGAAAGAAGTCGAAGTCCTCGTTCGGGGACCAGGAGCCGGCCGCGAATCCGCCGTCCGCGCCCTTCAGGCAATCGGACTCGACCTTACGATCATTCGCGACGTCACGCCGGTGCCACACAACGGTTGCCGACCGCCGAAACAGCGCCGCGTCTGATTCTTGTCACCCTTTCACACAACTCTCTTCTTCATGGCCAGATATACCGGACCCAAAACCAAGATCGCGCGTCGCTATGGCGTGCCGCTTTTCGGACCTTCCAAATCACTTGAACGCAAAAACTATCCGCCGGGTATGCATGGACCGAAGGGTTCCCGCCGCAAACAATCCGATTACGCGATCGCGCTCGGTGAAAAGCAGAAGCTCAGGTTTCAATACGGCCTGATGGAAAAGCAGTTTCGGCGGATTTTTGAGACCGCCCTGCAGCGTCGCGGTGTCACCGGCGAGACGTTGCTCCAGCTCCTCGAAACCCGGCTGGATAATGTCGTCTTCCGTCTTGGCCTCGCGAACACCCGAAGCGCCGCCCGCCAGCTCGTCTCCCATGGCCACGTGCAGGTGAACGGCAAGAAAGTGAATGTCGCGTCGTTCAACGTCCGCGCGGGCGATGAGATCACGGTAAAAGACAAGCCGAAATCGCGTCAGCTTGCGTTGCGCAATCTCGAACTGACCCAGATCGCGCCCGTGCCCGACTGGCTTACGGTAGATCGCGACGCCCTCACCGGAAAAGTTGCGCACATCCCGTCGCGCGAAGAGATGCAGCCAATGGTCAACGAGCAGTTGATCGTTGAGTTGTATTCCAGGTAGCTCCTTTTCGTCCGACGGATTCGTTAGGCAGCGGCGATTTGCGATCGCGGCCTTCCCCGAGTTCGCACCAGCGCGGTCGAGGCTACAGCGTCTCTAGCAAAGCCAGCGCCTTGTCGTAGCTGCAACGGGCGAGGAAATGCCCCAGCTGCGGATCGACCGGCTGAGGCAATTGGTTTCCGAGCCTAACGACTTCTTCCGAGATGCGTTGCAATCGCGCGAGGTGCGCTTCGGAATCTTTTCGGCTCGCTTCGTCCGCGATAATGCGCTGGCGCTCCCGCAAGGCGGCGGCGAGCAACGAGGCGGGGGATTGATCCGAGATTTTTTCCATCAGTGGCAAGTTAAGCTTGCCGGCTTCGCGCTTTTTCCGCAAGGCTCCAAGATGGCTGAGACGGTGAAACGGATTCTGGTGGTGGACGACGATAACGGCGCCCTGCGGATTATTCGTGAGGCGCTCCAGCATATCCTGCACTGGGAGGTCGACACCTCGCCCAATCCGGAATACGGCTTCGAGCTGGCGTTGAGAAAAGACTACGACTTAATGATTTTCGATTTTTCGATGCCAATGATCGACGGCACGCTGCTCTTTTTTCTGATCTCGAAAGTTTACGAGAACTCCAAGCCGCCGCGGCGAACGCCACCGCTCTTGCTCGTTTCCGGTCAGGGCTCCGACGAGCGTGCACAGGAGCTAATGAAGGAAGCGCGAGTCCGCGGCTTTTTGGCAAAGCCGTTCACGATCAGTCGGCTGATCGAAAAGGTGAAGGCCTGTTTCCCAGAGGGCGGGGCCGTCTTGCCAACGCCCAAGCCGAAGAGTTAGGCGTTTAGCCTTGGGCGGCAGCTTCCGCAAGGAGTTGCCGACGCGCCTCGAGCCAATCGCTCGATGAATCGCCTGGTAGCCCTAGCCCCGCCCGCTTTTCGGCGAGGAAGTAGGCGCGAAGCCGGATGGCCTCATCGGAGACTGCTGACTCTGCCGGAGCAGGTTTTTTTCGGGAAGTTGTCTTGCGGGGCTTGGCACTCACTGCCGCTTTTTTGCGCACCGTCGCGCTCGCCGGCTTCTTTACCGCTTTCGGTGCGGCCGAAGACGTCATGCCCGGCTTCTTTGCCGCTTTCGGTGCGACCGCTGGCGTCACGCTCGGCTCGGGCTGACTCGCGTTTGGGTTCGCCACACCGCCTTGGGGTTCACTTGTTGATCCCGCGCCGGAGACCAGATCCTGATTTTTCTTCGAACTTTTCGCCATTTACTTTTGCCTTTGACTGGGCCAAGCCTGTACCCGCAGAGAGCGGCTTCGCAAGCAGAAACGGCACGAAAGCGGCTCCGTCAAAATCAGGTAACGATGAGGCAATTTCTTTTCCGCTGGGCGATCACCACGATCGCGGTGATGGTCGCGGCGGCGCTGCTCGATGGCATTCGCTATGACAGCGTCGCTTCGCTCTTTGGCGCGGCTCTTCTCCTCGGCATCCTGAACGCCTTTCTGCGGCCGGTGCTGCTTTTGCTCATGGCGCCGCTGATTGTTCTTACCCTTGGCCTCGCGATTTTTGTTGTGAACGCGTTGATGCTGCTGCTCGTGAATGATCTCGTCCACGGTTTCCACGTCGATCATTTTGGGAGCGCCTTCTGGGGCGCAATTTTGATCAGCATCGTGAGCTGGATCTTGAGCGCCTTTTTCCGCGGCAGCGACGGCCATGTTTACTCGATCGCGCACCATACGAAGATGCGACAGGTCAAAGGCCGCGTCGTGCGCAGCAGCAAGCCGGGCGAATCATGACGTATTGCCTCGGAATGCTTTGCCGCAAAGGCGCCGTTTTTCTCTCCGACTCACGCACCAGCGCCGGCATGGATGATGTTGGAACGCGCAGCAAAATGCGGGTCTTCGAGAAGCCGGGCGACCGCGTCATCTGCATCATGAGCTCGGGGAATCTCTCGCTCAGCCAGACGACGTTGGCGCTGATCGATGATGATCTCCACCTGAATGAGAGCCATCCGGCACGAAAGCATTTATTTAATCGCGAGACGATTTACGACATCGTTCGCTACGTCGGCTCGAAGGTGCGAGAAGTGGAAAAGCGCGACCGTTCGGCGCTCGAAGCGGATGGTTTTAATTTCAACATCCACCTGATCGTGGGCGGCCAAATCGCCGGCTTCGCGCCCGAAGTTCACCTCATTTACCCCCAAGGGAACAGCATTCACGCCAGCGCGGATTCGCCTTTTCTGCAGATCGGCGAAACCAAGTACGGCAAGCCGATTCTCGACCGCGGGTTCAGCTACGAAAGCTCGCTGATGGATGCGGTGAAGTTCGGGATCGTGTCGCTTGATGCGACAATGAAAAGCAACGTCGCCGTTGGTCCCCCCATCGATATTCTTTGCTATAAAAACGACTCGCTGCAGGTAAAAATGCGCACACGGCTGGAACAGAACGATCCGTATCTGCAGGAGATCAGCCAGAAATGGCAGGACGGTATCGTGCGGCTCGTTAGGCAAATGCCGGCGGCGGATTTCCGCAAGCCGGCGCTCTTCGCAGACGCGGCTTAGAAGCGGGCGATCCCTGCTCAGATAATCGTAGCGAGTTGGCCCGGCCGCCTCGCTCCTTTCGCCTAACGAGCAATTCCCACTCGGGAATCGCCTAACGAGGAGGCGTTTCCCCGTAATAGCGGTCTTTTCGGGGAGCGGCACAGGCTGGTCTGGTTCCTGCTTTTAGCTGAACCCGCAGTCATACCAACCGTTGGCGAAAATCAATATGTCAATTTCCACAAAATTCATCATCTGCGGCCTGGCCGCTTCGCTGGCCTGCGCGACAGTATCCTCCGCGCAGGATGCCGGCACAGCCCGTTCTGTTCCCGGGCGAGTCATCGCCGCGGCGCAAAATGCGGCCGGCGCCGCGGGCGCGCGGAACTCCGATCTGGCTCCGATGACGCTCGTGCAGGCGGCGACACCAAGCGCACCGGTCTCGGCGCCCACCGCCACGGCGACTTCGCCAGCCGTCGCGCCTAACAATGCTCCCGTTCTCCCATCCGCGAATGCTCCGGCCGGCGCAGCCCCAGCGGGTACGGTGGTCTCGACCTCTCCTGCAACCACGCCCGCGACGACAGAAGCCACTTCCGCGGTCGAAAACGGCGGCGTCGGCGTGCGCGAATTTCAAGGCGACGAGGTTGGCCAGGTCCTGCGGCTCCTCGCGCGCCAGGCCCACATCAACATCGTCGTGAGCGAAGCGGTCACCGGCACGGTTACCATGCGGCTTGAAGGGGTCACCGCGCTCCAGGCCATCGGGATCATCGTAAAAGCCAAGAGCCTGTTCATGGATGACATCGACAACGTTTACTACGTCAAGACCGGCGCCGAGCGCACCGCAGAGCCGACGGAAAGCGATAGCTACCAATTTAGCTACGGCCGGGCCAAAGACATTGCGCCGTTGCTCGCTTCGCAGCTGTCAAGCAAGGAAGCCCCGCAAGTCGACGAGCGCACGAACACCATCTTCTTTAGAGAGACCCGGAGCAACATTGACAATGTCCGCGCGATGCTTGCGCAAATCGATAAACCGACCAAGCAGGTCATGATCGAGGCGCGCCTGGTCGAGGTGAATGCCAATCCACGCCAGAGCTACGGCATTAACTGGGGAGGAGTGGTCGGCGGCGCGGCGAATCCGCAGACGATTCGCTATTCCGGTACCAACGGATTACCCGATCCAACTGGCCAGTTGATCCCGAACAACTTTACCTTGGGCAATACGGCCAACAGCAATGTTCTTGGAAATCTGTCTCACTTGGCTGGCAGCCAGTTCGCCATCCTCACGGCGCCTCAGATGTCGGTCACCGTTCGTGCACTAAACGAGGATTCCGATGCGGAGTTTCTCGCGAACCCACGCATCGTCACCTCGGATAACCGCGAGGCGAAAATCGAGATCACGCGCAACCAGCCCGTCCCGCAGCTGAACTTCAACGAGCAGACCGCGACGGCGGTTTTCGGCGGGTTCCAGGACAAGAAGTTCGGCAACACGCTGCTCGTGACACCTTCAGTGAACAAAGACGACTTCGTTACGCTCTCCGTAAAGCCCGAGATAAGCAACAAAGTGGCTGACGCGACTTTCGTTTTCGCTGGCGCGACCGTTTCGAGCCCGGTCATCGATACACGTTCACTTAACTCCAACGTGCTCATCAAAAGCGGCGATACGCTCGCGATCGGCGGCTTGCTCCAGGACGAAGTAAACAAAGGCCGCACAAAAGTCCCAGTGCTCGGCGATATCCCCGTGCTCGGATATCTCTTTCAGGAACATCTGAACGCACGCACAAAACGGAATCTGCTCGTCTTTGTCACGCCGACGATCATTGACCAGCACTACGGCACCGGTCTCGAAGATCAAGTCAGCGGATTGCACCATAGCGGCGAGGAATTCGCCGACCCGAATGGCTGGCGCAACAACGCGCGAGGCGGCGTTCGTCTGGTTCCGACTTCCAACCGCCAAGTTGTCACCGATTATCCGGCTCCCGGGATCGCTCCGGCTCCGGCCAAAATGCGCTACATCAGCACCGCGAAAGAACGCGATTACTAAAAATTTGGAGTTGTGGGGTTGAGAGGGGGCGGGCGTCGCAAGGCGTTCGCCCCCTTAATTTCCCGAACTTTGATCGTGCACATTCACTTGCGTTACACTTCGGGAGAGGTGCAAATCTGTGTGCAAGTGCAGGCTAAGAGCCGAAAAACGAAGCTTTTTACCCGGTCTCCGTAGGACTTGCGCGAAACCTTCCCGCTGTGCATCATAAGCGCTTGCCGCCGCCTGACCGGCGCTGTTTTCGATGAAATTATCGCTGATCCCGCCATCGCTCCAACCGATCGCCGAGAAAGTCGAGCATTACGAACGAATCACCGACGCGGACGCGCTGCAGCTTTTTCGCAGCCATGATCTCAACGCGCTCGGCGCACTCGCGAATGCAGTTCGCGAGCGCAAAAACGGCAACGTTGCCACTTACATTCTCAATCGTTACGTCAACTACTCGAACCTCTGCGTCCTCTCCTGCCAGTTCTGCGCGTTTGCGGCCAAAAAGCGCGACGCGCACGCCTTCGAAAGTTCGATCGAGGAGATCGTCGCGACCGTGCAGGAAGCGCTTACGCTCGGCATTACCGAGGTGCACATGGTGGGCGGTTTGCACCCATCGTTAGGCAAACAGTGGTATCTCGATCTCGTTGGGCAGCTGCGCGCGCTCGACCCTGAGCTGCAGATCAAGGCTTTCACAGCGATCGAAATCCGGCACCTCGCGCGACGCGTATTCAAGAGCTCGATCGGCGATACACTCGCGGAATTGCGCGATGCCGGGCTCTGCGCGCTGACCGGCGCGGGAGCGGAGATTTTCGATCCGGCGGTGCGCGATCAACTTTGCCGTGGAAAAGAGGACGCGGCCGAGTGGCTCGAAGTTCATCGGACCTGGCACGAAATGGGAATGCGCAGCACCTGCACAATGCTTTACGGGCACATCGAAACGCTCGAGCAGCGCGTCGATCATCTGCGGCAGCTACGCGAGCTTCAGGATGAGACTGGCGGTTTCACCGGTTTCATCCCGTTCGCCTTCGAACCCACAACGACGGTCATGGCACACGTCCCGCCCGCGACTGCGTTCGATCAGCTCCGCACGCTCGCCGTCAGCCGCATTTACCTGGATAACTTCGATCATCTTACCGCCTATTGGGTGAGCATGGGCCTGCCGCTCGCGCAAATTTCGCTCGCCTACGGCGTGGATGATTTGCACGGCACGATCATGGAAGAAAAAATCTTTCATATGGCCGGCGCGAAAACCCCACAGGAACAAACAGTCGAGTCGCTTCGCCACGTTATCCGGGAAGCGGGTCGCGAGCCTGTCCAGCGTGACAGTTTCTACAATCACCTGCCCGCGACCCCGGTCTCTGCGCTGCGAAGTGCGCACGAGTTGGCTCTCGCCTAACGACGGCTGAACCTCTTCTCGCAGGTTGGCCGTCGTTTCGACCGGCGGTTCCGGAGTTCCAAGAAAATCTCGCAGGGCGAGATGCCCTGCCGGCGGCCGAGGCGCCCAGCCCGAGGCTTTCGGTCGTGCAGCAGGACGAAGCATTCGGGAGGCCGGACGAGATCCTTCGATTTCGGTCAGGATGACTGCAACAAAGGCCTCGCGACCGATGTAATCCTCTCATGCTACGTTGACTGGATGACTGTTCACGACCGAGACGTCAGAATCGGTTGCGTTAAATATCTTAACGCCCGGCCGCTCATTCAAGGTTGGGATGGTCCAATTATTTACGACCATCCTGCCGCGCTCTGCCGGCAACTCGCCGCCGGCCAGCTCGACGTTGCACTCGTCTCCAGCTTCGAGTTTCTGCGCCACCCGGTTTATTCCGTTGTCGATGGCGTTGCGATCGCATCCCACGGGCCGGTTTACAGCGTCTTCCTCGCGCACCTCGGGCCGCTTGAGGTCATAGAGGAAGTCGTGGTGGATCCGGCCTCGGCGACTTCCGTCAACCTCTTGCGCTGTTTGTTAGGCGCGCGCGGCCTGACTCCCAGGTTTCTGCCGGAAGGCGAGATCACGACCGCGCGCGGACGGCTTTTGATTGGTGACCAGGCGACTCGTTTTCGGCAAGAATCGAATGACAGCTATCGCTATTTCGATCTCGGCGCGGCGTGGCACGAACAATTTCGTTTGCCGTTTGTTTACGCGCTCTGGTTGATCCGACCGGAGTTTCGCGGGAAAGAAAAAGTCGCTGAGGTGTTGCGCTCGTTAGGGAAAAAGAACCTGGCTGACCTTGGTCCAATCATCGCCGCGCAACCGGAGATGGACCGAGCTTTTTGTGAATTTTACTATCGCGAATGTCTGCGGTTTGCTTTCAGTGAACCGGAGAAAGCCGGGTTCAAAAAGTTCGGCGAAGAATGCGCAAAACGAAATCTCCTGCCCGCCCCACCAGCGAACCTCGATCTCGTGTAAACCGCACCCGCGAGGTGCGGATTGGCATTTCCGGCTGGACCTACAAACCGTGGCGCGGAGTTTTCTATCCTTCGGGGCATTCACAAAAGCGTGAGCTCGGATTCGCCAGCCGCGTCTTCAATACGATCGAGATCAACGGCACCTTCTATTCGCTTCAGCGACCGGGCAGCTTCCAGAAATGGTATGACGAAACGCCAGCGGATTTCCTCTTTAGCGTGAAAGGGCCGCGCTTCATCACGCACATGAAAAAGCTGCGGGATGCCGAGGCGCCACTCGCTAATTTCTTCGCTTCGGGAGTGCTGGCGCTTCGCGAAAAACTCGGACCTATTCTCTGGCAGTTTCCGCCTAACTTTGGCTGGAACGAAGCGCGCTTTCGCGAGTTCTTCGATTTACTGCCTAACGACAGTGAAGCGGCGGCGCAACTTGGCTGCCGGCATAACGAGAAGCTGAAGTCGCCGGCTTTTCTTGAAGCCGATGCGAGGCGGCCGCTCCGTTATGCGCTGGAGATTCGGCATCCGAGTTTTCTCGTGCCGGAGTTCTTCGATTTCCTCCGGGAACACAACGCGGCTTTCGTCTTCGCGGACACCGCCGGCAAATGGCCTTACGCGGAAGAGCTCACGAGCGATTTCGTTTACTGCCGGCTGCACGGCGACACCCAACTTTATGTCAGCGGTTACAGTGATTCCGCGCTGGAATGGTGGGCGGATCGGCTGCGGCCGTGGTCGCTCGCTCGCGATCTCTTTGTCTATTTCGACAACGACGCGAAGGTGCACGCGCCGTTCGACGCGCAGCGTCTCGCTTCACTTCTCCAGGTATGATTCCAACTCCGAGGTGGATCCTGCGAGCGCACAACGGTTCGATTGACCTCTGCGGCTCGGCCTGCATCAGCGGGCTCCTTCAGGCGAAAGGCCTAACCACGCGCGAAGAGGCCGATGAATTTCTCCGGCCGCGGCTCGCGCGGCTGAGCGATCCCTTTCTGCTCCCGCAAATGCGGGCGGCGGTCGATCGTGTCCTTCTCGCCCTCACGAATGGCGAACGGATCGTGCTCTATGGCGACTACGACGTCGACGGCGTCACGTCGCTCGCGTTGCTCCACGAAATGCTGACCGCTTACGGCGCGCAGCCGGCCGTCTTTTTGCCGTCGCGGATCGATGAAGGCTACGGATTGAGCCCGGAGGGCGTGGAACGCTGCTGGCAATTGCATGACCCGCAGCTTCTGATTGCGATCGATTGCGGCACTTCTTCCTGCGCGGAGATCGCCGACCTCCACGCGCGCGGCGCGGAGGTGATCGTGCTCGATCACCACGAGCCAAAAGCGCGACTCCCGGAGTGCGTCGCGCTAGTCAATCCGAAAGCCGCGGCCGCGCCTAACGAGTTCGCTTATCTTTGCAGCGTCGGGATCGTCTTCAAGCTTTGCCATGCGCTTCTGAAGACTTCGCCGCTCCCGGATTTCGATCTCCGTCGCCGCCTCGACCTCGTCGCGCTTGGCACGGTCGCGGACATCGTCCCGCTGGAAGGAGAGAACCGAATTCTGGTGCATCACGGAGTGCGGGAGATCGCGCGGCGGCGTTTGTCCGGCATGGCGCATCTGATGGATGTCGCCGCGGTGCGGCCGCCCATTGTCTCGGACCACATCGGTTTTCGGCTGGGGCCGAGACTGAACGCGGCCGGCCGCCTAACGACAGCGGAACGCGCTTTGCAACTTCTCCTTTCAACCGACGACGCGGAAAGCGCTGCTCTTGCCGCGGAGCTTGATGCGCAGAACCGCGAACGCCAAACGCTGGAGCGCGAGCTGGTGCACGCCGCGGAGCAATCTATTTTCGAACGAAACCTCGCCACCCATCCCGCCATCGTGCTGGGGGAACGCGGCTGGCATCCGGGAGTTCTAGGAATTGTCGCTTCGCGGATTGCCCGCAAATATCATCGACCGACTCTGATCATCGGCTTCGACGAGAACGCGATCGGCAAAGGAAGCGGTCGCAGTATTCCCGGCTTTTCATTGGTCGAAGCTTTGAGCCATTCTGCTCAGTTTCTGGAAAAATTTGGCGGCCACGAAATGGCCGCTGGCCTAACGATCCGGGAACCGGAGTTCCCCTCGTTCGCGGCTGCATTCAGGGAAACCTGCGGGAATTTGCTCAGCACTGACGACCTCGAGCCGCGGCTGCATCTGGATCAAGAGCTCACGTTCCGTGATTTGGATTTCGATCTGCTGCGCTGGCACGAGTTGTTACAGCCGTTCGGAAACGGCAATCTCCAGCCTCTCTTTTTCGCGCATGCCGTCGAGCCGGCGGCGCCGCCGACAGTTCTGAAGGAAAAGCATCTCGCCCTCCGCTTGAAGCAAGATGGACGCTTTCAGCGCGCGATTTTTTTCAATGGCGCGGAGCATCCGCTGCCCGAGCCACCGTGGGACGTCGCGTTCCGGATCAGCGGCGATGAGTACGAAGGCGAGATCCGTGTGCAGATGCAGGTCGAAGCGATTCGCGCCGCGGGCGAGTTGTAAACCGGAAAGTGCACGCACACCCGGGGGCGCCCCATCGTCACAGTCCTTTTGGGCGCAGCCGAAGGATACCGTGAATCTTCCTGAACGCGGAATTTCTCGTTTTTCGACGGGATCCTTCGGCTCCGTCAGCATGATAACTTCAAAGCGCACACCATGGACAGCTCCAACAAATCTTCCGCGAGCAGCGTTTCCTGGCTAAATTGATTCATGGCACTGCGGTTTCAGGATTCGTTAGGCGAAAATGACTGGATTCCGCGTGCACGCCTCACCCAATTGCGCCGGCTCGGCTTGGAAACCGTGGGTGATTTGCTCGGGCATTATCCACGGCGTCATGAGGATCGGCGCGAGTTTTCGGCCTTCCCGCGCGAAGAAAGTGATCAGCCGATCTGTCTCTGCGGCGAGGTGACGAAGACCCAGATTAAGCGGTTCGGCGGCTGGAAAAAGATCTTTGAGGTCACGCTGGAAGAGAGTGAAGCGCACGCACTCAGCCAACCGCTCGTGCTCCGCTGGTTCAACGTTCATTACGTGCAGAAAATGATCGTAGCGACCCAGCGCCTGGTCGTTTTTGGCAAGCCGCGGCTGCGCGGAAAACGAATCTGCATCGAGCACCCCGAATTCGAGATCATCGAAAACGATGAAGAGATTTCGATTCACTTCCGGCGGATCACGCCGGTCTACCCGGCCACAGAGGGGCTGTCGTCGCGCGTCCTACGGGCGATGATTCACCGGCTGCTCGGTGACTGCGAAGAGGAGAATCTGGCGAACCTCCGCGAGCTGCACTTTCCGGAAAGCTGGGAATCGTTAGGCAAGGCGCGCGAGAGCCTGGTGCTGGAGGAATTTCTCGCGATGCAGATGTTGATCGCGGCCCGGCGCGCATGTTCGCGCGCCCGGAGCGGCGGTTCGCATTGCGGAGAAGGCAGCTTGCTTGCGCGTTTTCTGGAGGGGCTGCCCTTCCGCCTAACGAACGCCCAAAACCGCGTTCTGGAGGAAATTCGCGGCGATCTCAGGAGGCCGATTCCAATGAACCGCTTGTTGCAAGGCGACGTCGGGAGCGGCAAAACCGTGGTGGCGATCGCGGCAATGCTGCTCGCGATCGAAAGCGGACATCAGGCCGCCCTGATGGCGCCGACGCAGATCCTAGCAGAGCAGCACTACGCTGTTCTGCAACGTTGGCTGGAGCCCTTAGGCGTGCAGGTCTCACTGCGCACGGGCGCGCGGAAAGAAGATCCGTTGCCGCTCTTTGCGCGGTCTTCTCCGGGGAGGACGGGTTGCCAGTTCGTCGTCGCGGAGAGTCTCTCCGACACACGAAGCGTCGCGGAGGTCCACCACGCCAAGGGGCATCT